>CAYYMF010000183.1:0-2514 GCA_964472755.1 uncultured Chitinophagales bacterium | reverse complement strand
AGTCAATGCTGAAGTTGAAGTTCTTCTTCTCTGTGAACTGCAACGTCACGAAGTATGCTGGGGTGAACGACAGAGGGATGTCGCGATGGTTTGCCAGTCTTCGCTGACGGCGCTCACTGACTTCTGCGTCATCAATGTCTTCGTCGTCGAGATTGTCACGCGTACTAGAGAACCGTAGCAGTGGTGTCGTCAAGTTGTCTGACTTCTCATAGGGTGCTGTCCCCCATGACATGACTGACAGCTGGCTGTAACCGTTGCCACCGTCACACGCCGCTGTCGCGTCACCTGCAATGTCAATCTTCGGTGCCAGAACGCCATAAGCGCGTTCGGATTCAGTCAGTGGCGGAGACAGACCGGTTCCACCGATCTCAGTGGTCAGTATGCGACTGACCAGCATACGTACATTGTCCGAGATCAAGCTGACAGGGTCTTGGCCGCCCACCATCGAGTCCAACACTCCTTGTGCGAGACTGTGCACTGCATTATCGACAACTGCAGTAGAAATCATATCACTAGGTGGTGCAACAAACCGCGATGTAATCGTAGCTAAGAAATTGCGTGTCTCGGGCGCAGCGCCTCTCAAATACCCATCTGCGACCAGGTCTGCGATTGCAGTCAATGCGTCCTGGAAGTCATTACTGGTATTGCGAGAGACGATCTCAGCGGGGCTGTAGGCGACCAGAAGACTCGCAACCAGGCTGTCGAGGAGCTGTGGCGATGGGTTCGACGAATCTCTAATGCGAATGATCGACTGGCCCAGCAGAGCTCGGCTGGAATCTCTAGCAATGCTTTGTTGTGGGTCAAGTGAGCAGTCGCTGGCTCCATATCCCGCATCGCAGTGACACACGGCAGAACAGAACACATTGTCCACTAGACACTCCGTGGTAAGCACTCTATTCGATTTGTCCACTGCGACGCATGTACCGTGGCCTGAGCAAGGTGTGCTTGCTACCGATGAAGGACATACCTTCGGTGGAGCAACGCACTTGTTGTCCTTGCACAGACCGAGCAGGCACTCGTCGTTCGATGTGCAGAGTGTGGGTGGCGGAAGAGACGCATCCACACATTTCGTGTTGGAGTCGCCAACAATGCCCGTGTAGTTTGTGAGACACGACGCACATGTGTTCGGGACGGAGTAGCACGACCCGCGGTTGAGCGACAGACAGTACTCAGCGCTGGTCGCCGAGCAGTTCACAACGTTTACTGTGGATGCAACGTTGTTCACCGCTTGGAAAGCTAAATCCTTGTTGCTCGACGACAGGGCCGAGTTCAGGCTGTTTGTGAGGTATGAATCTACCTGTAGGCTTGGACTGTTGCGTACAGTGATGCTCTGATTCGACGGCGCCGCTGAAAGCAACGCATCATACACAATACCAATCACACGCAACCGATACCCCCTCGACTGCAATCCAGCCGGTAGATTAGTGCTTGCTGTATTCAGAGGACTTCGTGACTGAAGGTTCAGGGCTGGCTGGGACTCAACCATAACGTATGAGAAATCATACGCGAGCGGGTAGTCCTCGATGTCGTCAGTCCAACCAGAAGACAGAAACTCAAAGTTCGTAGAGAGAGCAATACCGTCTGTTGGGTCGACAGTCAGGGCACCTCCTGTTGGTGGCGAGTTTACCAGAAGAGAAATTTCACTGTAACTGGTAGCCACACCAGGAATAGCCACTTGTGGGGAGGCAGATAGGCGAAATGTAACTGTGCTTCCCGGCTTAAATGCATTCACTGCAGCAACCAATGGGTAACTGAACAAATTCACAACAAGTGCTGCCGACAGGTCCTTGGACAAGGGGGTCAAGGCTTGGAGTGGTATGGACCCTCCCGACTGGAGAGCGGACCACTTGGCGCTGGTGTCGAAAGATGATTGAACATAACCGTTTAACACCAGCTGGGTGTCTGCATTAAACTTCGTGATGCTGCTCTTTATTGACGTGAAAGCGCTATTGGGTGCCAGAAGCGACACAGCCACTGATGCCGAGCTGCGCCGTCCATCGACTGAAGATACCGCTACAGTGAAGGAATATGTCATCGAGGCGTTCAAAGTCAGGGCGGGGATCCTCAGCACACTCTGTGTGGTCGCGACATTGTTCAAGACAGCGCCACAGGACTGGCCGTAGAGAGCCAGATTGGCCAGTGTGCAGCTCCACTGGAAGCGCAGATTGGACCCAGCACTCGCAAAGTCCTCGTCGGTCGACCTGGACGCGTCTAGGGTCACGACCTGGTCCACTGGCATTTGGCGCGTGTATCCACCACTCACCACCGCAGTGACCGCACCGCGCGGTACCGTGACGGTAGCTACTGCACTGGCCTTGGCGCTACTCGCTGAAGCACTTGCTGCCACTACGGCCTCCACAGTCACCTTGTATACATTCCCCGCAGTGAGAGTGTACGCTGGGAGTGAATATATCGTGGGATCCCTGCTAATGGAGACAACATTCGTGAGGACCACATTGTTCAGTGAGAGGTACCAAGTGTAAGTCATGGACGTGGCGGGAGCACAGGTAGAGA
>CAYYMF010000182.1:0-2564 GCA_964472755.1 uncultured Chitinophagales bacterium | reverse complement strand
AGCGTTCGTCTGTGTGGATTCTATTGGCATTTTCTCTTGTGATTGACTGTTTATATTGAATATTTTATTAGTTTAATGGGACATATTCAACTGAAAGACTTTGTCACATTTACTGAACGTCACTAAAGCACTGTGTGGAGCAACCACATAATTTATTTTCTCTAATAACAGAAAAACCATCCATAAATAAACAAGGACGAATACACTTGAACATGACGTATATAAGTCAGTCTTATAAACCTAACTCACTGAAGTGTGTTTGCAAGACTGTAACTAACGTGTGGCGCAGTTAGAACTCTGATAAATGTTGAGGAAGCCGAGTTCTAGCCGATGGAAAGTTTCCAAAGTTGAAAACCTTTACATCGTTTGCCTTATAGCTCCGTATTTATTCCTCCAACACCGCAACCATATAGTATATAAACATCTCAAGCACTCTAAAGTTTTCCATTCGGTAGCCTGATAGACATGGAAAGTTTTGTGACGATCACTGCAATGATTTTTATGAAAATTTTGAAAACGCAACCAAAAGCAATTACAGGCATCGGAAAGTGATACAAATCTAGGGTGTGCCTGATATCTCGTTGTAGTGTACCAGAGATATATATGACTATATCTGGCTGATATTTGGGGAACCTCACGTGATGACTGTGACGTTATATCCGGTTGGCGTTAACAAAAGGTTTTGCAGCGAAAAATTATCGTTGTTTTCGTGACTATCACGAGTACTATTAAACAATTTTGGTAGTTTCGAGCGGCTACGGTGCCTTTGTGGTGAGGATAATGTTTCAGTTAAACGATTAAGTGTGTTTCAAGGATATAGTTTATTTGTGTTGGCTGGAAGTTGCCACAAAAAAAAAAGGTACTTTATCAGCAAGTTCCCATGAGTTGATTGTGATAACTCTGCTGTGTGCAGTTGACCAATGGTGCACTGGGTACTCATCTGTGTATCTATGTGGTGAATTGTGTGACATGGTGTGGTTTCTTGGAACGTACACCATAGAGGTTTTGCAGCTTTTTGTGGAAGCTCCAAAGCTTTGGCCAGTGGTGACATAAATCATTCAATCAACTGTTTTTAACATAAAGTCGCAAAGATCGAATGCAAAAGTTATTAGGTATGAGTATTGTAGTTCTTATGAATCTCTGCTGTCAAGTGTAAGTGAGAGACATTATATGGACTGTTAATTAAGAAACAATAAAAAGTTGTAAAATTAGTTTGAATTTGAATGAGCGTCCCTTTAATGTCCTCTTTTTGTAATGGGCACCATCGATGCCCATTGCACAAGTTTAAGAGCTCATGCATATCAGCAATGACTTGATATTTGCGTTATAGATGGCTAAGGTTATATAATATAGCACATTATTGTGTTGGGGCTTACTGCAAGACTTCTGTTATGTGGTTGCTGCCAATGCAATTCATCATCACTAATTACAAACAACTCAACCTTTTAACCAGCAACACCACCACAACGCGCAAATTAAACTAAAAGCCGGGTGAAACTTGCAAAATATGCTTAATATACTGATGCAACTAATTGCAGGGCACACCACAACTAGCCACAATCACTCAAGCACTCAAGCATTAAGTCACATTGCCCAAGTACACAATAAACCACTTCCACGAGTATATCTCCAATCCCGCTACTCTTTTTGTCTAAATAGTCTCTATGTGAATTTCTTATCAACACCAGTATGCTTAGTCAGTTATATGTCCTCACTTATGGTGTCAGAAGCAATTCTTTGGCATTTTATATCCCTTATCGTGCTGAAGCCAGTGCTTTGCCACAAATGCTACTCTATACAAATCTGGTTCTCATATTCCTGTGTTTCCTTGCTGTTGGATGATGAGCTGTTGGGGCCGTAGCATGACAATATAAGCAGTCTTGATTCCTGACTGCCGATAATAGAACAACCAATTGATGAATAGAAGACACAATAAACAGCCTTTGGCCAACTCCCTAGTTTCAATGCATACCAATACTATACATCACTTGACAAAGACATCATCAATATAAATTATTTTGAATCAATTAGGAGTCCACTGATAATACGAAGAGGTAGAAAACATCACACACGCAAATTATGAAAATGAGTTGTCCAACAAATGGCGTTAATGGACATTAAAAAGCTCCCAGAATACTTCATGAACCTTACGGCTGCAAAGCTGACCGAAACTGATAATTCTGCACATGGAGTCGGACTGTACTGATGATAATTCAATGAAAAAGTCGCACAAAATCGTCCTGCAATATATAGGATGTATTTTATCGACACACATTGACATAAAATTCCTCTTCCTAGCCTGGATATTTGTAAACCCTTATTATCAATCTGGTGCCACGATTAAAGTAACATAACTTATTTATTGAACAAGTTATAAGCAAATAGCGTTTTCTAACAAAATCGATGCAATTCAGAGAATCGACCATCAATACTATCACACAAAAATCTACGACCATCAACCACCATAATCGAGTTTTATGCATACAATAGAATATATGAAAAGAACATGAAGGAGAAGATGCTTCAGTGGAACAAGCAATGATGCGAGCAAATAAGTGTTTTGA
>CAYYMF010000181.1:0-2564 GCA_964472755.1 uncultured Chitinophagales bacterium | reverse complement strand
GTACCATATGGGACCGTATGCATACACTGGTCAATCAACCGAAGACAAAACTACTCTTTTCAGCGAATTCAAATTGGGGTTACAGACCTGTCATCACTGCGTGCGTGCGACGTAAGTTCTCACCCACAGACTTTGAGAAGGTCAGCTACGGTGATAACCACGAGGGGAGGGTCCAGGAGAGTGAGTACTACCGCCAACTGGGCCTCGCCAGAGTAGGTCTGGCGGTGTCGGGACTGGGTGCAGACACTTTCAGGTGCGCACACACACTGCTTTGTTACCTACACATGAGTTTTGGTAATGATGTTTGTGTGTTCTGTGTAGGTTGTGGGAGACTCTCACGTTGGGCGCATTGGCAGTGGTCGAGAGGGGGATGGGGCTGGACAAAACGGTGAGCGAGCACTATCAGAAGTCGTAAAGCAGGTAACCGTGTATTCCTTTGCACAGTTATGGCGCCTGCCCGCACTGCTGGTCGACGACTTCGACGAAGTGACTCCCAAGCTGCTGCGGACGGCGTATGTGGAGGCACTGTACCGGGCGGATGACTTTGAGTTTGAGCGGTTGACGCAGAGCTTCTGGTGGTCCTTCATCGCGAACGTGTCGGTCACCATGGACACCCAGACAGTGCTGGACAAGTTCCCGCTACAGTCGGAGGACCCAGGCTTCACACGGCCTTATGAGCGGTTCGACTGCTGGAAAACTAACAGCTGTGGCGCTGGGACGAAACGAATACCGCAAACGTTCTGCTGAAACAGAGCTGTGCGAACCCGTACTAGTTAATGTGTTGTAGAATTCATATAGTGGTATTGGCAGTGGTGCCATTAGTGTGCAATGTATTTACGGTAGTGGTCTAGAAGCAGTACCTTGATGTGTACCATGTAGGCGCTGTGCAGGCAGTGGACAAAGTAAAGATGTTTCTTACAAAACAGTGATTCGTCTCGCAACAGAGGAGAGCGCGTTCAATACAAACACAGTGCCACTATCAATGGCAACTATTCCGTTCATCTCTTTATCGTCATGCATCAAGGCAGCAGTGTACAAAGACGTCTATTTTCTAGGCACTGGTGCGCCAATCTTATCACCCTCCCAGTTATAGAAGCCTTTGCCCGTCTTGCGGCCCAGGTCGCCGCGGGCGATCATCTCCTCCAGACACTGGGGGATCTTGAAGGCCGAATCGTCCGGGTAGGCGACCGCCCAGCCCTTGAGCACGTTGTAGCATACGTCCAGGCCCACATAGTCCGCCAGGTGGAGAGGGCCCATGGGGTGGCCTGCGCCAAGCTGCATGGACACGTCAATGTCAGGCACAGAGGCGTCGTCGCGGTCAACCATTGCCATTGCCTGGATTGTAGTAGTGGAAAAGGCGATTATAAGGTCAGTTTGAAGATCTGGAAATAAGATTTATAGAGTGTTTAAGTGCAGCATAACTAACCGAGTTCAGGTAAGGAATCAGAAGTCTGTTGACAATGAAGCCAGGAGTATCCTTGCAGCTGACAGTGGTCTTGCCGATGTCCTTTCCAAACTGTGTCATTCTATCGAAAACAGCATCGTCTGTATGCTTGGAGCGAATGACCTCAACCAACTTCATGACCTGAACGGGGTTGAAGAAGTGAAGTCCGACGAAGTTCTCAGGTCGGCCTGAAGCCTCCGCCATCGCAGTGATAGGAAGAGATGATGTGTTGGATGCAAAGATACAGTCTTTCTTAATCAGAGGTCCGAGCTTCTTGTAGAAATCAATCTTGATTGGCTCGTTCTCAATAATCGCCTTAATAAAAAAGTGAGTTTATTGAACACAACAATGCTAAGCAAAACATATCGTTATTCATTGTACCTCGATGATCAGGTCGCAGTCCTTGGCATCGGCAATGTTGCAGGTGGTGCTGATGTTACCCATGATTTCAGAGTAACGCTTCTTGCTTTCCTCCTACTTGGTAAGTGAAAGGTCAACAGTAAAAACAACATTAAGAAACATAATATCCAAACCTCAGAAGCGAACTTTCCATTCTTCAGATCTTTCGCGATAACCTTTGAAAGAGATCCTTGAATTCTGAACATGAGGGTATCGAAGGTATTGTAATGGGTTGGCGAAATATGGAAAAATGACCTCCCCACACCTTTTCATACCCACATCCAAAGCCTCCTGCTTAGTTTCAACTGCCAGTACTTGGAATCCGGATTGTGCGGCGATTTGTGCAACGCCATGTCCCATGAGACCCTGTGGATGAATTATATTAGAACATGTTCAAGACAAACAAAGAATCACCGTACCAGTCCTACAACACCAACTTTCTTTATACTGGACTTTTGGCGAATGCCCACAGTGACTCTGGCGAACTTGATGAGGCTTGAACTCAACATTGCAAATTATTATGCATAAATTTACATCCGTCATCCGCAACAACACCAGCATCATCCAACATCCCGGTTTTATTCTTCTTTTGTCTCCATTGGAAAGTAAATATTCTTGTTAGATTCAATAACTAACAATGGAACAATGGAACACAGTACACGCAGTTTTGACGCTGATCACAATCATGCAATACAGTCATTATTTGTTTTGTTAGGTCCAA
>CAYYMF010000180.1:0-2614 GCA_964472755.1 uncultured Chitinophagales bacterium | reverse complement strand
TAAAGCAACCCGACCATTGTCACCGTTGTTAGTACTGTCCCCGCCGTCGCCTCTAGCGCTGCTGTATACCTGGTCCAGCTCGCTCCTGAGTGCCGCGTTTTGAACCTGCAGCTCCTCTCGCTGCGCCTGCACCGTCTGTGCAAAGAGGTACAGTCATTACAAACTAAAATTACATAAAATGAAAGGGCGCCACAAACCTTTAACAATTCTTGCGTCTGCTTAAACTGTGCGTGATACTGCTGCGCGGCGCCACCCGCAGAGCTGAGAGCCTGTTGCTGGCGCTGCTGTAATTCTGCAATTTCTCGCCGGTATGCTTCAATTTGAGAAGCAGCGCTATTCATCTCAGTCCTGTGCCGATGCGTTTCGCTCTGCATCGCGTCGACTCGCTCAGCCAGCTCCTCGCAGCGCCGCATCGCGCCATCCCGCTCCGCCGTCAAGCGGTTTAGCTGCCCTGTCAGTTGTGTTACTCTGGAATCGATGTCTTGGCGGCCGCTAGCCTGCCTCGCATGCGACTCCGCCATGGCGGTCTCCAGTTGCCGAATCTTTTCCTGCAGATTCTTTGAGGAGTTCTCCGCATCCTGACCTGCCCGCTGCGCCGCCCTCAGCTGCTCGCTAAGCTCCCTCTTCTCGCTTGTCAGCCTCTCGATGGTCAGAGTGTGCTTCCTGCTTGTGAGCGCCGAGTCCTTTTCGATGGTTCCCGCGCGCTTGTCGGCCATGGACGCCTCGTGCTCCAGGCGCGATGCGTACTCCTCCAGCTCCAGGCAGCGACTCACTTCCTGCTCGCGGGCCAGCTGGTGGCGCCGGGCCTCGTCCTTCGCCGACTCCACCAGCTCGCGCCTCGCCCTGCATGCGCTCTGACCCGTTTGGTGGACCGCCACCAACTCCGTGCGCAGGCCGTGCAGCGAAGCAGCCCCGTTCTCGCCCATCTGGGCCGCCTTTTTGCGGTACAGCTGCACCTGGCTGTGAAGGTCCCTCATCTGCGCGCGGTTGGCCGTCAGCTCCTGTGTTAGCGCAGCCACCTTGGCCTGCACTGCAGAAAGCACATCCGTGAACCGATCGTGGCTTTGTACAAAATAGGCTCGAGCTCGATGCAACTCCGAGGCGGACCGCTCGCGCTCGGCCTCAATGCCTTGTAATGCTTTATCTCTGGTCTGTTTGCTCTCGACCAGCGCCGCATTCAGTACCTCCTCGGTCTCTTTGGCGCTGCGCTTGTCAGCGTCGGCCCGCTGGGCATCCAGGGTGCGCTCGGTGGTGAGCATGTCCACCACCTGCTGAAGGTCGCGATTCACCTGCTGGGATGCCTGCGCCTTGTCTTCCGCCACAGAAAGGGCCTTCTTAGCGGCGGTGAGACGCTGCTCTGCAGCAAGCTGACTCTCCTCTAGTTGGGCCCGCGCCTCCTCCAGTAGGTGCGCCAGCTCGCCCTGTTTTCCGGTCAGCAGACCCAATTGTCGCTCATGGTCGCTTTTGAGTTTACGCAGCTGCACTCCATGCTCGGCGACCGCCCGATTTACCGCCGCTTGTGCCTCCTTGCTCTCCTCGGCCAACCCGTTGTAGCGGTAGGTCAGGTCCAGCATGCGGTCCTCGGCCTCCGACAGCTGTTCGCGGATGGCGTCTCTGTCCGCTGACACCACGGTCAACTCGTCGCCCAGTGCGGCTGCGCGCGCCTCACACTCGCCCAACGCGAACTCGGTCTCACTCAAGGCGATCTTCAGCAGCTCTCTCTCGCTGGTGACCTGCCGCACCAGTCCCTCCGCCTCGTGTCGACTGTGACTTTCTGCCTCATACGCCGTTTGCATCGAGTCGTACGCTCCTGTGACCTGCGACACATGCGCCCGGAGGCTTTTGCAATCTATTTCGGAGACGGACAGGCGGCTTCGCAGCTCCAACACCTCCTTACCGAGCGACTCGTTCACGCTGTGCAGTACGTCGTGCCGTCCCTGCAGGTCCTTCATTGCCGCCTCTGATAACTCTACCTCTCTGTCTCTCGTCTGCTGAACAACCGCTGCCGCACGTTTCATATCCAGCATCTCCTTGCGAAGTGTGTCCATTTCAGCATTGGTTAACTCCTCTTTGGTCACACAAGTCTCTGTTTCTTTCTTCATCATGCTATTTTCTTGTCTGCATTCACGGAGTTGGCGCGTTAAATTTTCCGAAATATCCTGCGCAACTTTGAACTTGCGTTTTGTTTCAGCAAGTTCCGCTTTAACAGCCTCTAAGCTCTTATTGCTGTAAATAACTGATTCTTGTTTTGCGTGGATATTCTTTTGCAACTGAAGGTTATCATATTCAAGCTTTTGAACTTGAGTGAGAAGAGCATTGTTGTATTCTATCTGACTTGACAGTTGTTCACTGAATGCATTGAGTTCATCAGCATCAAGCAAACCATCATTATTTGTATCATAAAGTTGTAATAAATCATGGCGTGTCACAGATCCATCGTTGTTTGCGTCCCAATCATAGTGCGACATTTCGTTTAACTGGCGTTTACAATTTTAGGCAAATTTCTTGATATTTCTAAAAGCATAACTCGAAACTTTCCCTTTATATTGATGATTTCTTTAGATTTGCTGCTGTGAAGATTAAAGATTTTTCTTCCAGATTCCAGATGGTGGCT
>CAYYMF010000179.1:0-2651 GCA_964472755.1 uncultured Chitinophagales bacterium | reverse complement strand
TCCTACTGCTCAGCCATCAACACAACCCAATGCACGGCCCACATCACAGCCGAGCGTGCAACCAACAGTACAGCCCTCGGCCCAGCCCGCAGTTGATCCCACCAGCCAGCCGTCGGCTCAACCAATAGCACGACCCTCATCGCAGCCCAGCACGCAACCCAGTGCGCAACCGACAGCCCAGCCAGTTTTATCGCCAACAGCGCAGCCAAGTGGCCAGCCATCTGCGCAACCCAGCGCGCAACCGATTGCTATGCCCACTTCGCAGCCATCAGGACAGCCCAACGGGAATCCGACCAGTCAGCCCAGCATGCAACCAACAGGGCAGCCCTCAGCGCAGCCGGTCATGGATCCTACAAGTCAACCGTCTGCACAACCAGTAGCGTTACCTTCATCGCAGCCCAGCACGCAGCCCTCTATGCAGCCGTCAGCGCAACCAATCTCGGCGCCAACAGCGCAACCCAGTGAGCAGCCCACTTCGCAACCCAGCAGGCAGCCAAATAGCTCACCAACGTCACAGCCCTCGGCACAACCCAATGCACATCCAACCAGTCAGCCCAGCATGCAGCCGACAAGTCAGCCCTCCGCTCAGCCGGTCATGGATCCTACAAGCCAGCCCTCCGCTCAACCAATGGCGCGACCCTCATCGCAGCCCAGCAGTCAACCCAGTGCGCAACCGTCCGCACAACCTGTAATGGTTCCCACTGCTCAGCCGTCTGCCCAGCCGGTTATGTGTCCTTCCGCACAGCCATCGAGCCAGCCGTCGTCACAGCCGTCTGCACAACCAGTGATGTGCCCCTCGTCACAGCCCACTGTGCAGCCATCCGGGCAACCATCCAGTCAGCCTGCTGGTGGACCTTCATCACAACCGACAGCACAACCGGTTATGCACCCTACAGGGCAGCCTTCTGTGCAGCCCTCCGGTCAGCCGTCGTCACAGCCTCTGGCAAGGCCATCGGCTCAACCTTCTGCCCAGCCCGTTATGAGACCTTCCGCACAGCCTTCATCCCAGCCGTCCGTTCAGCCGTCTGCACAGCCTGCGATGTGCCCCACTTCCCAACCGACTGCACAGCCGGTAACAATCCCATCAGCACAGCCAAGCAGTCAGCCATCCTCGCAACCTTCCAGGCAACCAGCATCGTTTCCGACCGCACAACCCAGTGTGCAGCCAACCACACAGCCCAGTGGCCAGCCCACACGGATTCCCACATCGCAACCCACCAGACAGCCAGTTATGGATCCTACATGCCAACCCAGTGCTCAGCCCTCCATTGTGCCTTCCGGTCAACCCACTGGCCAGCCGTCGACTCAACCTTCATCGCAACCGATTGCGCATCCTTCAGCACAGCCATCAATACAACCGTCGGCGCAACCCAGTGGTCAGCCGTTTAGTGCTCCATCATCGCAACCATCTGCGCAGCCTATCGGGCGGCCCTCAGGGCAGCCTTCGAGTCAGCCGTTTAGTCGTCCTTCTGGCCAGCCCAGTCGCCGACCGTCCAGTCAACCGACATCTCAGCCGGCGAGTGCACCAACTTGCCAGCCCACGGATCAGCCGTCCTCGCAGCCCACTCAGTTTCCTGGAAGCACACCCACGTCACAGCCGACTAGAGCTCCATCCAGCCAACCCAGTAGGGCACCCACGGTGCAACCAACATCCGTGCCGACTGGCGTTCCCTCACGGCAACCGAGTGTCCAGCCGTCCAGTTCGCCGTCGAGGCAACCATCGGTCCAGCCGAGTGGTGCGCCCACAAGCCAACCATCGACTTTACCGACATCTCAACCGTCAACCGCGCCATCTCGGCAGCCCTCACGCCAACCATCTGCGCAGCCAACATCCAGCCCCTCCATGCAGCCCAGCTGCAGCCCAACAACGCAACCCACTGCTCAGCCTGTCGCTACTCCCTCATCACAACCTTCGGGGTCGCCCACTGAACAGCCCAGCGGCCAACCCACTGCGTCGCCGTCTCGTCAGCCTTCCGTGCAGCCCAGCACGCAGCCATCAACGATTCCATCAGTACAACCATCGATGGTTCCGTCTGCGCAACCTACATGCAACCCGTCGACTCAGCCCTCTATGCAGCCGTCGTCCAGACCCTCCCAACAACCATCTGCACAGCCGTCGGCGCAGCCTAGTGCCCAGCCGGTGATGAGCCCCTCGTCTCAGCCGACGGGACGACCTTCCGGACAGCCCACCATGCGCCCTTCGTGTCAGCCAACGAGCACTCCATCCTCACAGCCGTCCGGGGTCCCCTCAGTTTCGCCCTCGAGCCAACCATCGAGTAGCCCTTCCAGTCAGCCCACTGGTCTTCCGAGCGCACAACCCAGCGGACAACCATCTGAGGGACCGTCCGCGCAGCCCTCTATAAATCCTTCTATGCAACCGACGGTCGCGCCTTCGAGGCAACCGACTGAGGCTCCCAGTGCTCAACCCAGTACGGTGCCCTCCTCACAGCCCTCGACGTCGCCCACTCAACAGCCCTCAGTGATGCCAACTGTGCAGCCAACAACGCAGCCGTCTTCTCACCCTTCGAGTCAACCATCCATCCAGCCTAGTTCTGCCCCCACAGCTCAACCGTCCGACCAGCCCAGTGGATCACCCACCAGCCAGCCCTCCGGCTGTCCGAGCAGTCAGCCCTCCTCACAGCCGTCAAGAG
>CAYYMF010000178.1:0-2655 GCA_964472755.1 uncultured Chitinophagales bacterium | reverse complement strand
TCGCTGTTCTCACCCACCAACTCGTTCAACTCTTCAGGAAAGCTGATGTCACGATGTCACAGTCGTCTTCCAATATATTCATGCTCAAACTTGATGTATAGGCATTAATTTGTTTTATAAACAAGATTGATAAAATTTGTGTGAGTAGTTAAAAAAAATGTAAATTTGTAAGGCTGAGATTTTCTGTAAGGTGGCTTGTTGTGAACAAAACTGGAAATTTGTAAAAATGTATAGAAAAAAATTCCTGTAAGGTGGCCCTAATAAGTCAAACCATGGCGTACGAAACCGTTCACTCCTATACCATTAATATACCAGGTATACTACGCGATCAGGAATCATTTGCCATTGGGCATTGTCATCATCTGTCTCTCGGCTACAAATTTTCCAGTATGGCAGAGTGTAACCAACCTATTGTGATTGACAATGGCACTGGTGTAATTAAAACTGGTTTTGCGGGGGCTGACAAACCGAAGATAGTGTTTCGTTCATGTATAGGCAGAGTTAAGCACAGTAGGGTCATGCCAGGTGGAGCACTGGAAGGTAGTGATTTGTTTGTAGGGCCAAAAGCAGAAGAAAGCAGAGGCGCCCTAAAACTCAGTTACCCTATGGAAAATGGTATTGTTCGGAATTGGCATGATATGGAGAAGATTTGGTCATTCATTTACTCTCGTGATAGTTTGAACGTTGTGAGCGAAGAACATGCAGTTCTACTCACGGAAGCACCTTTAAACCCATATACCAACAGGGAAAAGTCGGCGGAGATTTTCTTTGAGGGTTTTAATGTCCCAGCATTGTATTGCAGTATCCAAGCAGTTCTAAGTCTTTACGCCTCGGGCCGAACCACGGGAGTTGTTCTGGACAGTGGTGATGGTGTCACTCATGTGGTTCCAGTATTTGAGGGTTTGGCATTACCACATGCTGTGGTTCGCTCTGATATTGCGGGGAGAAATGTCACTTCACATTTACAGTTGTTGCTACGCCGAGGGGGCAATGTGTTTCAGACTTCCAGCGAGTTGGAGATTGTACGGCAGATTAAAGAATCGTGTTGTGCAGTAGCATTTAACCCTGTTGAGCAGGAGAAACAAGCAACTGCTACCATTCCGTACCAATTGCCTGATGGGACGGTTATTAACATAGGCAAGGAAGCGTTCCGTGCACCAGAGATCATGTTTCAACCAGATTTGATCGGAAGCGAGGACAGGCCTGTACATGATTGCCTTGTTACTTCCATTATGAAGAGCGATGTCGATCTGCGAAGGGTGTTGTTTTCGCAGATGGTTTTGGCGGGGGGTTCGACTATGTTCCCTGGTTTCGGGGACCGTCTCCTTAACGAAGTTCGCAGGCACCCTTCATCACCAAGGGAAATCAAGATTCGTATTGCCGCTCCTCCTGAGAGGCTGTTTTCCACTTGGGTAGGAGGGTCAATCTTAGCGTCCCTGTCGACGTTCAAAACCATGTGGGTGTCCAAAGCGGAATATCTGGAGCATGGTGCCCGCATTCTGATGTCCAAACAAATGTAGCCTGCCCGTAAATCAAAAACTCGTTGTTTGTTTGATGTTTTATTTTTGATATGAACAGTAGACACGGAAAGGACACACAAGAAGTATTAGAAAACATGGCAACATGCGCAGGTTCAATAACTAAATCAAATTTGTAAGTCACCGATATAATACAACTGCAAAACATCCCACATAGATGCAGGATGCTGTGGACCATGAACTCCTACGGTTGAATCCGCTCCAGCATTGTTCATTATGGTATCCCCACCAGGATGATCATCAATGTAATCAGTGACATCGTACACCTTATTATCTACAATTATCCAGCAGTCCGCTCTGGTATTATGCTTGGAAACTTCTTGGATGGTCAATGTGGATGGATCAATAACGACCTTTGGTTGAGTTTTTCTTGTTGTCTTGGAATCTACTTTCCTTAACAACAGAGAAACCATGAGACATACGACGACAGTGAAGGCGACGACCGCCGAAACATAAGTTAAACTCCCGTCTGCAAAAGACACCATCCTTGAATAAAGGGATAAATCACAGACTTTATTTTAATATAACAGCCTGAACCACACTGGTGAAGCCATGGGACTTTTCCACAGAAAGCCTAATAAAAACAAGTTGGCGCAATAATTGAGTCGGCAGAAAACTCGTACGAAGCGAGATGATCATAATATGGTCCTGTTTTCTCCCTAAGAGAATAACGAGGCGGACTCGCTGCATAAATAACTATTTTGGGTATAATGTATCTTTTTAACGGTTTCGTTCGAAGGAATTCCCACGACAATGAATGTAGATATTGGTCTTTATAACATTTTGGTTAAAGGGTTTGAAGTTCTGTTCTATTGGTAAGGAGAAAGTAAGCTTTAAATTAGGCGAGTTTATTTTTGTGAAGAATTCCTTCTTTAAATTGATTATTTTTCTCGACATGATCTCTTTCAGTCAATACTTTATTTAGCTGTAAAACACGTGCTGGTATGACATATACTGTAGGTTGGTATCCTAAGTGGTATAAATATGCACGTAAGTTATGTCATATACCATGGTATACATATGACGAACACAGGGAACATTTTTTTTCCCTGCCCTTAAATCAACATATTCGGGTTCTATGGAACGTTTTTCCATAAAAATCCCATATGGTATGGGA
>CAYYMF010000177.1:0-2676 GCA_964472755.1 uncultured Chitinophagales bacterium | reverse complement strand
TTGGCAATAAGCTCTTTTTGTGTCTCTGTTGGAAATATTCTATATTTAAACGCTTTAAACATACTTTAATTCGTACAAAAACCATACCAATTTATACAAATCGAACAAAATGTCAAAACTATTTAAAATGTAAGTGTAAAATGAGCCGCTTACATCCCACTGAGTCTACGGCATCAGTGGGTTTTACGCTCCATTATATAAAATATGAAATTAGTAAAAACTATTAACAGAAAATGATAAAAATTAAAAAAGAAGATGAATACTTAATGGGATATAATGAAAATAATGTAGCCTGTTGTTACTACCCTCTAACAAAAGAAGCTAAAGAATTAGATTTACCTTTACTTCCTCCTTTTGAAAGAGAAATCGATATTAATGAGATAGCTAAACAAAGAGCTATTGACAGAAAATGGCATCCTAATTCTATGGAGACTAGAAGGGTAGGTAATGAAATAATAGAAGCTGTAAAGTATGGCTATGAAATTGCACAATCTAAACAATTTAGTTTAGATGATATGAAGAAAGCTATTGAAATGGCTAGAGAATATGAGTTTATTCGATTTGGTGGTGGAGATATTGAAAGTAAATATACAGAGGAAGAAATTATCCAATCACTATCTACTCAACAATTACCTAAAGAGTTTGTCTTAGGTGAAGGAGGAACCATTGAAGAACAAATTAAAAACGGATATTATATTTGGTAAATTAAAAACTTCTGGGGATTTAAATGGAAGTTTAATTAGTTGGAACTTATAAATATTAAAATTATGAATATGAAAACATATATATTTACTAATAAAAATCAACCAATAACAATAACTATATCTGCAAATTCTTTTTAAGAAGCAGAAGAAAATGAATAAAAATTCAAATAAAATGCTAATAACAAAAGAACAACAAGAGGCTTTGGTTGATAAGTATATCAGAGAAAAGCACAACCAAGACGAGTGTATTGGTTTTATAGATGGGTTAAATGCTATGCTTGAACTAATCTCAAATATTGAGCAAAGAAGAATTGATGATTATAACGAATTGCAGAATAGGATTGCAGAGGCTGATTTTTAGCATTACACATAACGGAAAAGTATATGAAACGTTACGCATTAAATAGTATAAGCTTTAAATTATAAACAATGAATATAGAAGAACTAAAAACATCATTAACAAACGAA
The DNA here is from genome assembly GCA_964472755.1 of uncultured Chitinophagales bacterium. Taxonomy (GTDB): domain Bacteria; phylum Bacteroidota; class Bacteroidia; order Chitinophagales; family JADIYW01; genus JADJSS01. The sequence goes on along the minus strand of CAYYMF010000177.1, from coordinate 1,504 downwards.
CAGCGTAATGTTTTATATACGATGTTATGTGAAGTTCGTGATGGATTGAACAAAGAAATTGTTGAATGTAATAAATATTGCAGAGAAAGAAATGACTTTGGTGGAACACATAGAAAAGATGACCCATACGAAACAATTTCTTATACTCGGGGAAAATCTGTTGGTTATATATGTTCAAGAGATGAAATAAATAAACTTATTAAGAATTTCACATAATGTTTTGCGTATATGAGCAGTACGCAGGAACTAAACTTTAAATTATTTGACTATGAAAACAAATGAAGAAATCGAAAAAAAGATAAAGATATTACAGGAAGAAATACAAGAGCTTCATGATGAACGTGAAGATAAGAAAAATAAATATGGTGGAATTTCAGAAGAAGAAAATGCAGATTTTTTCGATGACATTAATTATAAGTGGTGTGAAATAAAAACTTTGCAATGGGTACTTTCTTAAATTGTGCCTAACGATTGCAGCTATGTTTAGGCTGGGATTACGAGTAATAACTTATCAAAATACAGTGAATTATGAACGAAGAAATAAACTTACAAAATGCACAAACGCCCAGCTTAAATATAGCTGATGTTAGGCGTAGTGCCGATATGTGGTGGAAAACATTAAACCACGAAACAAGGGTTAAATATGCCACCGAACAACTTAATAAAAGAGGACAAGTTTTTAGATACAACAATGATGGTTTAATTTCTGGATTTACTTTATCGGACGTGGTAGAGTTGTTCAGGAATTACGCCTAACGTATCGGGGCTTTGCGATGTGGTGCCATTCAAGGCTCAAATGTTCAATTAACCACCGAAGCTGATTAGATGTACACAGCTTAATTTTTGTACATCAGCCTCCATATAGCAAAACCACTGTTATATGGTGTGCTTTCTTAGTGGTATTAAAATTATTTAGAATGGAAATTAAACATTATTTATCTACACCATCAAAGTACGGGAAAATAGTAGAAGACTATTTGAAAGTATTAAAAGAAAAAACAAAATATGACGCTTGGACACTAAATGATAAATTAGAAGTTGTCAAATGCAAGGGTACCATAGAAAACAACGGTTCTTGGAATTATCATAATAACTATGACGATAGCGAAAATGAGATGTATGTTATTATTGATAACCAAAAGATAAACAAATGGTTTTCCTTGAATAAGGAAGATGTTATAAAAGTTCAGCAAGAAAATATACTAAAGTGGAAAAATATGTTACAAGAAGAACTTTCAAGGCTGGAAGTTATCTCACAGCATAGCATATAACGTTTTGCAGCTATGCGTAGTTGCGGTTAACTATTACAAAACTTAAACTGAAAGACAAATGGATACAGACAGAATTAAAGAGATACAACAGGAAACTGCTTACCCAGAAAGTGTAAGTGTGCAACAAGCCTTATTGAAAGTTTGGAATGAAACAGTACAATCGTTAGCCCCCCCACCAATGTCCTGTATGTAACGGAAACGGATTAGTACCTAACGGTTTTTATATGCAAACA
>CAYYMF010000176.1:0-2753 GCA_964472755.1 uncultured Chitinophagales bacterium | reverse complement strand
ATCTCATTTAAGCATATTACAGATGCAGGCGTAGCGTTATTAGCTATTTTAAATGTTGTTAGAATTCAACGCATGAGCTTTCATTAAAAAACAATAACCACCCAAATGCGGATGGTTATTGCTGTATTTATTTTGAGTTGATAGTGTGCTTATTGTACGCTAACTTTAATTACTTGATTGTTATCTCACAATGATATATCTGCTAAAAGTTTATTTAGCTACGTTAATTTTAAAATGATAGATATTATCATTATCGTGAATCCTTACTAAATAAGCACCATTGTTTGCCTCACTTATGTTAATTATAGAAGAATTAGATGATATTTTATCTTCTTTAATAACTTGACCAATAGCATTAATTATCTGATAATAAGATCCCTCAGAGGCTCCGTTGATAGTGAAAGTACCATTATTTGGATTTGGATAAATAAATACATCACTTAGTTGACAGTCAATCTTTATCGTAGATAATGTTTTTAATTTACCGTCAAAATCTATGATATTTAATTTAAAATAAGCTGTTTTATCATTAGCTCTAATTGAAGAAGAGTAATTATTAATAGAATTGGACTTGCCAATCGCATTAATAGTTATTTCTTTTTGCCATTCTTTCCCATCAATACTAGATTCAATTACAAAATAATCTGTATTTAATTCAGAAGCTATTTCCCAATTAAAATTGATATTATTACCCTCACATTTACCTTCAAAATTAATTAATTCTATTGGTAGAGGTAAAGGTTCTGTAACTGTTAACCAAATGTCATTTATGACAGGTGAATTGCTTCGATAAATTCGAGCTGAAACATAAATATTTTGTGTAGATACACTAGAAATATCAAAATATTGTGAACCGTTTAACCCAGCGTTTCTTATAAAAGGACCAGCAAGTACAGTATTTGTTGATGCATCATGAATTCTATATTCAGTATAGCAACTACCGCACCCTACAGTATTATCTGTTATTCTTAATTCATCCCAATTAACTGAAGATCCATAAATAGCTCTATCTACAGTTGGAAAATTAATAGTATTGTAAAAATTTGTAAATGTACCATCTAATCTAGGTGCAGTAGTTGATCCATTATCAGCTTGTCTTATGCATCTATTGTTATTACTACCAGGAGAATAGGAGTTATTCCACCTACCTAATAAGTTAAACGTATTACCAGCATTCCATCCTGATCTATTTATGATTGATTGTAAGATAGGTTTTACCGTTGTAAGGGTATATCTTGTGTCATTTGTCCAGTTAGAATTATAAAGAAATGTTTCTTTAGCGGTTGTTCTTGTTGGGGTTGTAGTTGATGTTGTGTTTGTAGCTGTTAATGGAGGTCCATTATCAGCATCATGAGCATCAAAGATTAAATATAAAGGAACATTTTGTGATTCACATACACAAGCATTTGTAGCAACCACTGAAAAGTCAGCTGAATTTAGTAAGGCATTTTTAGGTATATTAACCGTGAAAGGGAACCCGTTATAAATAGCAGCATTACCGTTACAGTTATTTTGCCAGCCAATAGTCATATAATTTACACTAGGATAAAATGTACCATTTTCATATACCGCATCTCCATTAGAAGCATTAATTGAAAAAACCCCTTCATTCAATTGAATATAATCATCATCCGGATAACTTGTTGAATTGTTTTCTATACTAGTGAAGTTGTAAAGAGATTCTTGAACTACTCCTGATTGAAATTGTTCTTGTGTAGTATAATACCACCCTTCTTTTGGATAAGGTGTTGTTGCATAAAAAGAATATGGCCAAAGTTGAGTGGACCAAACACCCCAAGTACTACCACCATCTGTTGATAGACGTGCTCTTACAAAATAGGTTCTGTCGCCAGCTGGTAAGGCTGTTGTTGTCCAAAAATCATAAGATGTATTCGCATTGTATGTTGTTCCATTACTAATTGTTGATGTAATAGCAGTGCCTGAAAAATTAGCTAATGTATTTAACTCAATCTGAATAGCATTAAAAGATGTGTTACTTTTAATTGTAAATTTTGGTTTTTCACTAGCACATCTTCTATGAGCAAAGCTTGTTGTAAGTGAAGGAGATTGAGAATAATTTTGAAATACAGGCTTTAGACCTGGTTCAACAAAAAACCGAGTAATAGGAACGTTTACACTTGTTGATGAAGTAGTAAGCCCACATCCAGATGCCCCTGTTGAATTTGATCTTTCATAAACAGCTCTATTGCTCCCTGTTCCTCTATAAGTAACTAAAACATTATTTCCACTACCTGCATTTGTTGTGTTGTCATAACATACTTGAATAAGAATGTTATCGGTTCCATTCCAAACAAAGTTATTTTGAAAAGTTAAATCAATCCATCCTGTTGTGGACATAGCATTGTTCCCTGTATAGACTTGTGTAAATCCAACATTATCAAAGGAAGACAATGTATTAGCACTTGTGTGTTTCATTGATATTGTAAGCCCATTCATAACATGAGTTCTAGTTGTAGTAATATTGTATGCAATTGCTAAAATAGAGTTATTTGCCACAAGACCTGAAGCAGTTAATTCAGCAGCAGTCAAAATGTATTGATACCTAGAATCATTAAACTCAGTTGGAAAAGGATTGGATAAATTATTTGCTGATTGTGTACCAACAATATGGTAAGTCTGCCCAAATAATTTAACTTGTAAACTCAAAAAGATAACCACAATGGCTAATAAGTAGTAATTTTTCATACGGTTGATTAATTAAAAAGTATAGTGCAATAATAAACCAAAGGTAA
>CAYYMF010000175.1:0-2787 GCA_964472755.1 uncultured Chitinophagales bacterium | reverse complement strand
GGAAAACGTTTAGCAGGACAGTGGAGGACCCAGTGAGTCACAAGAGGATCAAGCTTACAACGTCCAAGAGTGCAGCGAACGTGGAGAAAAGTGGCCTAGTCTGAGATTGAAGAGGAGACGCGACGAGAAATTGAAAGAAGAGTTGGAGACTCGCCTACAGGAGAACAACGGAGTGAAGGTGGAGAAGGTATGGAAATCTTCAATTTTGACCAGAGAAGGAACTATTGAAATCATACCGGTAAAAGGGTTGGTTCAGTGGTTAGTAGAAGGAGTTTGTGTTAATACGTATGAAGATCATCGTTACGTGAGAGAGTGCATAGCTGTCTTTGTATCAATAAGTGCCTAATAATAATAATGTATTGATCATTTATATCCGTCCTAAAACTTACGATTAGTTCTTTGTTGTTTTTTGTCCAATACACATACCATTTGTAAATTGAAATTGGACTAAAGTATTAACAGCTGAAATGCAACAAACAATCTTGCGGAATCATAGAAAAATGTGTAGTAGGCGACTCTCTACACATGAGGTTTTCAATCAAGCGAAACCTTTCTTGAATGTCAATCTGCTGAGATCAGATGTTGCATTAATAGATGGACTTAAGCAATTTGGTGCCACTGAAGAAACTCTTAAGACATTAGAGAGTTTCGGTCGAGTAAGTGGCGGGAGTGTCATGATGGAACACTCTGAGTTGGCTGAGAAGAATAAGCCAGCTTTGAGACAGTTTGACAATTATGGCCGACGCATTGATGTCGTCGACTACCATCCTTCGTACCATGAACTAATGAAGCATGCTATTGAGAATGGATGTTCGGCACATGGTTTTAAAGAGAACTCTAAAGGCTCACACTTAAGTCGTGCGGCCCTCATTTACATGGAGAACCAACTCGAGCCAGGTCACTGTTGTCCTGTTGTGATGACCTGCGCCGCTATTCCAGTATTCCAGCGGGCTAACCAGGGCGGCGAGCTGCTGAAAAAAATCATGACTCAGCAATACGACCCGCGCAACCTGCCCGTGGAGCAGAAGACTGGCGCCACCATCGGCATGTCCATGACAGAGAAACAGGGTGGGTCAGACGTGCGCGCCAACACCACCATGGCAGTACCTGTGGTGAGCGGAGAAGTTGGGCAGGGAAAGGCTTACCACTTGACAGGCCATAAGGTACGTTGTCTGTCGTTGTTGAGTGGACCATTCAATAACCTTGACTGTGAAACTCATATCACCAGTGGTTCACCTCGGCACCCATGTGTGACGCGTTCCTCACTTTAGCCAAGACCAAAGAGCACGACACTCCGTCGTGCTTCATCGTGCCGCGCTGGCTGCCTGACGGTACGCGCAACTCTGGATTCAACGTGATGCGACTCAAGGACAAGCTGGCGGATCGGGCCAACGCCTCCAGCGAGGTCGAGTACCGCAACGCCTGGGGCGAGATGGTGGGTGAGCCCGGCAAGGGCGTGCGGACCATCATTGAGATGGTGCAGTCCACGAGACTCGACTGCACGCTGGGCTCGGCTGGCGGGGCAAGGAGGGCTCTGCAACTGGCACTGAACCATGCAGTGAGTTGATGACTGATGGGTTGACATTACTCTTTTGCATTATTATGGTTGCGTCTATGTTTTCTCTCAGAATACGCGAAGTGCGTTTGGCAAGCGCCTCATTGACCAGCCGCTGCATCAGAACCTCCTCACGGACCTGTGTGTGGAGGCAGAGGCCCACACGCTCACCGCGATGCACATGGCCGCAGCCTTCGACAGGTATTACGCCGACCCAAGCTGCACCGAGGAGCAGCGTGACCTTTTCCGCATCGGCGTGAGCGTGGGGAAGTACTTCGTCACTAAGCGCCTGCCGCTCTTCACGTACGAGTGCCTCGAGGTGAGCGCCTGCTCCGCTTGTTGGTATTGTTGTTGGTGTTGTTGTTGGTATGGTGCATTTTCTGAACACCTTCTCCCGTCGATTCTACCCTCTGGTCATGTCATCGCTTCAGGCTTTGGGTGGCAATGGTTACGTGGAGGACTTTCCTTTGGCGCGCCTTTTCCGCCAGTCCCCGTTAAACTCTGTCTGGGAGGGCTCGGGCAATGTCATGGCTTTGGACATTGTGCGTGGACACAAGTCACTGCCGGCCCTGTTTCGTGACATCAAGTCCGTCGCGGGCTCGGACCAGGCACTTGACAGATATATCTCCAACCTAGAGCGGTCGATCGCGGCCTTCGCAAGAGACCCTTCTTCATCGCTGAGCCAGAAGGGTGCCCGCAACCTGGTGGACCGCCTCGCCGTCGCCATGCAGGGGTCCATCATGATCCGATTCGGCGACCCCAAGGTGAGTGAGCGGTGAAGAAGACTGTGAGATAATGACGACGAGGTTTCTCGTCACATTGCTGGGCTAACATTTACTCGTTTGTTCTTTTGCTTAACTCTACAGAGTGCAGCTGCGTTTATTGCGTCTCGCGTGGCTGTGGACGAGAACCGTGGCGTGAACCCAGGTGGGCTGTTTGCCTACGAGGACAGCGATTGTGCACACATTCTACAGAGAAATATGCCTGTCTTCAACGACGAGTAAACGCGTCGCGCGACTTCGTCTATAGGTTGTTTGTCCAGTGATTGTGATGATTGACTTCGTGATGTTATTCTGTCCAGCGATTGTGCATTGCCTCATGCTTTACTTTGATAAAGTTTTATTGGAAAAATGCCTTTAGCCAAATGCCTGGTATATGGTAGAGTATTGTATACCATATCATACCGGTAAAAGGGTTGGTTCAGTGGTTAGTAGAAGGAGTTTGTGTTAATG
>CAYYMF010000174.1:0-2839 GCA_964472755.1 uncultured Chitinophagales bacterium | reverse complement strand
CAACAATCAACACCCAACACTCACCCTTGCTCTCCAGGATCTTCCCGTTGACTCCAGGCAGCAAATCCCGCTGGAACAAAAACAGCAGCCTCTGGCCCTGCTCGATCTCGGCCACTGACGGCTGTCCCTTCACAGGCGGGCCTGTCTGCAGCACCAGCTGCCGCGCCTGCAGGTCTTTCTTCTGGAAGTACTCAATTTCGCCCTCTAGACGGTGCCTCACATCCTTGAGGTCATTCGTGATCGCCTCCTGCACCTTGCTCTCCCCGTTCGTGGCTTTGGACAGCCAGGCCCGAGGGCGGAATAGGACGCTCGTTGTACTTTTGGTCAAGGCAGACTCGGCAGCATCGTTTGTAATGAAGTGTCCCGAGTCAGACAGTCCCCACAGACCTGATGGGATGAGGGAGAAGCAGCGATAAGTTCAACCGACCAAGAGACAATAGTTCGACGAAGCATACACGCAGCATCTGTAACTTGTGCAAGGGAAGGGACCCCAGCAACACACTAAAACAGGGATCAAATACTCACCGCTGAACTCCCTTCTCTGCGCTTCGTTCGTCAGAGTCTCTCTGTACGCACACAGTCCGCGCAGCAGAGACGACAGGTCTTCGTGCAGTGTGGTCTTCAGCAGATTCGCGTTCGTCTCCAGCCCCAGCATCTTAGCCACACTGTACCGCCTCCTGCGCGTCGCAACTGCCGACGCACTGTCATCGCCGTTTCTGAGTGCATTCGATGGAGTAACCTTGCCGCTACCATTGCCAACAGCAAGATGACCCGCTCTACAGGAGCGGTAAGGTACACCAGAAGTTACTTCTCCGGTACCAGCCTCTGAACCACCTGGTACAACGGAGCTATATCCCGCCGAGCTGTCTCGCTTACTTGTGCTACTCAGCGAAGTCAGAGCAGCCGCAGACACAGCGCTCTTTCTTTTTCTCGTTTGGGCCGCTAACACGTTCATAATCACCCAGTCCGCAGTGAGGGCGATGGGAGTCGAAATAACAGCGGCAAAAATAGCCACAAAGAGCACAATTTTCAGGTTATTTCCCGGTTGATTGAAATGGCACGAGCCACGCTTCACTCCCCGCTCCCAGTAGCACACCGGATCCCCGGTACCGAAACTGCTAGTTTCTGCAGTGCAGTCGATGCGGTTTGTGTACAGCTCGCAGCGGCCGTCGTCGGGGTTGGTCAGATTGTACGTGATGCTCTGCACGAACAACATTGCGATCACACTCGTCGCCAGCGAGATCACACGCAGAACACGAGGGAAGCCTGCGACGAACAAGGCAGTTGAGAAAGTATATCGAATAAAAAGGAGTCAGCTGCAAGCGAAAACAACTACCCACAGAATGCATAAAACGCTCACGGGTATACAAAGCGACAGCATTCTGAAAACCGAACATTACTCACCGTCACTGTAGTAGAAGACCACACCAATCCAGCGGTGGAAGTGCTTCACCTCCTCCGTAAAGCGCTCAGTGAATGGTGTGCTTCTCAGCATGTTTGGTAGCGATTTTTCGATATCAATAATGCCCACAGACACGGAGTCCTCGCATGTATCCGACTTTTTATCCTTCCTGTTCAAGAAGCTGTCACGGAAACTGCCCTTTTGCATGGATTTTAGTTCGAGGATGCGACTGCTTGGGATGCGTGTCGATTTGGATGAACTGCTGCCGGTTGGTTCGATTCTCTTGCTGCTGCCGAGGCCCAGGTTCCACATTGAAGAGCGTTGTAGCGACTTGTGTCTCGCCATTTCTTCCTCGGCCTTCAGTAGGTCCGTCTGTTTCATCTTCCGCGCCTTTGCATCGGTGCTGTGTGCCAGCAAGCCAAGCACTAGTACTGAGAGCCCAAACACACCCAGCGTGGTGAGGACTTTCCAGGCGCTCTTGACACTCTCCACAGTCAGTGCCTGCGCGCTCAGAATGGTGCTCGTGAACTCGTGCGCAACGTAATTCATCATTACCACATAGTTCGCAGATCCGGAATTCTGCACCACCAGCACACTGTCGTCATCATCCGTGTCATCGGTCGACAGCAATAGGGGATTCGAACTTCGATATGCACCTCCGCTGGACTGCACTCGGTGTTGCTGCTGCAGGCGCCTGCGCATCGCTTGCACTCTCGTCTTGGCAGCTGCGACCACACTCGCGTGGCTGTTTCCGCTGTTGCTGATCCGGACGGGGCAGCTGCAGGTGGTCGTAGTCTCAGTGAACGACACGGCCACACAGCCACTGCTGACACCATCTTTGCCCGCCAGAGAGTTGCACACACTGCGCGGCTCAGTGAACGGACAAGCATTCGACAGAATCTCTCGCGTACCGTTACACTCCGCAGTGATCACATAGGGCGGGGGTGTCACGACGTCTGTGCCTGTACCAGCAGGGAGTAGTGCCGGACATACATGTGTATGTACCGAGTAGTCGTCGAACCGACAGAGCACGTCGAACAGTGGGGGCGGGGCGTACAGATCGAACTCAAAGGGCTCGTTACTCTGCAGCACAACCTCGACTTGCAGTTCACATGTACCATCACTGCCACTACTGCTTGAAGGACAAGGCAGGTCGGCGTTAAAGTGCATCTGAAGCGGGTTTGAACGCAGGTCGTCGTTGCCGTATAGCTGGGAACTGAGGACGACGGTGGTCAACATCGTACCGTCTGGAACACTATCTGCAGATAACTGCACCGAAGATGGTGCAATGCCCGCAGCCGCTTCCTGCTCGGTGAGGGGTGACGTTACAGCCACCTTAGAATCGGTTCCCTCCGAGGAAGTATGTAGTGCTGACGACAGCACACGGAACTCTGATTGGATGTTAGCAATCGGTGCCTGTTGCGGCACCATGTTCAG
>CAYYMF010000173.1:0-2853 GCA_964472755.1 uncultured Chitinophagales bacterium | reverse complement strand
TAGAAAAGAAGTTAGACATAAGTTCATCAGCAGTGTCTTTGGCTAATTGCCGCCAATTTTGATGATCCTGAAGCTCTTGGCCACCCTTAAATTGGGCGGCTAACTCTGAGCCATAGGTAGGATACTTGGCTCGAATAATCGCTTCAATAATGTTGTCTCTACTGAGTCTGCCCATACACTTAATTGTTGCACGGAAGTACGAGTAACCTCCAGAATAATCTTCTTTTGGTGGTACTACGGTTTCTCCCACGTTGACTTGGATGTTGGTGCCAAGCTTTTTGAATCTTGGTAGTTGTTCGTTTGAGTAAACTTTAATCATAGGTATTAACCTTTATATAGTAGGCGAGTGCCGTTAAACCTAGAACTAGGCGAGGTGCTATTAAAAAAATACACCGCAGAACCACCCGAGCGGCTATCAAAATTAGCGCTACCACCCACCGCGCCTATTCTGGTCGAGGTATTAATCCACAAGTGGTCTCCCACATACGTATCAGTGTCCCCACCTAAAGAACCTACCAGCATTAGTGGCGAACCTAAACTCTGGAATTTTTCTATAGGGGAATCTGTCGTAGTGGGTAAATTATTTCCTAGCTTGGAGTGGTTTGAGGTAGAGTCTGCAAATTTTGTTTGGTCTCCAGTAACATAGAAACCGTAAGAACTTAGGTAGGAGCCATCAATCCACTGCCAAGCATTTCCCCACAGATTTTCTATGCCTCTGTAACTAACAAACGGATTGCCTGACCAATCGTTAGTGTCGTTCTTATTGGTATCCTCTACTGCACCAGACTGATTGCCTAGTGAGTTAGATACCCCGTTGATGACGTGTGGAGAGTCCGCCTGATTACTGGAGGAGTTTTTGTAACTCCGCCAAACGTTACCGTCACCCAGCTCATCTTGGGAGTTGAGATTGCCATACTCAGTATAGAAGAGGAATAGGATAGCCTGCCAAGTATAGTAGTCCCATTGAGACCATCCTGCTCCCCTGTTACTGGCTAGTTTGCGGAACTCTGCTCTAGTTCTACCTCCAAACACAAAATTGCCGCTGGTAGACGATAGTTTATCGTTAGTTTGGTTGACTCTACTTGAGTTGCTATCAAGGTTAAGGCCATCAATGATTGCGCTACTGGAGTTTGACCATAGGGTAGCTTGATAAGCCCCAACTAAAATGTAGTCCAGTTCAGTAGTGCCATCGTTAGCATAGAAAGCAGGGTGCAGCACTAGCCCTAATTTAGGTTCTGCACTCATAGCCCAAGTCTCAACATCGCCGACAACGAAACGGTTGGCATAGAACTTAGGGATGCGAACCATAACCTGTCCATCAGTACCGTCCAGAACAGCAGGGCTGCCGTTTTCTTTTTTGGTGCTGTCATATTGGTTTAGGAAGTAGGCAATAGTTCCGTCATCTTCTACAACACAACGCTTCATACCCGCGTGGACTGAGGTTACTCTGACGTTATCTGTGTTGTATGAACCATCTGAATGATTGTAAGAGAATGAGGATTCGTCTAATACCCCCGGTCCACCGCCACCAACTAAATCAATAATATAACTATCCTTGACTCGAATACGACCTTGGCCATCCTTCTCAAGGCCAGCTCCGATAGTTACAGCGGGTTCTTCTAACTTTTCTTGAATATCGGAAGATAGCTTGTCTTGAGTTATAGATTCGTCTGCAATGTTATCCAAAGCTAATTCAAGGACAACCCACTGACCACCTTCGCTTCGATACAAGACCCCATCTACATCGAAAACACCTTTAGCGACAAAGAATTTCCAAGTGTCTTCAACGTACACTGCAACCTTCCCGTCTTGACCTGAGAATGCTCCAGAAGTGGATTCTCCTACTAAGTGGATGTCACCATTGGCGGGTGAGCTTGGCGGAGTACCTGCTAGGCTTAGGGCAGTATGATGTAACAAGCTGCCTGTAGCTACTAGATTCTCGTTCATGGCTGTGCCCCAGCCACTCTCTCCACGTTCCCATCCGTACTGTATGCCTGAATTTGGCTCTGTTTTTGCCATTGTCTATTCTCTTGAACTAAGTGTAAAAATGGTACTTCTCATTCCAAAAAGCAATTTCTCTTGGAGTGTATTTTGATACATACCTTGCCACTCCGCAAGTCAGTTTTGACTCATCCACAAACATCTTAGATGAAGTCAACGTCAAAGGGTCGCCTTCATCATCTAAAAGCCCAGTCAGATCATCCTCTAGGCCGTAAGAAATCCTATCATAACTGCTTGGGAAAACTTCTGCTACTGCAACGTCCATACAGATTTCACCGTCACCATGCAATATGAATCGAGTGCCAGTGTATGATAAGGCTAATGCCACCCATTGATTTTTTTTCAAGACTGGCGAGGATTCATAGGTAATGATAGAACCTTCACCAATTCTCAAAGAAACCTTATCCCCATTCTCGATCAGAGAAATAACAGGTACATCATTCGACATAGCAACGAAAATCACTTTGTTGTTAGCGTCCTGCTCTGTTTGGTAAGCCCAGAACTCTAACGTGAACGGATTGTCGAACCTAACCTCTGGCGGTAAGTTGTCTGCCCACGTGCCTGAAACTTCAAGGTCAGCACATCGAGTGCCAAACCTTCCAGGAGTCGCTAGGTTGTACTCTTCAGTTTCCCATGTAAGACCAAAAGTGTCTGTGTTTGGACTGTTGAAGTGATTTAAAGACACAACCTTGTCCCAGTAAGGGTCTACCTCATAGTCCAAGTCCAAAGGTATAACGACATCTTCCCAACTCTCCAGGTCATCCCTTACACTTCTTAGTATGATTCTAGGGTTGGACGATTCAATGAAGCTTTCATAGTCCCTAATATCAAAACTAATAGGTTCGTTGTCAC
>CAYYMF010000172.1:0-2878 GCA_964472755.1 uncultured Chitinophagales bacterium | reverse complement strand
TACCACTATTGTACCGTTTACCAAGTGGTTCAATATACTGTACTACTGTAGTTAACAACAATAATAATAAATGCACAGAACAAACCAAACCACCATTTGAATACTGCACTGCAGACCAAATATGAGTGGTTACAGAGGAAGAGAACAAGGCCCACGTGGAGGAGCGGAGCACCTTGCCAGAATTCACGGAACCGAGGAAGACAAAGTTAATTGTCCATTTTATTTCAAAATAGGAGCTTGCAGGCATGGCGACAAGTGCTCTAGGCAGCATCATCGTCCGCCTTTTTCAGAAACTATTCTTGTGCGTCATATGTGGAACAACCCTATGTGTGCCGTTGTTTCAGCAGGTGGAAACTTAAATCTTGTGGATAAAAGCAAATTGCAAGAAAGTTTCGACGAATTCTATGAAGAGATTTTCGAAGAATTCAAAAAATTTGGCAAGTTGGAGGATATTCAAGTCTGCGAGAATCTGGGAGATCATATGGTTGGAAATGTTTACATCAAGTACTACGACGAAGAGGAGGCACAAAGTGCGTTGATAGGATTGAATGGTAGATTCTACGCTGGAAGGGTTTTGGTTTGCGAGTTTTCTCCTGTGACCGATTTCCGTGAGGCGAGGTGCCGCCAGTTCGACGAAGGGACTTGCGTAAGAGGTCCTTATTGCAATTTTATGCATGTCTGTGAGCCGTCCAGAGAGCTGAGACAGTACCTCGAAAAGGTATTCTAAAAATATTCTCTAGTAGTGATGTATTTTTGACATCCTTTTTCAGGAGTACGACTTTAAGGGTGGCAAGATGAAGGGAACTGGAGGCATGGACAATATCCGGAATATGACTCGCGCGGCGCCAGCTGCCTCTGGGTCCAGTCGGGGAAGAGATTATCGCGATCATAGATCCCCGCCTCGACGAGGAGACAGTCGCGATCGCCGTGGAGGCGACGGCAGATCCGAGGGGTCTGGCAGAAGGAGAGACAGGTCCGGAGAACGCCACAATGTTGGTGGCAACAGGGACTCGTATCGCGGTGACTCGAGGGACAGAAAGCGAGCTCGCGATGATGGGAGATGATAAGGTTTTACCGGCAATTCACAACGAATATTGTGTATCGTCTTTAAGCAGCTTTCTGAATAAATAACCCGCAATTGATGTCATTTGTTTGTTATTAACTCACAATATTCAGAGAATGTCTCTGGAAAGAAATACACTCCGTATCCACTCTCGTCTCTGCACAGATACTTATTCGCTTCCGCAATTAGCAGTTGCTCCTGCGCAACCTGAATCGACACGTTAAGCTCGCGGGCCACGTCTGACGCCAATAAACCTTGCTTTCCATAATCACGATTGCTGCCAGATCTAGTTGCCTCTGTTGTAAATATGCCCACGATACGCTTGCAAAATTCTTCTTCACTGTACGCCGCGAGCTGCAGCGCCTTCACGCCCGAGGGGAAGCACCGTAGAAATATCCCAAGGTCCATTGGTCCCATCATTTGCGCTGAATGAAGCAGGTCGTCAGGGGATACTAGCACACCTCCCCGCGCGCGGTTCACCACGCAGTAAAGATCAGTGAGGGTGATCATGCCGCCCAATCGTCGGAGCCGGTCTCCGCACAAAAGCAAGTCGGCAACTTGCCCCGCCAACTGCTCGTGATAGAGTCGGCCTGCGCTAAACTTTGTGACCGGAGACACCAGACCAATGCTTTGCAAAATCCCTTCCATTTCACTGATTTCTGACTGTGTCTCGTTGTTCGTGTCCCGATCATTATAAGCGGCATATCGCTGAACCACTGCTATTGCATCTTTCGCACGGTCAATGAGCAGATGAAGGTCGGACAACGCACTTTTCGATATACTATCGACTTGTTGGATGCTCCGTTCTTGGCGTCTAATAATGCCATTTATTCCAGCATTAGAACTGGAAAATACAGGAAGTGTTGCCTTAATATTCCATTGTAGAGTCTTAATATCCCAGGACTTCTTCTCTAAAGCCACATTGATGACTGAGAGTATGCTCTCCTTACCACTTTCGGAAAATTTCAAACCCAGGTTAACATTACTCTGTTTAAAATCTAACCTGAGCCTCGTAGACCTGCTGAAGTATCGTGAGCAGTCTTCAACTCGGTGCACTTGGCTCAACTCAATCGACCAACCGAGCTTTCCAGCAATATTATCTTGTATAGTAATTAACCTGAAGTTTGTCACAATTAATAAGCCCGAAGGAAAGAGCATTCCTGTTACTTTGTTTTTGTCTTGTAGTGTAATCGCAACATTTGCTTCACTTCGCAATTCAACTTCGTCTTCCAGAAATACTGGTCTTCCAGACGAAGATAACGGCGCTGAACGTAAAGTATCCATCACTAAAAGTTCACAAAAGGATTAAAGTGATAGTTAGAATTATGTCATGCGTGTGCAACCAACAATCTATCTACTAGTCTACAGTATGTACCGGATTTAAACGTCGCATATTTCGGATCATGGTACACCATTTGGTACAGCAGCGCTTTGTGTACCATGGACTTATTAGAACAAAATCATATTACCGTTTTCAAAGTGTTAATCAACAGTGCTACAACCAGCGACACTCAGCATGATCAAAACAGCTCCAAACTGTCCAGGATGCTGTTAAACTACTCGTCATCGATATCCTCCAGCAGCCCTTCCTGATCATCGTCCTCTCGTGGAGCATCCTCGCTGTCGTGGCTCCTCTTCAGGCACAAATGCCTCGTCTATTGCGGCTTGCGATGCAGACTAAGATGGCGACGCAGCGGCTAAGGCAGTGGCAATCTGCTCCTGTCTCGCTCTCCGCACCGCGGATCTCATCTTCCGCAAAAGTGTAGAAAGTCAGTTCCTTGTCAAATGGTGGTGTTTAGGAACACCGGTTTGTTT
>CAYYMF010000171.1:1239-2927 GCA_964472755.1 uncultured Chitinophagales bacterium | reverse complement strand
ATGGTTATACATCAGTAAATCTTGAATCTAGTTTAATAGCATTTAATTTAAAAGTGCCTCTACAATCAGAAAATTCGCAACAATAAAGAGAATAATTGGTTTTATTTATAAGCAACCGCATAATCTGAACAAATATCATGATCTCTAGGTTTCATTTCGTTTCCATTATATTGGCGCTGTCCATATTAGACTATGTTGCTGGAGTCTACTTCCTGGTCGGGGTAAGATTTTCAGTTTCGTATATAGTTTACTGATATTAACAAAACTTGTGTTGCAACTTTTCTCGTTTTGCAGAATGAGCGCAAATGTTTCACATTTGAACATCCTCGAGATACTCCTGTCGTATTCAACTATAAAATATTGGACAATTCACATGAAATTATTTTCGACTTATTTTACGGAGCACTTGCCCAACCGGAGCTGCGGATAATGAATAAAGTGTTTAAAGATTCAGCAGGCAGAGTCGATTATACTGCCGATAATGATGGTGTTTATTCGTACTGCGTACAACAAGCGCCTGGGACTCAGACAGATCCCACACGCCTAGAACTGGTGACAAAGATTGGCTATGACAGCGATCACTACGAGAAGCTAATCAAGGAGCATAATTTCGATACGGTGAACCTGCAGGTGCACAAGCTGAACGACCTGCTCACGCTGACTCTGAACGAGGCCGACTTCATGAAGCACAAAGAAGCCGTCTACCATGAGAAAACTAAAAAGATCAACAACGCTGCGCTGTGGTGGCCGGTCGTGCAGGTATTGTGTGGTAGAAATCTTTATTGATGACTGTTTCCCTGAATACTTACTGTCTACCCGTCGATTATTTCAGATCGGCATCCTTATCGCGACCGGTGTGTACATGGTGCAGCACCTCAAAAGCTTCTTCAAATCTAACAAACTCATATAACTGAGAGAATTCGCTATGGATGGATAGTGTTGGTGTCGCAGAGGAACTTGGCGCTTGTTGAGCCACAATGTTATTGGCAAGTTGAACGCATAACCTACCCTGACCACGAGCACTTTCAAATTTAAACCGTGAAGAAGAAACGTTTTAAAAAGTTAGAGGTTGTGATGCTGCAGTGTACATCACTATAAGTAGCTATAAACAGTTCTACAATGTTTTCATCATTAAATTTACACTGATTTCATGGGTGAGGATGAAGGAACAAAGTTTAAACAAGTATTTCTCTAAAAAGCGCACACTTCCCGAAACGGTGACAAAAGGCAACGTCCTGCCGAAGCAACAGTATGGAAACATTTCTCAACAAGGGCCTACAAAACTTACGTCGTTTACCCCAAGAAATTCGTTTTCGCGGAATGATTCACTTTCACGGAATGATTCAAAAATTGCAGGCAGTTTCAGTGGCGGTTTCAATCCTCACGGAGGTGTGGTGCTTAAATCTGAACCTCCAGATGCCCGCGAAGTTCATGCTGATACGGAATCTGGCGAGTTAAGTCTGTCGAACACTCAGAAACAGGTTCTCGACCTAGTTATGAGAAGAGAGTCTGTGTTTTTCACTGGAGCCGCCGGCACGGGCAAGAGCTACATTCTGCGCATTCTTCAGGAGGTAATGGAACGACTGGGCAAGACTGATAAAATTGCATTCACAGCCTCTACTGGTGTGGCAGCTTGTAACATCCGAGGACTGACTGTGCATTCCTGGGCTGGTGTCGGTGAGTAACCT
>CAYYMF010000171.1:0-1139 GCA_964472755.1 uncultured Chitinophagales bacterium | reverse complement strand
ACCACTCTCAGGCTTGGCGATAGACACTCCCCACGAGATCATTCGGAAAATAAATGGCAACCGACACGCCAAAGAGCGCTGGAAGACCACTGAGATCCTGGTCATCGACGAGGTCTCGATGCTGTCGGGCGAGATGCTGGATCTGCTGTCACAGTGCGGCCGGTCCATCCGCGGCGACGACAGACCTTTTGGTGGCATCCAGGTTATTCTATGCGGCGACTTTTTCCAACTGCCACCCATCGGGGTGGGCCGCAACGCACATTTTTGCTTTGAAAGCGACACGTGGCGCCAGCTGTTCGACCAGCCGCAGAGTAGCGATGGGGGACAGGGCATGGTGCTGCTGGACACTGTTTTTCGTCAGAAGGATGACAGCGTCTTCCTCAACATCCTCAACGAGATGCGCAAAGGCGGAGTGTCGCAGCGGGCGGCGCAGCTTCTACAGGACAAGGTTCGCCAGTGCATCGCTAACGATGCTGCGCAGCGAGCTAGCGGCAATGGCTCTGAGTCCGATGTGGGTGCGGTTCGACCGACGAAGCTATTCTCGACCAACAAAGATGTGGACGCCTTCAACGCCGCGGAAATGCTGCGCTTAGCGAGCAGCAGCGAGCGTGTGGAAGCCTACCGCGCGGTGGACGAGGGAGTGGAGCCGTATCTACAGCAGCTCAAACAGGGCACCAAGGCCCCGGAACTGCTGGAGCTACGGGTTGGCGCACAGGTGAGCGTCGCTTGCTGCTTTAATACTGCGCTGTCGGGCTGTGGTGACACTGTGCACTGTATCTGCAGGTGATGCTGCTGAAGAACATCTCCACGCAGCAAGGGCTGGTGAACGGCGCGCGAGGCACGGTTGTGGGCTTCGAGGAGTCCCGGGGCCGCAGCAAGCTGTTTGAGATGCTGCCCGTGGTCAAATTCGACGTCGTGGTTGGGTCCGCACCCGTGCAGGAGGTCACAGTGGGCATCGTCGAGGACACCTGGGACACCAAGGTCGGGGACAGGTGGGCGCCTTTCCATGTCCTGCTCATGTTCCAATGACTTACTGTGGTACAACTTGTCGACGACAACTTATAGAGTCTACGCCAGCCGCATTCAGCTGCCGCTCATGCTGGCGTGGGCCATCTCCATACACAAAGTAAGTTGGTAGA
>CAYYMF010000170.1:0-2929 GCA_964472755.1 uncultured Chitinophagales bacterium | reverse complement strand
TGCCGGTGCCTTATTCGGGCTATTTGCAGCATATCCACAGTGTATGTTGTGCGATACAACCGGCAATTTGGCTAGTAGCAGCAGTAGTAGAAGTAGTAGTGAAAGCAGCGTCTCAGGCCACCGCCAGGCCGTAATTGAGTTGAACAGGCAGGCCCGATATGAGAAGGTGCATACTATGGTTGATGACAGCAGCAACCATGGTAGTACAGAGGGCCATGTTGACTATCACGGGTAAATGACGAAAAGCCGTGTGGATACACAGTGCGGCCAGTGGACTGCTGTATTTATTGTATTGTATGATGCGAAAACATTAATTTGTATGTATGGTGTTTTGCTTTTAGAAGTTTAGTGGTTTCTATGCTATGATTATGTTGAACAAATGCACATTCGTTGTTACAGTAAATTATTAAAGCACCCTACTAGCAGTTGTATTTGCACTGAAGCAGTTGCTTAAACGTCATAGGTAGCGCGACATCCACTGCGCCAATGGTCTCCAATAGCAAACAACTTTGTATCACTTTTTCCAGAGATTTATAAGTGATATTCGTACAGTTGTTAACTACTAGGTGTTGCAGAGCCTTGCAACAAAGCGCAATTCTACCGACACCGCTGTCAGAAACTGTTGTATTTGATATGTTTAAATCTCGCATTTTACGGCAGTGTTTAGCAAGGACGTACATGCATGAATCATCAACAGACTGACACTGTTGCACATTTAACTTTGTCAGCTTTGGGTTGTTTGTAAGTATGCGCTTGATCTGTGGTACGAATTCGTCATATATGTGGTATGACATATCGAGATCTACCAGGTTACGGCACTCATCTGCGACGATTGACTGTAAGTTAACTACTAACGCATGTTCATTGACTGAGCAATGCAGTGCAGTTAATTGTGTGCATTGAGTCATCAATAATAGCTGCTGTGGTGACTCAGAAACAGCGTAGTTGCGAACAACAACCAGTTGAGTATCACATGAAAAACTTAGTAAAGTGTCGGCGGATGACCACAACATTTGATTTAACCAATCGATCGCTTTCTTCGTGCCAATATCTACAAACAAAGCGATTTCCTGCACATCTGTTGGGAGTGGTGCAGCTATGTTAGTAGTAGTAGTAGTAGCAGGAATGTGTCGCGATGCGATCAAATTACCACCACGGATATCAATTTTACTAAATTGTAGAAACGTCCCCTCAATAATATGTAACAACCCTACACTTCGATTCAAAGCGTTGTCCCACGTTGTTCGTGTTGAGAAGACCAGTTCAACATGTCGCAAATTATGCATACTTTCCACAATTGCACTTGTGAGCTTATAAGATTCTTCAACATTAGGAAAGGGCTGCTTTTCATATGAAAGATATAATTCTTGTAAATTACGACAACCCAGTCCAAGCTGGCGCAAACTATGAATGCTTGTAATAGAACCTCTGATATGAAATGATTTTAATCGTTGACACTTTGTAGCGAGAGTAGTTGTGATAACTTCTGTGCCAATCGACTCTTGGTCGATATTCAGAAATGTTAATCTCGTAGAAATTTCTAACAAGTTTGCCAGTGACATCGCTGAAACTAATGTACAACCAGAGATGTCAAGCTCTTTCAAGTTTAGTTGGCATTTAAGAAGTTCACGGATAGAAACATTAGATATTTGCCTACAACTTGAAACACTCAGTGATGTTAGATTCCTACAATTATTCGCTAGGCAAACAATTGCTTCATCACCAACAGATATGCAACCAGAAATATTCACAAATTTGATGTTCAAATTTCCCGTAAATAACTGCACTAGTGATGCTTTCGTGATGAGAATTAGGTTGATGAATGAAACATGAACAAGTTGCGTGCATGTACTGGCCAGGATTTTTATTACAGAGTCCGTAATTGTTTTCGAACCAGCCAGACTAATGTTTATCAGATTATATGACTTCGTCAGAATCTTTACAAGATTGTCTCGATTTTCGTCCCAGCATCTAGAGAATGACAGCTGAACCAGTTTGTCAAATTTCAATGTTCCCTTCAAATGTCGAAAGAACCTATTATGGAAAGAAACTTGATCAACATGAATTGATCGAGCTTTCAACCATACTGAATACTCAGACATCATAACGGGAATCGTCCTCAGCCCTGGAATAGAATATGCCTTTGCTGAAATGAAACTGAGAAATCGAGATCGTTGACATTTGTTGCAAAAGGCAGTATCTAAGAAACAGATTTCCTCTAAAATCAACCATTCTTTAAGAAACAGGACAAAATTATTTTTTTCAAGATCAACAAGTGACATCATTAGTCTAATTGATCGATGCCCTTTGGGAGTGAATCAGGGATGTAATTATGACCAACTTCTTTTTTAGCCGTTGGATTAACCCTGGTCATAATTGGATTAATCCTGGTCATAATTGGTCATAATTGGTTTTGACAACTTTACCATTCGAACTAGGTAGTAAAAACCATATTTCTGTGCGTTTCAGGCAGACGAAGGCTCTTTCGTTCGATGAATGGTGCTATACCATTGCTATACCATGATATACCATCATGTTAAAGTGTTTAGGGTCAACTGACAAACTGTATTGCCCCTAAACCTTTCACCAAATAAATCTCATATCATTTGTTATAAAGATAAAAACTTGTAACAATGTTATTAACGTCATTTTACTGTGTCATAAGACTTCCTGGGCCTGTAGTTACAGTCAGTATGATTGGTTACCCGGTTTTGATTAAATTTAGATGAGCTTGGTCGTTTTTTCATTTTGCACTTTTCGCATCTCCATCATTGCTGACAGTAATGCTCCTTTCCGGTGACAACGATAGAAACCATGTTCCAGTGACAAATAATTATATAGTTAGAGATGGTGAATATAAGATCAGACCGTGATTAATGAGTTTACCGGGTCTGCAGTACTGAATCTCCTGTGATTTTTCAATAGTAGC
>CAYYMF010000169.1:0-3077 GCA_964472755.1 uncultured Chitinophagales bacterium | reverse complement strand
CACTTCATTTTTTTTATACTTATTTAGCATCATATATTCTTGACAAGTTATCAATAAAATTACGTTGTACAACTGCATCGTCGGCAAACCAAGTAGGACTTTCCTTGTATTTGTTAGATACATAATAAACTAACTTCGTTCTAAAATTAATCTCAAGTCGTGTGAGGTATTTGTTTAGAATATTTCGTAAATCAACGTCTAAATAATACAACGTTATAACATCCGAAAATGTAGTTCCTTCTCTAAAATTATGCTCTTTGTCAATCTCAAATGGTCTCCAGTAAAATCCTAGTCGATAATAGCCAATATCCAAAAGAATTTCTTTGACTTTTGTTTCTTCACAGTCAAAAATCATTCCTCTATCTGTGAGTATTTGAATTTGTTCAGTTATGCTGGTTGCAATGTGTCCCATTATTTAATCTTCTTATATTTACTATTTCTCACTCCTTCAAAAAACCATACTCATACACTTTTGGCGTTATTATTTCTGCTAAAATGCCTAGTTTATTTCTCAATGCTGCAATGAGTTCGGTGTATTTCTCATCATCGCTTCGTGCGTTCATTCTTCCTTTGTCGTTTCTGCCTTGAAAAAACTCTCGGATATCATACAAACTGGCGTTCGCTATAATGGCGTTGAACGAATGGTAATACTTCCACAATTCCCTACCTGCATCAAAAACGGCAGTGGCTTCTTCGGAAAACTCTAATTTTTGATTTTTAGGTTTACCTGGATTTTCTTGATGAAATAAACTGTTTTCCAATTGTCCATTGTCTATTTTCAATTTCCCATTGATAAAATCCGTCATAAAATTACTCGCAAATTTTTCTTTGGCGTTTACCTCTTGCTCGGTAAAGGGTATCCAATGGTTTGTGCCAAAACTACTTGAAATATTATTACTAAAAAGTGTATAAGTTAAGCAATCATTTTGAAATTCTAAATCATTTTTCCAACCATCATTTGGAAATAAAAATTGGTCTCGGTCATTGAGCCAAGTTGCAGGAATTACTTTGCGAACTGCAAAGTAAATTGAAGCGTGAATTAAATTTTCGGCTGTAATTCTTGTATGTCGTCCGCCTTTTTTCCAATTTTCTTTTTCTTCGTTGTCAATGAAAATCATTCGTTGATTTTGGAAATCGTTTCCAACAGAAGCCATATGACCAACGTAGTTGGCAGAAATCTTTTTTGAATAAGTTTCAAGCCAGTCGCTGATATATTTTGAGTTGTCGTAAGATGTTATTGTTTTTTCGCCAATAAAATTTCCTTTTGTATTGTAAACGTCAGCAACTGTTTGCTCAAAAACTTCATTTTTGTCTAAATTCCAAATAAAAAATCCAATCGGAAAATCGCCTTTGACATTATCAAAAGTGTCCGCAGGAACTACAAAAAATTTTTCGAGCTTCGCTCGATAGAAATTTCGGAAATCCGAGTAGTTTGGTGCTTGCAGAATTTTCAAAGTTGAAAATTCTGCAAGCACGCTGTTAGGGATTTCTTGATGTATTCTTGTAAAAAATTGGACAAACATTTCACTACTTGCTTTACCCATTAGTGTTTGATATTTACTATGGGTTTTACTAATGTGAACGTCTTTTCGACCAATACCACGAACATTATCACCTTCTGCGTAAGGAGGATTGATATAAATTACCAACTTTTTCCGTTTTTCTTCATCGTTGATAATTTCAAACAGGGTATCGGGCATTTTGCCTCCTTTGGAAATGGGAATAAACTCATCATTCAAAAAATCAAACTGAAAAACGTGGTTTTTCAAAAGGTTTGCGCCGTGGTCAATGCGTTCGTGCATTACGTTTACGTCGGCTTGGTCTAATGTGCTGGCAAAAATGTGGTATTTGTTGGTGAGTCCAGCCAGTAGGTTTCCTGTTCCTGCTGCACAATCCCAAATATAATAGTCGTCTTGCCAATTTTCGCCCAAATAATCAGTGATGTATTTTTGAGAAAGCTCTACCCAAATTCGAGGAGTAAAAAATGCTCCTTTTCGCTCCCGAATGTCTTGTGGCACAAGCAAATCTCTGCGCTCTATAATGTATTCTTGAAATTCCTTAATTGGCGGTCGTTTGTAACGTTTCCAAAACTGTTGATAGGTTTCCTTTTGCTTGATAGTAATCGTTGCATCAAACATTTGTTGGATGTTTTCTTTGGCAATTTTATAGCCTTGGTTTTGAAAAATCACAAACAAATTATCACGCAGCGTATTGTCGTCATCAATTTTTTGCGTGTCTTTGTCGTCCACAAACAAGTCAGCCAAGTAGAAATCGCTGTCTAAAATAGCAGCTTTTTTTAGTTCGTCCCAATTTACGTCAATCGTTGGTTTCACAACTTCTAGCCAACGCAAATAAATGGGATAAAAGTTATTGTTGTCAATCTTTATTTTGGCTGTTTCGGTTGCTTTTGCAATGTTATTGGCAATAAAATGTTTGAGTTCCTTCTCATCTTTTTCATAATCGTAAACTGATGTATTTGCTTTTAGCGAAGCTTCTATACGTTCTTTGATGAGTTTAAATTCTTTGGTTTCGTGGTTGCTGGGCGTTACGTTCCAGTTAAAATCATTGAGATAAAAAATGTCTTGTACGCTAATGTAGGGAACAAAGGCAATTTTTTTAAAGTCAAACGCACCTAAAAAAGCAGGTGGCAATGTTTTATCAAAAGTTCGGGCTTTACCGATAGTAAGAATAAGTTGCACAAACATAGTTGGAACATCATAATTTCCTGTTTTAGCTTCAGCCCAAAGCAGCGGTGTACGCCCGAAAAGATCATTTTGTTTTGGAAAAACGGTAAAGTCAATATTTCCTAGGATTTCGGTTGTATCGAAATGTTTAAACCAGTCGGCGCCAACTTTGTTTTTAAGTTCTTCTTCACGTATGTTTTTATATTTCATCAGTTTTGTTAGTTTTTTAATTTTAGATTTTTTCAAAAATATATTTTAAAGTTGAATAAATCAAGTTCTGAGAATTAAATCCTAAGTTTCACTTTAATAATCGATGTTCTTATTTCAACATCTTTTCCAATAATTTCATCCCCTCAACGGCTCCCATTTGTAATAAAGTAAACTGTCCGGGTA
>CAYYMF010000168.1:0-3098 GCA_964472755.1 uncultured Chitinophagales bacterium | reverse complement strand
GCTGCATTAAACGAGGACAACGCCGACTCGACTGCGGCAACAAACGCTGTTGGAAGCGTTTCGGAGAAGAAGAAGGCGCCTAGTGCTGGAATCAGTCTGGAGCAGGTGCCCATGCTGGTGCGCCAGCTGCTGGGCGAGAGCCAACTGGCTCTGGTGGAGCACGGCCTGAGCGAGTCCTCTCGCGAGCTGGCGCAGGCGCACATCGCATTCACGGAGGAGTGGCTGCTGGAGGCCTGCGCGGAGTTCAGCGCGTCCACCGGCATGGTCAAGTGGAAAGACCTGGCTCAGTGCCAGGGTGAGCTGGCCAAGCAACTGGCGGGGCTGAGAGAGTACTTCCGGCGCCTGCAGCGGGCGGACGGGTTGGACGAGTTCACATAGTGTGAGCCCCGAGTGCAGCTGTACAAATGTTTTCATTGTAATATTAACATGAATGGTTTGGACTGCTTGTAATTAATTAGTTAATATCGGCGTGATTCACGCATAGTATCACTGGAGTGGCAGTACCCCATTCTTGACGCAGCTGTCTGCGCAAAATAAACAACACTAACACACAATCAGAGACTCCTGTCTGACAGAACGATCCATCCATTCATGCGCCTCCGCGTCTCACTTTCTTTGGAACAGAGTAACAGTGTACACTTTCCCGTGGACGTCGCTCTGACTCTCTCGCCACAGCACCGGAACCTGCACAGACCGCAACTGCAAGAAATCCTCCGACAGCCTGCTGACTAGCGTGTCTTCGGACCGGATCTCGACCCCGTTCTTGTCTGTGAACCCGCCGAGCCACAGGGGCTGCGGAGTGGTCGAGCTGTTCCACCTGTAGCAGCTGGCGACCACCAACAGGCCTCCACTTCGAACCAGCCCACGGACACCGCCAAGTCTACCGAGCACGGCGTTAGGCGACGACACCTTGTCCAGCACATCGTGCAGCACTGCCACGTCGAAACCGCTCATTTCCGCCGGCAGACACATGGGATCCGCATACCGGAACTCCACTCGCTCGCTGATGTTCGTGGGAGCGGGAACTGTCAGGACTTGGTGCAGGTCGCCTTCGCCGCCCAAAGTGACCTGTACTGACTCACGGCCGCCCAGCAGCTTGCGTGCCACCTCTACCAAGTCGCTGCTATGATCCACACCCACCACGGACCGCAAATGCTTCGCCAGCTCGAAGGAGACGCGACCTGGGCCGCAGCCCACCTCGATGGCGTTGGCCGCGCCCAGGTCGATCTGCAGAGCCGCAGCGTGCTCCAGGACCAAATCGGAAAGCTGGGAGATATCGCCAAAGTTTTCCAGCAAAGGCGAGGCGTTTGCTGTACACAGGGAGCCGAAGTGCTTTAACAGCATCGAGTTGACGGGCGACTGTGTATCCACACCCGCTGCGTCATAGAGGTCCGCCAGGCCCTGCGCAGAGCGCCGGAAGGGATAGGACCCTACATACGGGCCTGGCGCATCGGTGTCCGACGTTATAAGGAGTTCCGGTGCTTGTTCCACCACGCGGAAGGAGGCGTGCTGGTGGAAGTGTGGACGGAAGTGGTACCGTGCGAACCTGCTGGCCTGGTCCCCGGTCGAGATGAAGGAACCGCCCTGGATGACATTGTGCAGGCCGTCGAAGCAGGGCGTCGAGAAGTCCTCGTAGAGCGGGTGCACCTCAAAACCCGGCAGCGCACAGAACTTGTCCAACGTCCACTCCCAGGCGTTGCCGAAGACGTCGTAGAAGCCTTTAGAGTTGGGCGACAGCGCATCCACTGGGCTCATGGAGGAACAAGCCAAGTTCGTGTTGATACCCTGCATGAAACGAAGAGCTAACACTAATTCCCTTGAGCGAACGGCGGATGACGTGGCTCACCCGGTTCATCATGTCGTATCCGCTGACAGCGGCCACGTGCTCCCCGGCCAGGACGTCATCCGCAGACACGGGGTCCCGAATGGCCATGTGCTCTAGCTCGGTCATCACACGCACATGCGAGCCAGTTCGCAGGCTTTTCCATTTGGCGAAGGCCTCTGCCTCGTGCAGGTTCACGCACACGGGCCACGCCCACTGCATCGGCACTTCGTCCGTCAGCAAACGCAGGTCATACTCGTGTGCGCCCTGGGGCCCGCGCCGCACCCAGAATGCAGGCCACTTCGCGTTACGGAAGGCACGCCATTTCCAACCGGCCTGGGACCAGAACTCGTTGCGAGCGTACCCTCCGTCGCGCACGAACTCAAGAAATTCTCCGTTGCTGACCTTGTACTGGCTGCCTTTAAAGGCCGGAATTGCGTACTCCCGGTGTCCATACTCGTTGTCCCAGCCGAAAGACGGGAAGTCTGCCGGTTTGCCCAAAGTGACTGTCTGTGCAGGCACATCGATCAGACGGTTGACTGGATAGTCCCTGCCCACCTTAGGGGAGGTGGTGGTGGAGCTGCCAGTCGCGGCCACTGAGGAATGGTACTGCGGCAGGCCTGCGGGGAACTGCACGTACTTAAGCGGAAGCTCGGTTATGAGCACCGAGGAGGTCTCCACGTGAATGCGCTCGTGCTCAAAGGCCAGCACCAGGGCCCAAAGGGGACTGTCCTTGGACATCGAGGCACACTGCTCGTCCGTCAACCCCGCGATAAGGCCGCTGACCAGCTGGTAAACCTGGCGGCGATACTGGTGGACCTCTGCGACGGAGGGCCAAGTCATCTGGTTCTTGGAAAGGTCGTCCCAGGACATCTCGTCCACGCCCGTCTCGAACACTACCTCAAAGTAGGGGTTCACTGGCGCTTTCAGCAGGCCAGCCACGCGCAGCTTGTTCACATACAGCGCCGCTGGGTGTCCGTAGTAGAAGATCATCGGGTGACGTAGATCGTGGCGCGGCGGCACATGAAAGGCCTCTTCGCCCTGCAGGCAGCCGATCAGCACCTCAGTGAGCGTCCAGGTGTTGTCGAAATACGACTGCAGGGCCTCCCTGGTACAACGACAATCGGGGAATGTCAACAACGGGCTGGAATAGATTCGACCGTCGCTTTCAACGCCAGGACACACGCCGTAAACAGGCGGTAGTCCAGTATACCAATTACTGTCACGATGACCATGTAAAGACAAAGAACTCACGGAATTGCTATCCACAGTGCAC
>CAYYMF010000167.1:0-3115 GCA_964472755.1 uncultured Chitinophagales bacterium | reverse complement strand
AAACGAAGTGTTTTATGCAGCATCGTTGCAACGTGTGTATGACTTAGTGGTAACTGCAGTACCGGTACTCTGTTGAAGTCCAATAGCTGTCTCTCGGTATACCATGGTATATCAGTAAGATTTGATAAGCGCCTAATAATAATAAGTCATCTTGCTTTTTACCAAATAGTTTCTCCGCAGAGTGTACTGATAAGCAAACATTTAATAAGCGCTGCCAGTAATACTACATTGTGATCATTGTAATATCGTAAAATATAATATGACTGAAATGAACGTTCCACTGGTTGATCATGACAGCACCGCTGCTGACACAGGTTCAGATTTGTGTGACTTGCATGTGTTTATACAATATCTTACGAAACTTCTCAGGTTTCGAGAATCCACGCTTCTCACACACATCAACGTGGGTCAAAGATCTTGCGGTAAACATGTTGTGCCGTGTTTGCTTTATTGTATTATCGCATTTGTTCATTTGTTCTTACAGGGCGATTATGATTTCTGCATAGTTTTCCCAGCGAAAGATGGAGAATTTACCCCAAAGGGTGCCGGTTATATCCACTCACTTAAACTTTTAGGTTTGGAACTCTTTGTGTATAAAAATCTACGAGACCAGACTGAGATCTTTGTACTGATTCGGGCGCCTTTGGAAAAACTTCGAGCATTTGCCGACAATATTGACTTCGTAATGAAGCTGGACCCTGTAAAGATTAAGGAGAAGATTGAGGCGGGAGACCCCGAAAAAGGCATCGGAGGTGTCGAGATCCAGCACAGACCCGATATCACGCCACTGGAACCGTACGAGTGCATCTACGGCAAGTACTCGCGCAATGTCAGCGAGTCGCTCTACTGGCGTGAGGCCAACGAGGCGCACCCTTTCCGTGACCTGGTTCGCATCAAACTGACGGCACTCATCCTGGAGTCGCGCATGCCCAACGGGGGCGAGAACCTGAAGATCCGGCGGTATATCCGCAACGGCTGGCTTAAGGCTTGTTTTCCTCTGCACAACCGTGCAAAGACTGAGAATTTACAGATTGAGTGGCAGAAATTCCCCTTCCATTCCCAGCCGCTGGCGGAGGTGAAGGAGTACTTTGGGGAGAAGATCGGCATGTATTTTGCGTTCATGGAGCACTTCACCTCCTTCCTGTGCATCCCCGCCGTCGTGGGCGTGCCCCTGCAGATCGCGGTCTTTGTGCTCAATGATTACTCGGGTCAGTGACAGTGGCGACGCACATCCATTTTACTTGTCCGCTCAACGTGTCTGGCTGTCTGTCTGTCTGTGCCACGATTGCAGCGCCATTCCTGCCCTTCTTCTCTTTCTTCATCGCGCTCTGGGCCGTCTGCATGCTCGAGGTGAGGCAGCAGCACTGGCGCAGCAATCGTGGTGATGCTGCGTACGGTCGACATCTGACATTTGTCCGTCCTCTCCGCTGTCGTTGTTGTCCCTCCTCTCGCCCTCGGCGTAGTTCTGGAAGCGCAAAGAGAAGTCCACTGCGCTTGAGTGGGGCACCATCGACTTCGAGAGGGACGAGCGCGACCGACCCGACTTCCGCGGACAGACCATAAAGTCGTTCATCGACGGATCCGACATCCGGTACTTCCCCTCCAAGACGCGCAGCCGTTTCCTGGCGCAGTCCTTCGTAGCCATCGTGGCGCTCATCACCCTGGTGGTGGGCATCGTGGTCAGCATCTACGTGATCCGGTACACCATCTCGGGAGCAGTGGGGCCCAGCAACGCGCAGACGGTGGCTTCGGTGGCGAACGCGGTGCAAATCCAGGTGCTGAACTACGTCTACTCCTTCGTGGCGAACGCGCTCTCGGAGCGGGAGAACCACCGAACGCAGACGCAGGTAAGCGAACATGCTGCTTCTTTCTCCTCTCGTGGCGTCTCGCCCGTGTCTGACGTTGCGTCGTCGCAGTACGAAGACTCGATGATCACGAAGATCTTCCTGTTCCAGTTCGTCAACAGCTACGCCTCCTTCTTCTACCTCGCCTTTGTGGCGGAGGCCCTGAATGACTGCCCGGACGACGGCTCGGGCTGTATGGCCACGCTGGCCATCAATCTGGCAATCATCTTCGGGTCACGCCTGGTGAGCGGCAACGTTCTGGAGCTGCTCATTCCGTACCTCAGCTACCAGTTCAAGTACAAGCGCGAGATGCTGCGCTCCGAGGGCATCATCTCGCGGCCCGAGAGAGAGTTCATGCTCGACCCCGTGAGTAGGCCTCGCACTGTGCACTTGCTATGCCGATGATTTTGCTTTTGTTTGTTGGATACACACTGATTGATGCGCTCTATGTCTGGCCTCTG
Organism: uncultured Chitinophagales bacterium; assembly: GCA_964472755.1. GTDB lineage: Bacteria > Bacteroidota > Bacteroidia > Chitinophagales > JADIYW01 > JADJSS01. Next base: position 810 of record CAYYMF010000167.1, on the reverse strand, counting down.
TCTCTTCTTCTTCTCTGTGGGGCGACAGTATGACGTGGTCACGTCCAGCCTGGAGGACTACGCAGAGGTGGCCATACAGTTCGGGTACACGGCACTGTTTGTGTCGGCGCTGCCCTTCGCCGCTACCTTCGCGCTGGTGAGCAACGTTGTGGAGATCAAGGGGGACGCGTTCAAGCTGATCAACCTGCATCAGCGTCCCGTGCCTAAGGGCTGCGAAGACATCGGCACCTGGCAGGACATCTTCCTGGTAATCTCCGTGGCGGCTGTCGTGACCAATGCTGGCTTGACGGCCTTCACCATGGACGTTCTGGACGACTACTCGGAGGCGTTGCGCTTCTGGATCTTCATCCTGTTCCAATGGGTGTGCTTCTCGCTGCAGTTCTTCATCATGGCGATCATCCCGGATGTGCCCGAGGAGATTGAGATCCAGCAGGAGCGCACGGCCTTCATCGTCCGGAAGGTCATCGACCAGGTCGCAGACGACAACAACGAGGACGTACCCGGCGCCAACGATCCCGTCCAGTTCCAGAAGTACCCCGTGGAGCTGGGCGGCAAGTACGTCAGCGAGAGCGGCAAGCATTCGAGCTCTCTCACCTCCAATATGCACTAGCATGCACTAGCCAGTCTGTCGCTCCGACTCATTTTTGATATTAATATTCTTTGTCTTGGCACATTATGGTCGCGATACTGTGCGCAATGTGCTCTTTTGTCACTAATCCTAATTTTCACTCCTTTGAATTTATTTTCGGAAATTCTTAAACCTTTCCTACCTGGCTCCTCAAAAATGTCACACCGGCGTCTTTTGGTTTT
>CAYYMF010000166.1:0-3126 GCA_964472755.1 uncultured Chitinophagales bacterium | reverse complement strand
TCCAGTCTAGTAATCGCGCGTACGATCGTTCCCTCCTATACCGCCGTCAGCTGTGTGATGTCGCGGAATGACATCCCACGGGCCCACTAGTACACTACTGCGCAGAGACCAAAGTTAAGAATAGGCTTAGAGTCAGGATCGAGTACAACTCCTTCAATTTCTTGTAAATGATTTAATTGCTCCAGAATTGCAGTCATTTCAGTCTTTGCAGCTTCCATACGACTAGTGAGTGCATCTTCGCCATCCACTTTCTCTTGAAACACAAGTGCGGCCAACATAGCTGCTGCCTCTGGTGGATTTAATGGCTCTAAAATATTATTGAACAAAATTTCGGTACCTAGTAACTCATCACATGAGTTCAACTCACAGGCCGCTCTGCCCTTTTGTGTGATGACCTTGCAATCCTTGTCGACGTAGCCAAGCAGTGCCAACACTTTGATGCGTTGTTGGAAGTCAGGAAACAACGACATATTCTTATCAGAAATGTAGTGACGAATCACATCTGCTTTCTTCTGAGCACGATATAACTTGTAAGCCAGGCGATAATTCGCAACTAGGTTTGGAATACCGTCACGCAGTGGACATAGTTTCTTCCATAGAATACGAAGTTTCATCTGATTGTCACCAAAATCTAAATCATTCATGTTGCGGCACTCTTTCAGGAGGTCCACAAAGTATGTGCCATTCTCAGTGCTAGTGGCATCCGTTGACTGTACGTCAGACATCATATAGGCAAAACTAACCACAGATAACTGTTGTGCTGCCTGAGACTGTGACTGATCGGCAATAGTCGTGTGGTTTGCACCGACTGTGAGAGTCATTGACGCAATACCAGCGATATGCTTGACGTGGACGCGCGTCACGAGATATGCTTGCTCGCCCTCCACTACTGTACCAAGTGTCTCGGCAAATGGTTGTGACAAATCAACCACATCACTGACCACAGACTGTAGAGCCGCAGCCCCTGTGCCAGCCGCCGTCGCGTTGTTTTCATTCACCACAGTGACCATCTCGGGTGTCAGCGGTACAAACACCCACACATAGGCATCAAGATCACCATCCACCACCTCATCGGAGGTGTTTCCCCCACTAGCACCAGAAGAAGAGAAAGCGGTACCGAATTTCTCATCGTGTTTCTGAGTGAGTTTCATCCGTTCCAACTGCATCGCTGACGGTGGATCCGAAGACAGTTTGACCCCAGATGTTGCAGACACTGTGGGTTTCTTCGAATTACCACTACCAGCTGGGGCATCTTGTGCTGCAGTACGTGTATTGGAAATCAGCATACCAAAGGCAGGAGCTCCAAGTTTCTCACAATGAAACTCGATCAAACGACCAGGACAGAGGAGAGTGGACAACAATGCCTTATTCTTTCCCAACGCGGCTTTTAACTGTGCATAATGCAACTCACGACAGGCTTCATATGCGGACAAATATGCATTCACTGCTGGTCCATAATCTGCAAAATCCGCCTTCTCGGCTTGATGGGACTCAAAGAACGTCACCAGTGATTCATATTTGCGCAATTTCGTCACAAGGTCGTTGCTAGCAAGTGCTTTCTGAGTGTGGTACTCGGTAAATGATCTGTAGAAAGGAGATGGATATGAGATGCAATGAACTACTTCGCAGCATGCAAACATCTTTCCCATTTGGCTATGAACATTATAAACAACAATCCAATGACAAGCCACTTCATAGAATGCATCAACAAGAAAACAAAATCCATCAACACGTCAGCGCACCAACTCATCAACGTATAAACATCCCCTACCTTTTCATCATATCCTCGACACTTAAATTGTTCACTCGGACCAGATTGAGAATCATGTTGTAGCGCATGCGGAACTGGGACGACAGACGCGTCGCAGTGCCAGTCAGCAGCTTTTTCAATTGTAGTTCTTCAGGAAGGTTGGTCCATGCTGCAAGGATCACAGTACCGACCTCGTCAAGTCCACGACGGCCTGTGAGCGAAAAATTGGTAAAGGTTTAATCTTAAAATCAACCCAGAGATGCTGGGAGACACACCTAGTAAGGAACAGCGACTGACCAACAATTGTCAACAAACAAGTTTTGACAATATATGCAAGCCCGTACCGGATAACACACGAACATAATAGCCGCGCGAATAGTACCAACACAGCAAACAAGCAAAACACCCACTTACCGGCCCGTCCTGCCATCTGTGTATACTCCCCGGGTAACAAATCGCGTCTCGATTTTCCGTCATGTTTGCTGAACCCATTAAACACTACACTGCGTGCAGGCATATTCACACCCATTGCAAAAGTCTCAGTAGCAAACAACACCTTCACAATACTTTCAGCGAATAGAATCTCAACAGTCTCTTTAAGAATTGGCAATAATCCACCGTGATGGACACCAATTCCACGACATAGCATATCTTTTAATCTCAATACTTGTGGCAGCTCTGCATCAGCTGGGTTCAGTCGACTTAGGACTTCATTCAATAGCATTTTAACCTTGCCCTTTTCACGATTTGTTAACAAATCTTGTCCTTTCAGGAAATCTGCAATCTCTTCACACTTCTTTTTGCTAAAACTGAACACTACCACTGGCAAGAGACCCACACTGCCATCATTTGTGTCATTTTCGCCCTCATCTTCATCACCACGGAATTGTTGTGATTCGTATTCCTTTTTACTCATCTGTGCCCTTAATTCAGCTGGGAGTTTTTCATACTTAACCATTGTGTTCTTCTCCGCACGTGCCTTCTCAGATAAAACATTGGATGCCGTTGCAACACCAAAATCTATTTTACCTAAACCTCCCGCAGCCTCGCGTCCACCCGCTTGGAGTATCTTTAAGAGACTGTTCCACTGCGCCTTGCCACCAGCAACGTCACCTCCGCCACCACCGCGGCCACCACCAGAATTTCCTCCACGCCCACCCGCACCACCTCTTCCTGCCGGCCCACCGCCTCCGCGGCCACCGTGATATCCACCACCGCGACCACCACGACCTGCACAGAAATCACAAAAATCAAAACATCATCAGATACTTACCAAAAAGAGAATTTTTCCAAGACAAAACTATACTGCGAACATGTATTTCTCAGTATTTACCTTGGAGCTGATTCACGCTGACTCCTGCGTTTCTTGCAGCATT
>CAYYMF010000165.1:0-3230 GCA_964472755.1 uncultured Chitinophagales bacterium | reverse complement strand
TCCCGACCACACAGTATTGGCCATGTCTATCTCTACCTTTAACCTACTAATAATTAAGCCAAGTCGATTCTCTCCACAGTGCCCTCCAGTCCGCACAAAGTTCAGGTTTCTGGAAAGAGAATCAGTGTAAATACACCCTGTGTACTTGTCAAAAAAGCTACGTACAGAAGTGGTTTAAAAGACTTGCACTGTATTAGTGCCCACAAACTTCATTATTAGGCACGGATCAAACAAAAAAGTACCTGGTAATGAACATACCGAGAGATGTTGGTGAGAAACACACAATCCAGACAACAGTTACCTTATGTATGTTAGATCCTCCTAACAATCACAGATAAACAAGTCTTTTCGGCAGCAAGCGCATACCGGCTCCATCAGTGGAATTTCTAAACAGAGCAGGGAATAATAGAATGAGAAATAATTTCCAGTACATTAAATATCACCAGACCTGCTGACGAACTTTTACGACCCATCATGCCATATAATAAACGAGATCTCTTGAAGTTAATAACCTTCAATTTGTCCATCATACGAGTTATTTCCAAGATAGAAAAGTTTGCTGACGACATGCGCCGTTGAATGTCCACGAGCATGGCGTCGGACTTCTGGCTCAGTTCCGCGAATTCTTTCATTTTCATGTCCTCGTCCATATTAACGCACCAAATTGAGTACCTTCAGGCTACAAGTGTATTCAGCGAGATCAGCCACAAACTACTGTTGTATGTACCTGCTGACACACCCCAACAACCATCGACTTGATGTTTGCCGTTCTGTAACTTAATGTCTATTCCACTGACCGTCCGCTACAGCGGACAATTGTCCGTTCCAACGGACGGTTGGAAAGTGAAACGGTTCCACGTAAATTGGAAGGACGACGAATATGTCGGAATTGGACCTTATAGAGAAAATTTTTAGCTTTCGATATATGATCTCAGAATCAAAAATGGACAAATAGATCATTTGTTTTGTCGCTCTAAACTTCTGATTTTACCGTTGACATTTTCTTTGCACAATTTTCAGCGATAGTTCTTAATGAAGGAGATCGTGTGACTGGAGTTAAGCTTGCCCACAAAAACCTTCACGGAACAATCACAAGAAAGTATAGATATAGAAACTCGTGAAAATACGTGATAACATGGGGGTAATGATACACAAATTGATTGCGTAAAGACATACTTCAAGGGATTTGTTAGTGCACCATTTTTCCAAGCTCACAACAATCGTAACCAAGCTGCTGGCGCGGACCCAAATGAATCTGAAAGTAACTCAGACTCAAGTAGTGCAAGTTCAAGTGATAGCGAGCACGCTGATGATAGTCCTGATAGTGATAATGAGTCTGAAAGTGGTCTTGGTCACATGTAAGAAACCTGACCACATGTCCCTATGTCGACTTGTTTTACCGCATTTGTGTTTATTTATCAACAGGAATGCACCAGCATTTGCAGCAGAAGTTGCTATTGTTGCGATATAAGGATCTAATCATCTCGCGGTAATGTAGCAGACCCTAAATTTGGTTGCGCATGGACGTGTTTGGACCGTGAGTGCAGTTTTGGTGGATGCAGCCAATCACAACCCTAGCTATGCTTCCTACCGTTGGGCGTACTTGACTGGAGCAGATCTGGTCGCTGAAAAGAAGCCATGACATTACTTCTCTTTAATGTTTCCTGTCAACAGCGAAACGTTGGCATTAACATCCGCTCGGCTCATTGCCAAATATCCAAGAGCACAACCAGCATTGCAGTATGGCGAATACTTTAAGTGGTTAGGGATTCGTCTGACCATGACTTTGGACCCACTCTCTGGCTCTGTTGCAGAGTATTGGAACACCGAACCCAAGGCAAAAAGTGTTATTCAGCCTAGAAATATCTGTGGTCGTTTCAACATGTCTAAAACCCGTTGTGAGTTCATTGAGAAACACTTGCAACGTGTTCCGGAGGTGCCGGTAAATGTAGTATAGTTAGATTATTGCAGCACACTAATATGATTATATGCAGGGGGATCGTTGGCGGCCGATCCAACGATTTATTGACATGTACAACAGCAGGCGTATTCAAGTGGTGTCAGCAGGTGATAAGCTTATTGTCGAAGAGTGTATGTCGTATTGGCTCGGACTTGACGGACAATTGTCTGCTGAAGGCATGGTTCACATTACTAAAATAAAATCTAAACCGCGTGGTGTGGGTCTAAGTTAAAAAGCTGCGCAGATGGAGTGAGTGGTGTCATGCTACGGTTGGAAATACATACAGAAGGAGTCAGTGGAGCTGAAGCAGTTTCAGAAGCGTACGCATCCTGCAAGCCAACCCGCCAAGTACCATGTCAAACATGCAGCAGGCGCGGTGTACAAGTCGAGTACTGCGACCACTCTGAGGCTGAATTCGCCTTGGCTAACCTCAAGCAGAACAGTCGTGACTGACAGCGCATTCAGCTTACTTGAAACATTGTTAGCACTAAGGAAACATGGTCTGCACTTCATGGGTGTTGTGAAGACTGGTCACAAAGGATTTCCAAAGGATATTGACTAAAACCGTGTGTATAGTACGGTGATTGCAATGATTTGTACTGACGCATACCTCGCATACCTCCACGAGCACAGGATATTTGACATAGTCGATTAACGGATGACTTTCAAAGAGTTTATGGACAAATTTATCTATTCATTGATCGGCAATGCGTGACAGCAAGCCTAACCTGTCCTCAGAGTCAATGTAGTATAAGAACATGGCGAGGTTTTAGACTTTCATTAGAGATAGTAAAATCCAGATTTTTATAACTTTTCACATTATGGGTAAATAGAATGCGTCATGAGCTGAAACTCTTCTCAAGCACCGGTATAATGACCAAGAACATCAAGAATAGGGTTGATTTTCATCCACAAAAGGTGGTGGAGCTTAGATGTTGTGTTTATCACAAGAAATGTAATCATATTGTGTTAAGTGTTCCAACATCGGGGCTGAAAAGTTGGTTTGTGTTCATAATCCTTTCGGTAAAACGGCACACAACTGTTATAAACTTCATTGTGACAATGTTGATTAATAAAAAACCCATTTTTACCTGTTCTTATTTCACACAACCTAAAATATACTAGCAAGAAGTTCTGTCCGTTACAACGGACAAATGCTGTCCGTTCGAACGGACAAGGGGTCAGTGGAATAGACATTAATGCTACTTCGGAGTGTCTTTTTTATTTTCAAATTCAGAACCGTTTTGAACAGGTCGGTTTATGAGGTTCT
>CAYYMF010000164.1:0-3285 GCA_964472755.1 uncultured Chitinophagales bacterium | reverse complement strand
GTTATGCGTAATGTGGCTACCTTTCGTTTTCATAAGACAGTTTCGTGAATGAAAAAATAAAAAATAGCCCACCCGCTTTTTAAATTATTTTTCTATTTTCGTGTTTCTCTTTTGCTTTTATGTGGTTTTTGTTTAACAAATCTTCTATATCAGAAAATCTGTAATAAATTTTAGCTCCTACTTGAGAGTATGCAATCACACCACTATCTCTCCATTGTTGAGCAGTGCGTTTTGATATATTCATAACTTGTAAAAACTCTTGATTGTCAAGAAACACATTGTTGTTATACTGGACTTTTTTAAGCTGTGTTTTTATTTCTTGCAGTTGATTTAAAATATCTTTGTTCATAAATTATTTGTTTATAAACTGTAATTCTTGTATTAAATCGTAGGCTTCCCTAAGCATTGGGAAGTGGGAAATTTCTTCAAGTTCATTGTCTTTTATATGCTTTAATACTTTAATAAGGGTATTTAGCAATTCAGGAGCTTTTGAAACTAAAACTGCATTTGCCCAACTTTCTGATTCGTCTATTCCATATCTTGAATCATAAACATGAATAGTATATCTGTCGCCTGTTTTTACTAAATGGCAAATTTGATGTTCTGATTTTCTTTCAGCTATCCACTCACCTTTTGTAAAGTCGAACTGTTCGGAATTTCCGATTTGTTCATATTGTTTTGTTGTTTCCATCGCTTCTATTTTTTATTTTTTCTGTTTTGTTTTCAAATTAAGTTTTTTCGTTCATAAACCGCCACACATACGCATAACACGGGTTTGGCAAAAAAGCCGCTGACGTGCTACTATGAAGCTGTTGTGGCGTATTGAATATTTGTGCTACTTTCATCTTGTGTGCTGTTAAATCGGCTTCTTCGCCAAGCCCGAAACCGTTAGCGGTCATTGCCAACCCATCTTCGTATCAACTTTATCTACTAATTCTTGACATTGACCAGATTTATCAATAAGCGTACACATTACAAGCAAATCTCTACATTCCTTTAAAATCTCAATCAACTCTTTTGAGGGCAACGAACCGCTAACATCGGTTTTGCGTAATGCCTGCTTTTGTTCTTGTTCTGTACTTTTGTTTCCCATTGTAACTTTTGTTTAAAATTTGAGCATTAGTAATTCTATTACGGCACTAACGCAAAGCCGTTTACCGTTAGCGGTCAGGCTATAACAGCTTCGTCCAAACATTTAGGGTGAACAAATAGAACGCCTTTACCATACTTCCTTTTTCTTAACATAACTTGACCACCATTGCTTTGATTTGTTAATGAAGTATTTCCCTCGATAGTTTCAAAATAATCTTTGTCAATGTGCCTTACAAATATTCCTGTATGGTCAAATCTTCCATCTAAATTCCAATCGAAAAAAACAATATCGCCCTCTTTTGGAGTTGTTGTTATTCTTTTGCTTTTAGTGAAAAATGCAACGGCTGTTTGACAACCAGCAAATCCTTTTGTAAATCCAATATTCCCAAGTGGAAATCCAGCTTTATCATAACACCAACTAACAAATATTCCACACCAAGCAACTCCATCAAAACCGAACCATTTACCAAATTTTGTTTTGTTTGAATTGGCGGGCGTTTCTGTGTAGCCGATTTCTTTTTTTGCGATTTCAATAATTTTCTTTGACATTTTTCTTGTTATTAAATTTTTTGACTTCTAAAAGCGGAGAAGCCAGAACCGCTAACACTTGCTTTACAAAATGGCGGGTGAAGTGCTAATTTGAACCCTTGTATTTCTATTAAACTGTAGTGCTATGTTGAAGCTGTGGTGTTCCAAAACCGCCACTATCGCAAAGCACCAAAACGTTAGCTATAATGTTACGACACATCAACCGCTTCGATTTTAATAGTACCCAAATTACCACTTGGTAACGATGGCGAAGAATAGACATTATTCCAATCATCATCCTTTGCAAATTGGTGTAAAATGGTTCGGTATATTTGGTATGTGTTTCCAATAAATTCGCTTCCATTATACCCTTTACTTGCATTATCTGGGTAATCAGGCAACAATACCTTTTTAGTTTGTTTGAGCAATTCTTCAACTTTACTACGCCTTTTCATTTGTTCATTAAATGGTAATCCTCTTAACATTTCTTCAATGGTATATCTCATTTCCCATTGTCCAGATGCAAATCTTGAAATATCTTCAAGGCAATCAGCAATCAATCTCATTTGCTGTTCGGATAATTCAATTCTATATTTTTTCATTTTACTTTAATTAATAATTAAGTGAACTACCCACCCACGCTAAAGCGATAAATGGGTTTTACGGCACTTTTTATAAATTTTGTAATTGCATTATTTAACAATTAATTAACATCGTGAATAACCACAGTCAATGCAATGCTGACATCCTTCTTCAAATATTACATTGTTAGAACCACAATCTTGACATTTTACTGTAGACTTAGCACCATCAGGGATATACTTTTTCAATACTCTTGCAATTACTTTAGAGAAAGAAAATAAATCCCCATGTGTTTTATTTAGTTGTTCAACTAAGAAAGAAACATTTGTACCATGTCTGAGACTTGTACTTATCAGACGAGTTAAAGCTGCTTCTGTATCTGACATATTTCCTGTAACATCAGTATAAATACCTACTTCTTCATTTAATGAAATTGTTAAATTATATATTCCTGATTTCTTTTTATTTAAAAAACCGTTTTTATAATCTTTAGCAATTTCAAAAGGTACTACAAATACTTCATAAGGATTTTCATTCAATATTCCTATAAGTACAGTGAATTTTTCATTTTTTAAATTGATGTGATGAATATTACAAGGAAGTTGTTTAGGTCTTTTAGGAGCATCTTTATATTCAAAAGTATCTGGTTTATTTTTAGTAGATTCAGTGATTAATACTCCACTTCTACTTCCATCTCTGTAAATAGTTTGTCCTTTTAACCCTTTCTTCCAAGATTCCATGTAGATTTTAGAAACTTCTTCTTTACTAATATTAGAAGGTAAATTTAAAGTTGTACTTATAGCAGAAGTAGTATATTTTTGTAATACGCTTTGCATTTCAACTCTTTTTATCCAATCTATATCATTAGCTGTGCTTCCATACCAAGGTGATTTAAAGAAAAAATCTTGTAATGTTTTATTGTCAAATAACTCTATATCTTTATCAGTAATAGTTTTATACTCAATTTTAATCCATTCTTTAAATTTAGGATGTAATACAGGAAATTCTGTCCAACAATCTCCATTTTGATCTTTAAAATCTATTTTAGCATCTTTATCATTAGGATTAATTTTTTTTCTTCTA
>CAYYMF010000163.1:0-3295 GCA_964472755.1 uncultured Chitinophagales bacterium | reverse complement strand
TATCATCATGAGTTAAACACCGTTTATAGATAGAAACCATGTGCAAAATTGCAAATAAAGAACTGATGAAAACCATGCACATCCGAGAGCAAAAGTCACATAACGTTCAAACAAGACAAACCTACCTTTTGTGACTTGCTGTCCCATTAAATCATGAATTTGAATCACAAATTGTGTCATTTGTCCGGCTTCAGAACCAAACAAACCAGGGCCAAAAGCTTGACAATTTTGTGCAATTTCTTCACCAAGACGATAAACGGTTTCATCATCTTCATAGATTGGATCATAACCATCAAGTGTCATGTGAGGAGATGTTAAGACTTTCTTGAGGAATAAAATGATTGCATTTAATGTTTCAATCCATTCTTCACGTTCTTCTTCAGTATCACATGATAACTCTAAAACACCACCATTTTGTAGAAGAATTTGAAACTCATACTTAATCTTTTTATTTGTTGATTTTGTCTCCACAAATAACTCGATTTCGCTCAAGCCGACTTTTCCTTTGAGATTTCCACCAGGAGAATCATAATACTGAAGTTCATAACCCACTGTGTCAAAGAAATCCACGGAAGCAAGAACAAACCATCGTTTCTTCCAATTTCTTAGACCACCACGACTGTTCACGGCACCACCCTTTTTGTGCATATATCCTTCGGTACGGACAAGCATTGAAGGATCCAAAAGACCTTCATTCGTGATCAATAAACGGTTTGCTGGAGGAACTCGAGTCGATGCTTCAGTTTCGGATGTTTCAGACATTTCTTTGCCGTATAAAATCTGAAGGTTCAATTAACCAAAACTTCTTTTTACTTGACGCAAAGAAATCATCATGATTTTATTGTATCCAACGGCAGTTTCGATAAACACGAACTGTTCCGGATAATCGCAACCTCCTTAGATTGGCGTGCACAACGGATTTGCCAAACTTTACAACAAGCAACAATCGAAAAACACAATTCTTATTTACATCTTCTTATTCTTCTTTGGTTCCCTATAAACAATCCCCAATTCCAACAACTTATCCTTATGAACACCAAACAAATTATTCTTTCGAATACTACGTACAATTGCACCTAACTTCATACCCCATAAGGATTCTGGATAACTTACATCACCATGGGGTATAACAAACCGCTGTGGTACATCCAAATGACCATGTTCTTCTTTATAAGCCTCCAATGCAGAATAAATACCCTCGAAATTTTTATCTACAGTGTTATCAGTCATATCTAACCCGATGCTGCGAAGGCGATCGTGATGTTCTGAGTGATGTCCAGTGTGCTGGATTTGATAAACCGCATAGCCTGTATAAAAGATAGTTAAATTGTTAAATGGATCACAGCTGTTTTGCTGTTGTAAGTACCCAAAATACCAGGTACAAAACTACATAAACCGGGCACAAATGACAGTGAAAGTATCCACATGATAAATAAAGACAATCCTACCAGAGGCTGACGACAGAAGCCACGAGTGGAAGCAACCAAATAAATTCAAAACACACACTCACCTAAATCAAAACCTCCAGTGTATGCTGGGAACACCGCATCATATTCAGGTACAACAAAATGACGTGGAACTTTCAAATGACCATGCACTCGTTTAAATGCTTGTAATGAATCACAAACACGATCAATATCCTTCACAGCTTTCGTGGGTGAAAGATCAAATCCTAATCTTTTCAACTCGCTGTGAATGGGTTTATGAAATCCATGTAATCTTATCCCATTTAATGCATCTCCGAGTTTGTATCCTGACAGGAATGGTGGCCAGTCGGGGCTTTGTAGTGGTATCTTAAATGTCAAAGGGACATCCACATCGCGAAACTTTTGTTTATAAAGCTTCAAGGCGAAAAGAGCTTTTTCGACGTCAGGGTCTTTCACATTCCAAACAAATCCCATTTCTGTCGTTCTTTGCAGTTCAGTGTCATCAAATACAGACTTGTCACTTTTGTACTGAGTTCGCAGAATATTAGCATAATTTCCTAACGGACTGTAATGGAAGAATGTAGGCCATTGATTGTTCTTTGGAACAGTAAACGCTGATGGAATTCTCAAATCACCATAGATTCGTTTGTATAGCTCTAGCAGCCTGATGTTAATTGCTTTCTTAACGGCAGACATATCTCCACTTTTAATCACAGATGATTATTTAATGTCGAAATATTTGTTTAATTAAACCTGGGCACACAAATGGTTCCAGAAAAGACAGGTGAACAGATCTTGGCCGTTCAAAAGTCTAGTTTTCAACCGTTTCAAAAATGACATAAAAATAACCTTCCCACTTCCCACCAGAAGAGCTCACATATGTGTACAAAGGAATGAAGTCATGCGCCGTTGTTTTTATAATTCTTGCTTTTAAGGCTTTAAACGGAAAAGCACAAGACCCTTCTGTGTATGGTCTGTTTGCGGAGCAAAAAGTTCGCCCAAACAGTCGGGCGACAAATTTGGTTTATTCCAAATGTTTCCAGGGTCTGGATATGATAACTTGCGTTCCAACACTGCCAAAAGACACTATAGAGTTATCTTATATCTTAGATTATTACAAAGACCTCGGGTCTATTGCAGGTATGCCATATCTGACAAGTTCACGCTTTTCAGATTTATTTTGTTGACTTGTCTTTTTTGTTAGGTACCAACTTCTGTTTAGCATGTTGCGGGAGTGCCCCAAATCATATCGACACATGGGAATTAACGTGTCCACTAAAAGCACCTGATGTAAATCGAATTAATTTATATGGAAATGAGTTACGATTAGCACGGAGAAAGACTCCAGATGATCGTGAATTAGTTTCATGTGATTTACCACGAACAGCATGCACACGACAAGTGACATCAAATTCAACAGAACCATTACTTATATGCGATCCATTATTAAAAACTACACGATTAGCTGCAATTAAAATAACCATATGGGTAAAACAGTATAATGCAAATTTTGTTTATTGGAATGGTGTGAGCAAATGTGAAATAGAAGCTGTGGAGACAGATCAGACACTAGTTGCAGGCGAAACATATAATTTTAAAGAAACAATTGTTATGATACATGAACCTGTACCATTAGTGGAACAACCGCGTGATTATATAAAAATTGCTATAATTGTTGTTGGTGTTTTGTTTGCAACATATTTAGGATTATATTTTTGTCGACGAAAACATTGTGTTTATTGTCAACAAAAATTAGTAATTAATTTCACACTTTGTTACAAATGTTATCTGCTCGGTGTGGAGTTACCTGATCCTGTGTTAATGCAAGCATTAGAAGAAAAATCTTTACAACTGCAAGGTAAGCTACC
>CAYYMF010000162.1:0-3296 GCA_964472755.1 uncultured Chitinophagales bacterium | reverse complement strand
CTAGCATCATCATAATTCAATGTCATCGCGATAAACAGTAGTATTTCAGCTTTATAGTACTTTTTTAAAGACTTGACTGGCGTAGGTTTAGGCTTAGGCAAATAAGGTTTTTGATCGGGTGTTCCATAGGAAATATCTTTTGGCATCACCGAATCATAACTAGAACCAATATCCTTAGCCAGCTGTTTTAAATAGATTTCTTGAATCGATTGATCTTTTAGTCTAAGCATCCGTTTAATTCTTGTTTTGAATTCAGCAATGTCGTTGGAGTTTTTGAGGTCTAATCCTTTTTTGTGAAACTCATAACTAAATACCAAAGGGTCCAATGTTTTTGTAAAAGCGACTTGATAGGCTTCCGGACCATATTTTTTTAAATAGTCATCTGGGTCAAGTCCGTCTTTAAGGGAAACAATATCCATTCGAAGTTTGGCTTCATCTAAAATTTGAATGGCTTTCATGGTCGCTTGTTGGCCAGCATTATCGCCATCATAAGCAATGATGACTTCACTTGTGACTTGTTTTAATAAGAGGGCTTGTTGTTTTGTAAGTGCTGTACCCATGGTTGCGACAGCGTTGCCTAGTCCACTTTTATAAGAAGCAATCACATCAAAAAAACCTTCATACAGGATGACTTTTTTCTTCATCCGAATGTCTCTACTCGCTTGAAATAGGTGGTATAAGACTTCACCTTTTTTGAATATCTTCGTTTCAGGTGTATTTAAATATTTAACGGGGTCATCTTCTAATGTTCGGCCTGAAAACCCAACCACACGTCCCTCTTTATCGTGAATCGGGAATGTAATGCGTTTGGTCATCAAGTCGTAATAAGACCCGTCTTCTCGCTGTTTTACCAATCCAAGGTCTACCATCATGACTGGGTCAAATCCTTTATTTTTTAAGATTTGGTATAAAGCGTCTTTTTCTTTCGGTGCTAACCCAATTTCAAAATGTGCGATGTCTTCTTTAAGGATGCCGCGCTTTTCAAGATAACTTAACGCTACTTTTCCATACGTTGAGTTATTTAAGTAATAGGTATAAAAGGTTGAAGCTTCCTTCATTAATTCATGTTCTTTTAATGTTGGATTGGCATTCACTTCAATATCTACTTCAATACCTAGTGGTAAGGCTAAAGCTTTGACAGCTTCGGGAAATGACACATTTTTAATTTTTTGATAAAAAATAATCGGAGACCCACCTTCACCACACGCCATACATTTGGCGAGGTGTTTTTCCGGTGATACCGAAAACGATGGGCTTTTGTCGTCGTGAAATGGGCATTGTCCCATGTAGTTTTTCCCTTTTTTAACGAGATTGACATAAGGACTTACCAAGGCGACGATGTCGGTCTTTTCATTGATTTGATCGATGATTTGACGGTCTATCGGCATAAAAAGACCTCCTTCTTAAGGTTATAAGACTGTTTTTTCTAATAAGAATGCTTTAAGTTCAGAAACAGGAATACGGGTTTGAGCCATCGTATCGCGTTCACGAATGGTTACTGTGTGATTTTCTAAGGTTTCATCGTCGATGGTAACACAAAATGGGGTACCAATTTGGTCTTGACGGCGATAACGTTTACCAATATTTTGAGTTTCGTCGTAAGTGACTTGAACATACTTCGCAACTTGATCGCGTAAGTTCAAGGCGTATTCATCGTGTTTTTTCTTGATTAAAGGCAAGATCGCGACTTGATAAGGCGCAAGTGCTGGATGGATATGGAGTACTTCACGGATTTGGCCATCAGCCAAAACTTCTTCTTCATAGCTTTCAGTCAGAATCGCCATCAATAAGCGTTCTACCCCTAGTGAAGGTTCAACGACATAAGGTAAGTATTTTTCATTGGTATCAGGGTCTAAATATTCTAAATTTTCTTTAGAATGTGTCTGATGGGCATTTAGGTCGAAATTGGTTCTCGAAGCAATCCCCCAAAGTTCATCAAATCCCCAAGGGAAACGATAAAGCACGTCTGTTGTCGCGTTTGAGTAATGGGATAATTCTTCTTTTTCGTGGTCATGTAGTTCAAGGTTTTCGCGCTTCAATCCGAGTGTTTGTAAGAATTCAATTGCATAAGAACGCCAATAGTTGAACCATTCGATCTCTGTTCCAGGTTTGCAGAAGAATTCAAGTTCCATCTGTTCAAATTCACGGGTACGGAATATAAAGTTACCTGGGGTAATTTCATTGCGGAAAGATTTACCCACTTGACAAACCCCAAATGGGACTTTTCTGCGGGTAGTTCTTTGAATATTCTTGAAGTTGATGAAGATTCCTTGGGCGGTTTCAGGTCTTAGGTAAACAGTGTTACCAGCACTTTCTGTCACCCCTTGGGATGTTTTAAACATCAGGTTAAAAGACTTGATTTCAGTCCAGTTAACTTTACCACAGTTTGGACAAGCAACTTTTTCATTCATCATGTACTGATGGAGTTGTTCGTGTGACCAAGCGGAGGGATTAACACTATTGTGGCTATGTTCTTCAATGAGTTTATCCGCACGGTGACGGGTATTGCAGCTTCTGCATTCGGTTAGTGGGTCAGAAAATCCACCGACATGTCCACTTGCAACCCAAACTTGTGAATTCATGAGAATGGATGAGTCTAACAATACGTTGTATCTGTTTTCATCGTGAAACTTCTTCAACCAAGCTTTTTTGATATTGTTTTTAAGTAAACTACCAAGTGGGCCATAGTCCCATGTATTGGCTAAACCGCCATACAACTCTGAACCTTGGAAAATAAAACCGGTAGCTTTTGCATATGTTACTAATTTTTCTAAACTGATCATAGGACCCTCTCTATTCCTTTATGCCTTTTAGATCGTATTCCATGTGGTAACGATAAAAGGTCTTTATAAATTGTTCGATTTTGTGAATCATGGGGGGATCGATTTCAATAGATTCCCCAGTTTTGTAAAAATAAAGCGCTGCGATTTGAACGGTAGTTTCTAAATCAACATCGGGATGTTCATTTTGACTAAGTGTCGTCACAGAGGCATTTCGAATTGAAAACCCTGTGGGATCATCACCAATAAAGTTTAATCGATAACCGAATGCAAAAAGCAGTTTTAGTGCAAATATCAAATACCCATAGGGATGTCTTAACATTTCAATTGATAGATGATAGATTTTTTCATGGTCTAGATCTTGGGTGACGAGATGATCAATGATCTCAAGGATGATTGCTTTTTTAGATAAACCTGTGTAATCTTTCTTTAAGTCATCAAAATCATCCAATAGTTTTGCTTTTGACAGTGGAAAAATATCTTTTTCTTGATAATTGAATTCAATCTCAGTCAAAT
>CAYYMF010000161.1:0-3307 GCA_964472755.1 uncultured Chitinophagales bacterium | reverse complement strand
TTGTTTATCAAATTCTCCATGTTTTCTATCAAACTAATTGCTGATCAGGAGACAAAATCGCGACGGCGATAGCACACAAGCTTTAATAATATAATGTAAACACCAAAGCAAAGTCTTACAATCCTACTATTATCATGAGAAGAGCGTTATTTGTTATCTCATCCATCATCCAATAAAGGTTACCCAGCAGGTTTATCACCAGAAAAATAACGATTAGAAAATGACAGGTCAGTTCCTACGTTACAAATAGAATATGATTCACAAATAAAATACACGTTGACAAAGTCAAAGCCGGGTTATTTTTAATTGCTAACTTTTAAAAAGGTTGCAAGTTTTGTCACGTGGTCTCCTGATTACCTGATTTGATGAAGTGTGGTACTGTAAGTACCTACAATAACCCGGAATTGTATGTGGACGGTCGACTTATGCGTTTCCTATCAACCCACAACCCACAACCGCACAAATTCTTTGTTTCAACACACCATCATTGTATTGACCTCCTGAGTGTTTTCTCTGGCGTAGACTCTCTTAATTTTGTACTCAGTATAATGAGCGTGCTTTGGTATGCAGGAATTCGGTCGAATATTTTGAATCGATCTCGGAGGCACAAACCAGCACTATCTCGAAGTTATATTGCAATCCAAGATTTGCTTCCTGGAGATGATGATAACGATAACTCGGCTGGGAAGAAGAATCTTATGCTTCTGGAGAATTACCCTTTGAGCAAACGTGTGAATGGCCGGTTTGTAAGTCCATGGACGAAAGAAACCGAAAAGAAACCTTTCACTGTGATGAGGTATTTAATAGCGAGAAAGCAAGAGCGTTTAGAACTCCCTGACAACATTGAGTCAACCACGACCATTCCATGTGTAGAGTTGGATAAAACTGCCATAAGTTCAACGGTCAAACCGCATTTTACCTGGATGGGCCATGCATCGTGCTATTATCAGACAGATGGTATATATTTCTTGACGGACCCGGTCTTCAGCGAACGAGCTTCATTCTCGCAATACTTTGGCCCAAGACGCTTTGTTCCGCCCCCAGTGGATGTGGCTGAGTTGAAGCTGGATGTTGTCATGCTGACCCATACCCACTATGACCACATGGACAGTAGTACCGTATACGCCATTGGAAACAAAGCTCTATGGTACACAACTGTCGTCTATTTTCACACATGACCTAAAACTGCTATTGCGTTTATTTTTCTGTACTCAGGATTGTGCCTCTGGGCGTGAAGGCGCTGTTGGCCGACATGGGTGTCACCAACTGCGTGGAGCTGGACTGGTGGCAGTCCTACCACTACCTGCACCCAGATAGCGGTGCTACCGTGGAGGTGGTATTCACGCCCTCGAAGCACTGGACGGCGCGCACCATGTGGGACCGCAACACATGTCTCTGGGGCGGCTATGCGGTGCTGTCTGCCAAGAGCCGCTTCTTCTTCACTGGCGACACGGCCTATTGCTCGGTATTCCAGCACGTGGGTGCCAAATACGGACCCTTCGACCTGGCCGCGGTGCCTATCGGCGCCTACAGCCCCCGGTGGTTTATGAAGGACGTGCACAACAACCCCGAGGAGGCCGTGCAGATCCACCGCGATCTGTGCGCGCGCCAGAGCGTGGCCGTGCATTGGGGCACCTTCCCGTTGGCCGACGAGGACCCTATCGAACCCGCGCTTGAGCTGGCTCGTGTGCGCGACGTCCAGGGCCTGCCCGCGAGGGAGTTCTCAACCCTGGCGCATGGAGAGACCATCGAACTGGGTGCTACGCCCAAACACGACCTGGCTACTATTCGCAGCGATCTGTACGGTGCGTATTTGGAGTCGCTGCGTGGACGCGACCTGTCCAAGGTCGACTGAGCGACTGATGGCGATGAGCAGTCACGTCCAGATAGCGTATATCTGCTTGCACTTGATGCGATCGCTGGCTGTGTATGCAGCCGGCACTGCTTATTAGACTAGTGTATATTTGTTGCATGATGAACACCAACTGTCCATTTTGAGACAACTCCTCACTTCTTTTTTAAACAAAAAGACTCAGCATTAGGCGATCATGACGAGTGGCGGACATTGTACAGAGAAAAAAGCGTAGCGCCGAAAGGTCTCGACCACACTTCAGATCAGCAGTGCGATCCCACCAAACGAAACGAGGCATGTCACAGACAGCCATCGCAGCCCTGGCTGCAAACTAATAACACCACTCCCTCCATCAATATAACTACAACCTTCAGTCTATTTTCAAACGCAGTCTTGGTCCGTTCCGTCCTCCTACTACCGCAGCGCAAAATAACACATGAATCGCTCGTAACCCTACCCAACTAACCCTACCCTTACCAAACCGAGGCGGCAGCCAGCACCACCACCATAACTTTATAAACAGTGTCGCACAAGTAGCTAATATGGACAAATATGAAATGTGCGATTGGTCGAATGACGAGCTCTAATCCTGGCCCACATTCGCATTGTTGTGGGCAATGGTGTTAGACGCAGCGCGGTCTGGCTCAATCTGGCTGTTGCTGAGCTCCCCCGTCACTCGGCGTCGCTTGTGCGAGTCGTACCGCCCACTGCTACTGCCATAGCTCTCCTGTGAATTTCCGTACTCGCTGCCGCTGGTGGCGACCGACGCCTCGAAAAGCAGCAGACCCAACTCCGGACAGGTCTCCACTTCGCTCCGAAAAGAGTAGTCGCCAATCAGACTGCCGATATTGTCATGCACGAACTTCGCGCATGCTTGGCGGAGAACAGATGCAGTCCCGCCGGCGGAAGACAACAGAAGGAACTTTGTGACATTGTGTGCAGAAATGACCCTCGACGCGGCACCTTCACACAAGTCCACGAGTTTCTGAATGAGGAACTCATTCGCGAGCATCAGTAGTGCGAGGACGTCGTTGGCGTCGCAGGAGTCCAGATCTTTCACAGTGTCGGTGTAGAGGAACTCGAGCATCCGCCGGAAGGTCTGGGGGTCGTGTTTCTTGAACGTGATTGTCTCCTGCTGGCTCTCAGACATCCCACCCACGCGAAACATGGCGTCAAAATACTCGCTTCTAGCTGATAATATGCACTTGTGAGATAACAGCTCCTCGCTGCACTCGCCAACGCTGAAGGTGATATCTGAATGTTTGCCCGTCTCTAATAAATCGCGAAAGCTTTCAGAGAATGAGTTGTGTTCAACAGTTGATACGGATTCCTCTGATAAATCAGGAATACGGTGTTCGACCCATATTTCATCTGTAAAGTTCATCTGTTAAGTCTGGAGAGAGAGACCATATTGATACGTACCTTGAGGCATTAAATGGACAGTCTCTGGTGTTT
>CAYYMF010000160.1:0-3332 GCA_964472755.1 uncultured Chitinophagales bacterium | reverse complement strand
TTGTCGTCTGTTTGTTCGTTAATTTTTGCACTGTCGTCTGTTCTTTAGGGTTGCACCTAACTCTTATATATACGCAAATATAATTAATGACTATAAATTATCAAAAAGATATAAAAAAATGCTAACAAGTTAAAAACTACGTTAATGTGTATGGATATCTTATTGCGTATTATTTGCATTTATGTATAAATATACGCAATATTGTATTTTTATATTTTTCTATAACAATATCTAAAATACGCAATTGGATTTGAATGGAATTAGTTCTAAATTTAGTAGGAATTTCAAATTGAAGCTATGTATTATAAGTAACGACAAGCAGAAATTATAAATCAATACTTGCAATTACAGATTGCTTGATTTTTTAAATATCGGCTAATAACTTACCAATATCTTCCACATTAGCATCACCGACGTGCAATTGTGCTTTTTCATAAAATGGAGCACGTTCTGCTAATTTTGCATCATAAAAAGTACTTAAAGTTTCTTCATCCATATTTTGAATGAGTGGTCGTTTGTGAGCACCTTGTAATAACCTCGGAATGACAACAGATTTACTTCTATTCAGATATATGGTAATTCCTTTTTCATTCATAATTTCCATATTATTAAAGAAACAAGGTACACCACCACCTGTTGAAATAACCAAGTTTTGCTTTGTATCTAAATCTAATAAATATTGATGCTCTAAATTTCTGAAATAGGTTTCGCCTTTTTGTTCAAAAATTTCTTTGATGGACATCGATTCTTGAGCTTCTATTACTCTATCCATATCAACATAATCAAAGCCTAATAATGGGGCAAGTTTTCTGCCAGTATAGGATTTTCCACAACCCATAAAACCAACTAAGAAAATCAACATAGAATATATAAATTATTTATTTCCAATTCTAATACGAGGATCTAAAATTCCATATAGAATATCTACAATAAAATTAACAACAATAAATACAATGGCAGTAAATAAAACACAACCCATTGTAACTGGAAAATCAAAGTTTAATAATGAATTGACAGCTATATATCCTAATCCTTTAATGTCAAATATAATTTCAACAAAAAAAGCACCGGCTAATAATCCAGCAAACCAACCACTTACGGTCGTTACGACAGGATTCATAGCATTGCGTAAAGCATGTTTGAATAATACGACTTTAGTAGATAAGCCTTTTGCTTTTGCTGTTCGGATATAATCTTGAGAAAGAACATCTAGCATAGCACTTCTTGTCAATTGGAAAATAATTCCAATCGGTCGTGAGCCAAGTGCCAAAACTGGTAAAATTAAATTTT
This sequence comes from uncultured Chitinophagales bacterium, assembly GCA_964472755.1. GTDB lineage: Bacteria > Bacteroidota > Bacteroidia > Chitinophagales > JADIYW01 > JADJSS01. The sequence continues at coordinate 2,042 of CAYYMF010000160.1, read as the reverse complement.
TTAAAGTCAAGACTTCATCACCCCAATCATCAATGGTCGTAATATCACCAACTTGTTCTAAGCCTGTAATATCATGTAATAATATAGCAAAAATATAGGCTAAAATGATTGCTGAAAAATAAGATGGGACAGAGATTCCTAAATTGGAGAGCGACATAGCTATGGTATCAAACCAAGAATGTTGTTGAATTGCTGCTAAAACACCAAAGAAAATGCCTATAATACTAGCAAAAATTATGGAAAATGTAGCAAGAATTATAGTTTTAGGTAATGCATTACTTAGTTTTTCGCTTACTAATTCTTTAGTTTGGTAAGAGCGACGCAAATATGGTTTTTTGATAACCAAGGTACTTTCTCCCAAGCTTATGATTTTTGTATAGTGATATTTTGTTTGATTTTCAGGTGTATTTTCATAAATTGAAATTGGTGAAATATCATTTAAGTATAGTTTTAGTTTTACTAAAAATGGTTTATCTAATCCTAACTCTTTATTGATCGCTTCTACCGAGGCAACATCAGCTCTTTGTCCTAATGTTAATCGTGCAGGATCGACAGGCAATAAATTAAACAAAGCAAATACAATAAAAACTACTCCAATGAGTACCAATATGCCATAAGCTAATTTATTGAGGATAAACTTACCCATATTATTTTAAGTATTCTTTTTTGATAGTTTGATAATCTGGTAGTTCATTGTAGTGGAATTTAGCAACAATTACCCCTTTTTTCAAAATCAAAAGCCCAGGATTGGAACGCATAATTGTTTTCAAAGGTGTTTCATCTGTACTGTAAGTTTCATATGGAATTTTATGTTCGATTTTGTATTTTTCTACATCTTCTAAAACACTTCCAGTAAGCATAAATACATAACGGTGGTCTTTTTCAGCAGCTTTACAAACGGGCAATAATTTATCAAATCCTCTATCACTTGCTTTTTTGATATTTGGACAAATAATTAAGAAAACATATTCTTCTTCATCAAAAAATCCTGCTGAATTGTCATTGCCATTGACATCTCTAATCGCAAAATCTTTACATTTTGGTTCGTCGCCTTTTTGAATAATTTTATCTTCCCTATCTACAAAAGTCCAATTGTCAATATCTTGCGGAAAAGTATTATTGAAACGTTCTTCCTTGCCAGTTTCTTTATTTTTATAAATAAAAATCATTTCAGTGATTGGCTTTTTGGCATCAGGAGGTAATTGCAAACAATCAGGAATGGAAGTGCCAACGGTATAAGGTCTGAAATCTACAATTGGCTCATAATAAATATTTCTAAATGTAAATGCTAAAGTAACAATAGTTAAAATCCCAAAAATTAGAGTAGAAAGTTTTCTGGAGAATAATAATTGTATATTCCTTGCACCAATAATTATAACAAGAATTAATACACTGAGAACTAAATCTTTATGATAAGATTGTTTAGGTTCTAGCTTAATAAAATCACCAAAACAACCGCAATCTGTTACTTTGCCAGTTTTTGCAGAAAACCAAGTTAGAAATGTAAAGAAAATAATGATGAGTGCTAAACTCCATAAAGTGAATTTTTTCCAAATTCCAAGAATTAAAGTAATCCCCAATAAGATTTCCAATACAATCATAAAAACAGAAACGGAAAGTGCTTGATGGGCTAAAAAATGCCATAAGAAATTTAATTTCGGAAGATAGCCAGCAAAAACCTCAAAGTATTCTTCCATTTTTATTGCAGTCCCCGCTGGGTCAATAGCTTTTACAACACCCGAAAAAATAAACAAGGCACCTACCAAAAATCTACAAACCTGTGTGATAATTTTCATAATTATATATTTCTATTTATTTTCTGATAATTGAATTAATGCAAATATAGCATAATTTGCAATGTCTTTCAAGTTCGCATCTATTCCTTCAGATATTTCAGACTGTCCTTGGTTTTCTTCCATTTGTTTAATTCTATGTAAACGTGTAAGAATCATATCGGTAAATGACGTGATACGCATATCTCGCCACGCTTCGCCATAATCGTGATTTTTTGCTAACATCAATTCTTTAATCTGTTGATAGTA
>CAYYMF010000159.1:0-3366 GCA_964472755.1 uncultured Chitinophagales bacterium | reverse complement strand
TAAACAAAGAAATGTAATATTTGTACGCCAAATACACCCCGAATTTAGACGAATTAGGTAGTTTTTTTATTCCAATTAAAGCTTCTTTAAATTCCTCTTCTATCTCTTGTTCAATTTGACATTTTACACAATTATCAAACACGCACATATCTACATTGGGAAAATAAGTTCTGCCTAAAATTTGATAATCGTCTTTTAAATCTCTTAAAAAATTTATTTTCTGAAATGCAGAACCTAATTTCATAGCATACGGTTTTAATTCTTCAAATTTCTCTTTGCTTCCTTCTGTAAATACTTGCAAGCACATCAATCCTACGACTTCGGCAGAACCAAAAATGTATTCATTGTACAATGCTGAATTATAATCTACTTTTTGTAGGTCCATTTCCATGCTATTCAGAAATTGTTCAATTAGCGTAGTGTCAATTTGATAAGTATGCACTGTTTCCTGAAAAGATTGCAAAATGGGATTCAATGAAATTCTTTCTTCTAAGGCGTTTTTAGTTTCCGTTTTCAACCTGTTTAACAGTTTTTCTTTGTCGTATTCGTGAAAACTATCTACAATTTCATCTGCTAATCTCACATAGCCGTAAATTGCGTAAATTGCGTTGCGGATAGAAGGCTTTAAAGCCAAAATTCCCAACGAAAAACTCGTGCTGTATTTTTTTGTGGTGATCTTACTTACCGAGTAAGAAAGTTCGTCAAATAGCTGTTTCATATTACTCAGTTTTAGATTTTGTTACTTCATTTGCTACTATTTTACCCGATATAATAGACGGTGGAACACCTGGGCCTGGAACGGTTAATTGTCCCGTATAAAATAGATTAGTTACTTTTTTATTTCTAATTTTCGGTTTCAAAACCGCAGTTTGTTTGAGGGTATTTGCCAATCCATACGCATTTCCTCCATAGGCGTTGTAATCTTGTAAAAAGTCGTTTACGCAGTAACTTCTTTGATACTCAATTTTTGAAGCCAAACCAATCATTCCAGTAAGTTTTTCAATTCTGGAAAGCATTTCTGCCAAGTATTTTTCCCGATTTTTTTCATCGTCTTGAATGCCAATTGCCAAAGGCATCAACAAAAACAGATTTTCTTTTCCTTTTGGGGCAACACTCTTATCTGTTTTAGAAGGACAACAAGCATAGAACAGTGGGTTTTCTGGCCATTTTTTTTCTCCATAAATACAATCAATATGCTCGTCTAAATCGTTTTCAAAAAATAGTGTGTGGTGTTTGAGGTTCGGAATAGTTTGATTTATACCTAAATAAAATATCAAACTTGACGGTGCAAAAGTTCTACTTTGCCAATATTCTTCGGTGTAATTCCTTAATCGTTCCTCTAAAAGTGTTTCGGTGTGATGATAATCTGAAGAAGCGATTACGGTATCAAAAGTTATATTTTCTCCATTTATTTGCAAAGAAGTTATTTTGTTATGGCTCGTATTGATTTTCTCAACCGTTTTATTAAAATGAAAAATTGCTCCTTGTTTTTCTGCAACCTGCTGCATTGCCAATACCAATTGGTAAAATCCGCCTATCGGATAATGCGTGCCTAAAGCGTAGCCGCCATAATTCATCAAACTGTACAATGCTGGAATGTTTTTGGGCGATGCTCCCAAGAAAATCACCGGAAATTCCATCAGCGTTCGTAACTTCTCATCTTTAAAGTAGCTGCCAACATAGCTTCTGAAATTGGTGAGCAAATTTAATTTCAATGCACTCTTCGCAATTTTGGGAGATACAAATTCTAACCAACTGTGGCTAGGTTTTGTAACGAAGTCTTTCATACCTACCTCGTATTTGTACTTTGCCGACTGCATAAATTTTTCTAATTGAACGCCTGCACCTTTTTCTATCGTTTCAAACAGTACTTTTAAATCTTCGAAATTTTCAGGAATATTCATTTTCTCATCAGAAAAAATCATTTCAAACTGAGGATTTAAGGAAATTAAATCAAAAAAATCAGAAGTTTTATAGCCGAAATCAGTAAAAAAATCCTCCATAATATCAGGCATCCAATACCAACTTGGTCCCATGTCAAAAACAAAACCTTGCTCTGTGGTAAATTGTCTGGCTCTACCGCCCGGCTGATCGTGTTTTTCAAAAACATGAACTTCATGACCAGCTTTTGCCGCATAAGCAGCAGCCGACAATCCGGAAAATCCCGAACCTATTATGGCAATCTTGTTTTTCATCTTTTGATATTTTTAAGTGCTTCTCTTAGTAAATTATCCGTATCAATATTTCTATCATAAATTGGTTGATGAAAATCATCGAGCTTATTGAGTAAGCGGATTAATTCCATTTTTTCATTTTGTGATAAATTTCCGGTAACGATGGAAGTAGCTTGTCGTATTTTATCCATTTGATTCCCCAAGGCTTGAAGACCTGTTTCAGAAATTGAAATCACTTTACTTCGTTTATCCGTTTTAGAATTCCGCTGTTCAATCCAACCTTGATTGATTAAACGATTGATAATCTGCATTCCAACCGGCTTTTCGTGTACGTTTTTTTTTATCAAATCCATTTTTGACATTTCGCCAAATGCTTTGAGATTTATTAGATAAATAAAATCTTCTTGCGTAGAAAAATCCGACCCAACAATTGCCGATTTGGAATAGCTTTTTGCATACCTATTCAAATGCACAATCAAGGTATTAATCACACTTTCGGCACTTCTTCCGTTTTCTTTCCCTTCCCAATTCGGCTCATTAACGATAGTGTTATTGTTTGTCGAAATCCAATTTTTAAACCCTTCAACAGATGTTTCAAAATGGTTGTTATTGTTGGTTTCAATCTCAAATTCCTGAACTAAATCGAGTACATCTTTAATTAAACCATAATTCATTTTAAGTAATTTTAGAATACAAATGTACTATTTATTTTTAAATAAAGTACATAAATAGATTTTTATTTGGAATATTAGTTTACTTTTGCACTAATTAATTACTTTATAGTATGAAAAAAATACTTTTAGGATTGGTTTTCCTTTTGATTGGAAATAATATTTTTGCCCAAACAATAGGTACTATCAACGGTGTAGTAAAAGACAAAAACACACAAGAAGTTTTAATTGGAGTTGTGCTTAAATTTGTCGGAAAAGACACAGTAAATACACTATCCGATGAAAACGGAAACTTTTCGGTTCAACTTCCTGTTGGAAAATATAATTTAGAAACTTCGCATATTGGTTACACACCTTTCACGCTTTACAACATTAATTTGACTTCTGGAAATGCCCAAATTCTACAGATAGAATTGGACGAGAAAAGTCAGGAATTACAGGAAGTGGTCATCAATGCAGGAAAATCGGTTAGGGCTTCGGATATGATTACACCTTTGGCTACTCAAAAATTAACAGCCGAA
>CAYYMF010000158.1:0-3366 GCA_964472755.1 uncultured Chitinophagales bacterium | reverse complement strand
TTGTGCTTCTATCAAAGTTTGTGCTTGGTTGACAGTGAAGTGCTTCGAAATCGCCACCTTCGGGTAGCTGCAAAACGTTATCGGCAACTCTAACGAACAGACAAACCGTCAAACAACAAACAAATTTTGAGCGACTTTCTTACTTATTGAAGAACGCACTTTGTTCACTTCTATTTCCGTTAAACCATCAAAGTCCTGACGACTGATAACTTTTATTTTACTACTCAATCCTAAACCGAGTTTAACGACATATTGAAGAAATGAAGAACTATTATCTTTTACGGCAATTAATTTACAGGTTTCTCCCACTTCTATTTCTGCTAAAGTTTTTCTTTGCACAAATTTAATTTCACCTTTAGCGTTGGGAATTGGGTCTCCGTGAGGGTCAATTTCAGGAAAATCAAGAAATTTCTCCAGCTGTTCTACTAATTTCGCTGATTTGATATGCTCCAATTGTTCGGCCACTTGGTGAACTTCATCCCAAGTGAAATTTAACTTTTCATATAAAAAGGTTTCCCATAGTCGATGCTTTCTAACAATCTCAACAGCAAGACTTCTTCCTTTTTTCGTTAAAGTAATTTTACCGTATTTTTCATAAGAAACCAACTCTTTCTCTTTCAGCTTTTTAAGCATATTATTTGCCGTTGCAGGCGTAACATCCAATGAATCTGCTAATTCATTTGTGCCTGCCTCAGTTTTTTCTTGTATTTCATTCGTTAAATGAAACAACGCTTTTAAATAATTTTCTTCTGCTTGTGATACCATAATGCAAATATAAAAAAAGAATTACCAAATTTATATTGTTAGTTTAATCTAACTTTATTAGTTTTGTGAATGAAAATAAATAATTCGATAAAATGAAAAAAGGATTAGCAACATTAATTTTACTCTCAATTGCTTGGGTAAGTCAGGCACAGCAAAGAGAAATAACAGGGTCTGTAAAAGATTACGATACGAAACAAGGCGTAGGATTTTGTACGGTGTTTCAAGAAAATACCGAAAACGGAGTTTTAACAGATGAAAATGGAAATTTTAAAATCAATATCAATCCGACGAGTGAAAACATAAATTTCATCATTCAAGCAATGGGTTATGATACCGATACTTTACAAATACTTCCCAATCAAAATCATTACACCCTTTATCTACAGGCTTATTCATACAACCTAGATGAAATTGTTATTACGGGAACGACCAGAGCGACTTTAATCAGGGAAAATCCAATGTCTATTACGGCAATAACTCCCAAACAAATTGAAACAACCGCAGAAAGCAATATTATTGATGTATTGGTCAAAAATGCTCCAGGATTAACGGCAGTAAAAACGGGTCCTAATATTTCAAAACCTTTTATTCACGGTTTAGGCTATAATCGTGTGCTAACTTTGTATGATGGGATTCGCCAAGAAGGACAACAATATGGAGATGAACACGGAATTGAAATTGACGATTATCTAATAGAAAAAGCCGAAGTGATTAAAGGTCCTGCAAGCCTTTTGTACGGTTCTGATGCCATTGCAGGTGTGATTAGTTTGTTTCCTTATGTTCCAAAAAACACAGACGGAAAAATTCACGGAAAATATGTGGGTGAATATCAAACAAACAACAATTTGATTGGAAATGGTTTGCGGTTGGATTATGCAAATGAACGATTTATATTTGCATTAAACGGCTCTTATCGAATGGCTAAAAATTATCGAAACCCAGTTGACGGCAGAGTTTATTTGACGAATTACAATGTAAAAAACTTATCGGCTTTGGCAGGTTACAAAACAGATAAAGGTTACACACATCTAAATTTATCTTTATATGATAATCATCAAGCTATTCCTGACGGCAGTAGGGATTCACTCACTCGTAAATTCACTAAACAGATCTTTGATGATGACGATGATATTAAAAACCGACCTATTGTTTCGGAAAAAGAATTAAACTCTTATAAAATTCCTGTTTTGGCACAGCATATTCAACATTATAGAGCGTATTTACACAGTTTTTACGAAGTAGGAAATGGCGATATTGATATTTTATTAGGCGGACAACAAAATATCCGAAGAGAATATTCTCATCCTGATGAACCCAAACAAGCAGGAATGTATATGCGGTTGAATACGTTAAATTATGGATTTAGGTATAATGCTCCAAAATTTGCCAATATTGAAACTTCAATTGGTATCAACGGAATGTTGCAAAATAATTTGAATAAAGATGCTGATGAGTTTCCAATTCCCGATTATAATTTATACGAAGGCGGAACGTATTTGTATGCCAAATGGAAAAAAGACAAATGGAGTATTAGCGGTGGCGTTCGTTATGATTTAAGACACATTGATTGGAATGATTTTTACGTAGGCGAAGATGATAAACAATCCAATGCCGATGACCCAAACTCTGAATTACAATTTGAAAATTTCAAAAAGACATACCACGGAGTAAGTGGCAGTTTGGGTGCCACTTATCAAGCGCATAAAAACGTTAGTATAAAAACCAATATCGGACGAGCATATCGTGCACCCAATGTTACGGAAATTGGAAGTAACGGATTAGACCCCGGAGCACATATTATTTATATTGGAGATAGAACTTTCGATCCGGAATTTTCTCTACAAGAAGATTTAGGTGTCATCTTAAAATTTAAAGACATATCGGGAGAATTTAGTGTATTCAACAATAATATCCAGAACTTTATATTTATGTCTGCCTTAGCCGATGATCAAGGAAATCCAATTTTAGACGCACAAGGAAACAGAACTTATATGTATGAGCAATCAAAAGCACAACTGTATGGAGGAGAATTTTGGTTTGCAGTACATCCTAGTACATTAAAAGGTTTTCGTTGGGATAACAGTATGAGCTTGGTCTATGGGTTTAACCGAAAATCGGAATTTAAAGGGAAAGGAACACAAGGCGAATATTTACCACTCATTCCACCAATGATGATTAATAGCAGTCTTTCTCAGAGATTTGAACCCAAATCAAAATGGTTAACTTCTATTACACCAAAATTTGAAGTGGAATATTCCGCTAATCAAAACAGATATTTAGGCTTAAACGGAACAGAAACAGCAACACCTGCCTATACGCTTTTCAACCTTGGTTTGACTGCCGAAATAAATTACAAATCCGATAAAAACATTCTATTTATTTTTCAAGTGAATAACTTATTTGACAAGGCTTACCAATCCCATTTAAATCGTTTGAAATATTTTGAATATTATGAAAACTCTCCCAATGGACGGTATGGAATTTATAATATAGGAAGGAATTTTACAATGAAAATAATCGTTCCGTTTTGATGAAAGATGATGAGAAGCCACTAACATTATGACGTATAGAAGAAAGCCCCTAACACGAATCAATGTTAGG
>CAYYMF010000157.1:0-3397 GCA_964472755.1 uncultured Chitinophagales bacterium | reverse complement strand
GACGTAATTCTCCTCTCCAGCTACTTGCTGTGTTTGACCCATACATGGCACATTGTCATGACACAAGTCGTTGCAAAACTAACCAAGAGACATGTCAATAAACTTTGATTCGTTTAGTTAGTGTGGTCTCCAAACCATTTTGGTACCATTCATACAACTGTGGCAGGTCGCAGGGGATTGTTAATTTAGCAGCCGTTGTGGTGCATTTCTTGAGAACTTAACGATGTTTTTACTTTTCATGTTATGTCTCATTTTGATAGCTCCATGTTAGTCGCATAGTGTTCAAACAATGATGATATATACTGCTACTGGCGACAGACGAGATGCTGAGACTTCTCTTCTCTGATGCGTCGTATTATTTTATAATAAAAGCTTTCATTAGGCCCTGGTATCCTTGGCAAGACAATTCGACAACATTTCTTGAGATTAATAGTATCAATAAACGTAATTTAATGTAAAGGCAATGGTTGTATGAATGGAAACAGTTGAAACTGTGTTGCCAAAAAAAACGAAAAATACCGCCTTGCACGGTCCTTGCACGGATGTCCAAAATCTGAAATTCAGCCCAAATTCGGTCTTTATTTTGGACATCCGTGCAAGGAACCTTGCACTGGGCGGAAAAATCGATGCGGTAATGCAAGGTGGTCTTGCACGGATGTACCGAATTTTACTGTTTACCAGTGGTTTACCATGGTTTAATTAAAAGCGGAATTGAGTGAATATAAGTGTAAGTGAATACAAGAATCAGTGAATACAAGAGAAGAAAAGCTGAAACATGTTGAGAGTTCCGAAGCGAGTCGCACTAGACATTGATGGGGTGGTTTTAAAGGGCGGACGTGTCATAGAAGGTGCCTCAGCATCAGTAAAAAGATTGATAGACAACCAGATTCCTTTTATCTTTATGACCAATGGGGGAGGAGTATCTGAAAGGGAGAAAGCCAGTGAACTAAGCTCGAAATTGAGCATTCCTATATTAGAAGAGCAGATTCTGTTGTCACACACGCCTTTGAGATGTTTGGATGAGACGATAAAAAAGTCACAGGTGCTAGTTCTAGGGCGTGAAAGTTGTTTGGATGTTGCTGAGCAGTATGGATTCAAGCGGGTGCTTTCTTCTAGTTGCATACTCAAATCTTCCCCTCTATCGTTTCCAATACCACGACAGCTTTCACTTAGAAAGGTACAATATGATCCAAAAGAACGATTTGGTGCTGTACTAATATTCCACGACCCAGTGGATTGGGCGCTAGACATGCAAATAGCCAGTGATATCTTGTCCCAGACTACCGATAGAGAGGCGGTTCCCCTTTTTGGATGCAACGCGGACTTGGCCTACTCAACTGAATATCATTTGCCCCGATTTACTCAAGGCGCGTTCTTGGCATCTTTCCGCCATTTGTACGAAGCTTATCACAATACACCTCTAAACTATACCCTCTTTGGGAAACCGTACCGGATACAGTATGATTTCGCAGAGAAGATGCTGCAGTCCGAGGCGCGGCGAATCGGCGATGACTGTCCAAACGATGCTGAAAATGCAGTCTTTTTCGGAATAGGAGACAACCCGCTGTCCGATATCAGAGGCGCCAATGCGGCAGGTCCATCCTGGAAGTCCATTTTAGTCCGCACCGGCATGTTTCAAGGAGTAGCGAATGACCCGCTGGACCCTGCGGATGTGGTGCTGCAGGACCTCACTCAGGCGGTGGATTACATCATCCGAGCAGGGACAAATTGTTTTAGTGGGAGTTCGTGTTAATAGGTTTGGCGTTATTCGTACAATTTACAGTAATACAGTACACAGCTGGGGTTGTCGTGGTATATTCACCTCCTAGAACATGTCCAGGCACCTTGTGCATTAACCCGAAAGAAAACCTGTGTCGTGTTTCTCTGGTGAAATTATGGCGGTTTCTTGCAAGCGGCGACAATATCTCATGTCGAATGGTGGGGATGTATGCACTGCGCCTTGCTTTTGCACTCAGTTGTACCAGCAGGGCTTGTGGCATCATGTGCGCCCGAGATAACGAAGTATCCGCGAGCCTCGCCAGTGTGATCGTCGGTGAGTGACATCGATTTCCACAGGTCGTCCAGGGGCACCCAGTACGGAGGATACTTGAATCGCGCCACATCGAGCACCAGCACCAGCTGTCTCTGGGAGTGGTACCCTCCGATCGGGCTGAAGTGCCCCTGACCAGTCTGTCCTAGGCTTCCTCGTGAGTAGTTAACCACCATAAATGTGTTGGCTTTGTCACTTGATGATATTTTCTCCACATATGTTTTGAAAGTGTTATAAGGTGACAGATCGATTTCGGAGTTAACTGCAGTTGGATTCACCCGAAACGATTTTATATTGACGCTATGGCAACGCGCCAATGATTCAAATTCATTAAAATTTAGTCCCTCGGAACGAATTCTTTCCAGAGAGTGACCACAGATGGATTTCGTTTCACATTGTAACGTTTCTTCAGACACCCACCTCCATGCCCCTTTCCACACTTTCTTAGGATCAAAATTTAATGCATTCAGTACCATTGCCAAAGAGCTCAATGAACAAAATGATGGTTCTGATTGAGTGACAAACTGTTCTGACAACGGAAAATAACTTTCAAGTCCTCCCAGCTGAAGCGCTTCACGGAATATTTGCTTTCCAAGAGGCGAAGACAAAGAAATGAGTGACTTTGGCAAAGTTCTTTTGTGAAATGACTTATCATAACTGGAAAATCTGCGAACAGAACTTAAAACGTTATTTTTAACGAGTTGTGACTTCATCGATCAAACACTGTGCACCACTCTGTAAAATGTTCTGGAGCTGTGACACCTTTGATCTCACAGTGCCAAACAAAACAGTACAATGCGTTGAACTGTTGTCACTTCACTTCAAAAGTGAAATAACACCAAGCTATTAATAATTTGGAATTCTCGCTACTCAATACTGCACTGCAACACTGCAGCAAGCGACAAGAAAAAAACAATTCTGGACGGAAAAAGAGAGTGTATGTGTACGGTAGTAGTTTCACACACGCAATATGGTATATGGTACTGTAAGTTTCACATGCAAGAAAAAAGTTTTATTTCCACGTGAATCAAGTATTTATTAAACAAGAAATATTTACCTCAATCAAACTGTCCAGTGCTTACGGTTCGTTCTACCTTATGCTACAGTCAGGGAATTGGAAATTAGTTTGTTTACCACTGTTGGCACGGTACAGCGGTAAACCACACACTGGTACATCACCGTGTCGCACTTGCCAGCAGGTATGTCACACCATGGACGATTCAGACACTGCGGATACAGTGTATTCCACATGCTATTAAATACGGTTTCCGCCACCACTGGAAGTTTCTCATTGAGAAACTTCATCTCTCTGTGATAACAGCTCTTGCTGAAAACGCTTCAATTCTT
>CAYYMF010000156.1:0-3412 GCA_964472755.1 uncultured Chitinophagales bacterium | reverse complement strand
AAACAAATGTTTGCACAGGTGTGTACAGTATGTATGAGTATGTACGTGTTTACGTATGTGAATGTTTTCTTTCTGTCGACTGTGTGAACCCTCTGATAGGGTGTTTAGAGTTTGTAACTTATTTCAACTTACCAAAGACGCTCTTGTGTCTTCTTGTGTGCCGACAGTACTACTGTCAATGTGGATATTAACTGCTCGTTTCCAACACTTTGTACTTCTCTCAACGGTAATTTCTTACCTTCTACATCACATTGTAGGTGTTCGCAGATGCTGTTCAGGATCGCCCGCCTAGAGCAGCGATACAAGGCGTAGCGGTACACAATCCGTGGTACTGTACCGGGTGGAGCGATGTGCATGGTCACACTGTACCAATGGCAGGTATGATGTGCTGTATGGATGTCAAACATTGAGTTGTATACACGGGGATGCTTAGAATGTTTGTGTTGAGGCCAGTGTATGTGCTGTTGATCAGCTACAGTGTACCTTATGGTTTTTCGGTACGGTTATGTTTACACAAAAACATAATGATATCTACCTTCAGTATGGGTGTGTTTCATAGAGTACGATTTAATACTTGTTATAAATAATGCTTTTTAATCACAGGTGCCGCTGCAATCAAGTCAGCTTATGTTGCTGAGCACAGAGCCGCGATGAACAGCACCGGACCACACATGCGGGTGGCAATGAAGCTTCTGTGGAGAACGATCCTCACTTCGGCCAGTCACGACCAGGTATGGCTATTAGTAGTGGATTATATTTGTTACTTCTGCATCAAGTTTGTTTATATTTCTCAAAATTGTGGTTAGGAAAGTAACCAGTGTCGGCTTAGTTTGCTGTTTTGGAGTTCATTTTTTTGCATCCCCATTATTCTTAATTTCAACAGACAATTCGCACAATTCTGCTTGATACATGGACATTTGCTTTTGGTAAGCGCATTCCTCGTGCTTTGTCAAAGGAGGCAGGCGGTACAGGGGCACCAGTGCATGATCGATTCTTTAACAATGCACTGAGTGAAGAGAGATTTAGGTTACGCAGTGCATATGAACTGACAGCACAGTTTGATCAGGTAATTTAACGCGATTAAATGCCGCACTGATTGCACGCACCGTGTTATGTATTAGAATAGAAAGGAAACAACTACAGTATGAGTATGTGTCTCTGTTTTCTGTTGGTTGGTATGATTTGGTTTCTTGATAAATTATTATCTTTGTGTTTTCTATTGTTTGGATCTGACCGTTATTTTGTTCTCTCTGTGTGTTTGTATGTTTTCACAGCTTATGCGGCAGCCTCTTGTTGTGCTGAAAGTGAAGCAACAGGTCGCACCAGCAGTTATCAGCCATCGTGCACAAAATACTAGTAGTTCTGGTGGCGGTGCTGTTTTCAATCCTTTTGTCAACCCTCAAGCATTAAATAATCAACAAACTAAAGCTTCTTCTGGAGCTGCTGGTGGTAGTAATATCGCCTCTTCTTCTGCGGCTTCGTCGGGCTTGAAACTGTCACTTTCAGTGAATAATATGAAGAGTGGTGCAAGTGACTCTAGTTCCGTGGTTTCCGGTACCTCATCGGGAGTGGCTGAGAAGAAGGCTTTTAAGTTTGTTTTCAAGTAAGTTTGTTTTCAAGTAAGTTTGTTGGAGATTTTGTTGTAGTTTGTGGGGTACAATTTGAGAGATCCAGTAATAAAATAATCTTGAGCAACCGTTTTTCGCAACCAAGTTTAAAAATTCAACGGAATTCCAACGGTCATCATCATCCAGTTCTCACAAAAACAACATCTCGGAACTGTACTTTGCATTTTTTTTTTTTTAAAGAGCTTAGTTTCCTGGTGTTTAAAGTAAAATATAATGTATAGCTTTAAATTTTCCAAGGAAACCATCGGCGAAATACAGCTCTTGGTTTCTGTCTGTTTTTTCGGCATTTCCTTCATCGGCGGCAGATATGCAATGGCGGAGAATCACATGGGACCCATCAGTTTTGTAATCGGCAAATTCATAGTTTCCACAAGTCTTATGCTTCTATATCGTCCTTGGATACAATCAGATGGTGGTAATCAAGATGGGGATGGTCAGGAACAAGTGAATATTCGCCCGACGAGCGTCAATGAATGGTCATACAATTCACAGTTGTTTTTCTGGGGAATAATTGGTGGTTGTGCAACCTACCTTGCGTCAATTCTGGTGCATATTGGCATGGCAACCGTTTCGGTAGGAGAAGCTGGCTTTCTCACAGGAATGTATGTTGTTTTTGTTCCTGTTGTTGAGTACATAACGCCGGGGTTTGGCACACACCTCACATGGAAATCGTGGCTTGCTGTTGTTCTTTGTGCCATTGGTCTGTATTTCATCTCGGGTTGTGCAGACCAAGAACAGTGTTTAGGTGATGCAATGGGGTATGGAGAGTTCTTGATAATACTCAGCATGTTTTGTTGGGTGGCTTCAATCATAATTGGTGATGTGGCTGCGAAAAATCTTGATGTTATTTCGTTTACACTGGTTGATTTTTCCACATGTCTGGTGCTGTCGATTATTACTGCTGCACTATATGAGCCAGAGTGCTTCATTTATCCGTTCACACCTTTCACCAAGAATTGGTTGGTGATTTTAATTGTGGGTGTTGGAGAAGCTGCAGCGTTTCCACTGAGTACTTTAGGTCAGACACACGTTGAGCCGACAAGAGCATCGCTGTTGATGTCGTTAGATTCATTCTTTTGTGTTATTGGCGGGTATTTGTTTCTGCATGAAGTAATGACATGGTGGGAAGGATTTGGTTCGTTGGTAGTGTTTTCTGCCGTTGTAGTGTCCACTACTAGCAATAGTGATGCAGATGTGGTTGGATATGAGCCGTTGGGTTCGATGAATTTCCAAGGAGGTGAGGATATCGTTGAAGATAGAGTTGCCAATGAAAATGTTGCTTTATTAGAGAGCAATAGTGGCTCTAAACGAATTGGCGTATATTATCAAAATTGAGGCAGAAAATTAGTTTGAGTTGTTTGTTCATACATGGTTGCTTGTTGATTTTATTGCGATAGTGGTGTCGTTTATTTTCTCTACTGTCATGCGTCCTCTTAAAGAATTATTATAATTAAAATGTCTTTGCAATGCTAAATCACTGAAGCTACCTGACCATATATTAATTTGGCACAATCCAAACGGTTATTGTAATTAAAGTCACAACTTCCTTTTTGGAACCGTTTATCGCAACTGAGTTCGAAAAATTCACTGTCAGGTCGTTCTTCTTCTAAAAAAAGAAATCAAAGTCTTCATTTCACATCAAAAAACATTGTTTCTTGTTGTTTAGGGTAAAGTATAATGTATAGCATTAAACTTTCCAAGGAAACCATCGGCGAAGTGCAGCTCTTGATTTCTGTCTGTTTTTTCGGCATTTCCTTCATCGGCGGCAGATATGCAATGGCGGA
>CAYYMF010000155.1:0-3426 GCA_964472755.1 uncultured Chitinophagales bacterium | reverse complement strand
AAGGCGACAAAGTTATAGATTTCCACATGTGTTTTGTTGATGAAAAAGCAAAAAACCTTTTTGACACAAGAAATGTGCATAAATTCTCAGTTGAAAATGTTTATTAAATATCGATTAGTGAATGGATATTTTAATCAACCGAATAGCGTTCCGGATCCCTCTACACTTTCTGCTGTGGCTGTCTTCTGCTCGCGCATGGCAACCAGACCAGGATTGAGACGATCGCTATTCCACCACTCCTCGAGCGCTTCGAAGGTGATACCGTCGCCACCATCAGGCCCAACCGAGTGCGCCATGCAATCCTCGACTTCCGCCGGAGACAGGGGGTGGTGCAGCATCTCGCCCACCAGCTGCAGTTGCTCAACGCCCACAGCGCCTTGATCGCCAACTTTCCGAAACACTTCGCGCAAATCAGACCTTGTAGCCATCCGTACTTCCTGCCTGGAGCCGGATCCGGTTAGTGGTGCCACTGTTGACCCGCCGAACTGTCGTAAGTACTCGACGCACCGAGCGTACTCAGCCCTCCGCTGAGTAGTGTTCCACTGTAGCTCCCTGGCCATCAAGGCAACTACTCGTGGAACAGCCCGCAACGCGGAGTCCTTGTGCACAAAAGCCAGGCGGGTGCGCCGCGCCAGCACGTCTTCCGCATGAACAGCCCAGTCGTGTCTCGCGGCGAACACCACCTCAGCCTCCAGGTAGGGGTGCCCGTTGACCAGCAAGCGGAACTCTCCACCCTCCTGCTCACCCTCCGACTGCTGCAGTTCTCTGGCCACCTGCAGAACGTCTCTTGCACGACCCCCGTAAGCGCGAACGAGACGAAAGGCCACCACGGCAGAGACGCCAAACTGTTGCACCAGAACCCTTTCCAGGTTCACCGAGTATCCTGGGAAGGAGGCGGGGGATTAGCTCACCGCCTGCCAACAATCCACCCAAACCACGAACCTTCCAACCCCACCAAACCGGTGGTGAGTGTGTCGCACGACTTGAAGCAGCGCACTTTCAGCTCTGTGCAGCTGTTGACAACCTTGTCCACAGCGTCCTCCGCCCTGGATGTGGCATTTAGAAAGTCATTTCAAGTTTGACACAGATTCGCACGCCACTCACATTTCCCTGTACGTGGTCCACTTTCCACCGGACACGAATACCACGCCTGTCTTGCTGTTGAGGGACACCACATGGTCGCGGCTGACACGCGAGCTGTCTAATTCATGCGGGTCGCGCGCCAGCGGACGGACTCCCGACCAGGCGCTCAGGACATCCTGTCGACGCAGTTGAAGCTCCGGCGATATGTACCGCGACGCCTCATTCAAAAGCCAGCAAATTTCCTGTTGATTACAAACGGCGTCAAGTTCCGCACAAAGCACTCTCGACGCGCAGGTTCCACTCACCTCTTCTGCTGGCGCTGGACGCATAGAAGGCTCGCACTTATGGTCGGTGGTTCCCACCAGCACCTGGCCATGCCAAGGAAGGAAAAAAAGAAACCGTCCGTCGGATGTGTTCATGTCCACCAAGCCTATGCCAGAGGGTGCGAAGTACGCGGGGAGAACGATGTGCGTGCCCGAGGCGCCCATGACAGCCCGTGATGAAGCAGGGTCTTCCAGCGCACGCAGCTCGTCGGTGAAGGGCCCTCCACATAACAGCACGCTCTTAGCGCGGACTGTAAACTCCTGCTGGCCCACATGATCTCTGACGATTGCACCCACCACGCGGTCGGGTTCTGATGCTCCGCGCTCCAAGTCCGCATTCGTGACCAGCTTGACCACCTCGCAGTAATTTGCAACAATGGCGCCATCCCTAGCAGCGGACTGTGCTATCGCCAGATTCGTGCGGGCATCATCGTGTGTACCCTCATAAAACACTGAGCAATACTTAATTACATCATTGGCGAGTTGTGGAAACTTCCTCTGTGCTCTGGCTGGTGTCATAACGTGGGACGGCGGACAGGAAAAGCCACTGAGCGCATCATACTGCAAAAGAATAACGGTTGGTTTGAGAAAATGTACCGAAGAAATACCAGGTCAGTGATTCCTTACAAATTTAAAGAACAAAGGAAAGAGTCCCAGCGGTCCTACAGAGGCCAACGGGAATCCAAAAGGAGGTGGCCATTGAATCCACGTTGACAGGGGAACCGCAATTGGTAGCCAACTAGTGAGATGTGGTTGCTGCTGAAGAAGAAAGGTTCTCTCTCGATGACAGTTCAACACCATCTTGAAATCGGACAAAAATCGCCTCACAGTTGTCTTGGGCGAAAAAATCAGTTCCTTGCTCAGAAGCGAAACAAACGCCTGAACCAAATACCTGCTACCTCCCCAAATCAACTTTGTTGATCGAGAGGATGTTCCAGAAGAAAAATCTTCTCTTTCTACACATGCAACTGACAAACCTCTCCTCGCGGCATCTAGTGCTGCACCTGCAGTGGTACCAACAGCACAGTATGACCATGATTATGTCAATGCAATTGCCAAAACAGTCATAAAATTTGTGAGCAGAGAACCTGCTCCAGTAGCACCACCACCAACTATAAGAACATCGTACTCAATGTCCTTAGCTTGTAATTTTGAAATTATTGATGATCTGACGCCTATTTTTGCAGTTTCCTTCGACAAAGCAGACATGTGTCTTCGTCTCAGGCCCCTTTTCAAGATTTTGTGACGAACGAAGCAGTTATTTATCATATCGTTAACTGGTGTATGTTTTATATTTTAATCTCTGGTGATATGTTTATGTGATTGATGATCTGTATTATTGTTGTGAAGTATGTCATATAGTTGAAAAGGATTTATTTACTACTTCAACTAATAATGCATTGTTATTATTAGGTGTTGACCAAATCTGCTAGCATTACTTTTAACAAGAAAAACTCTTACAGACCAAATCTGCTAGCATTACTTTTAACAAGAAAAACTCTTACAGACAAACTGATCATTCAGTCCGTAAAACCTCCTAAAACACTACGGCCAATAATGCATATAAAATTAAATTGTATTACAATACCTACAGTATGTGTATGTCGTACAGTACCATAGCATACCGTACCATCATCGCGTGTCCGCACAGCAGGTAGTATTTTTATTATTGCACATCCACAACAAATCAACAAAACATAAAAAGCATTTCAAACCATCAAGAGATAATCATGATGCATGAAGTTGCAGAAAAAAAGAGATCCCAGAAGACTATCAACGCTGGCATCATGCGACAGTTCAAATTAATGGGTGAGTTTGGTCACTAACTGGAATTCCTCTGATAACTCGTATTTTTATGTCTTTAACTGCACAGATATTTATCCTAAAATTGATGAGAATTATCGAGTGCAAACGGCGGGTGGTGCAGCAGGTAATATGTTATTTTTATGCCGATAAACGTTTTCTTACTGTTTCCCACAGTCAGTATTTTGGGTTGGATAATAATAAGTGTATTACTCTT
>CAYYMF010000154.1:0-3439 GCA_964472755.1 uncultured Chitinophagales bacterium | reverse complement strand
ATGGTAGAGTGCACTACCGGTATTACCACCACGTACATGGAGTTGTATGTACAGAGGATCGACAGAATAGACAGATGCACAGCTATAAGTTAATATGCAGACTTCAGGCACGCAGAGTCGAAGCGCGTAAATAAACGTCAATGACAATGACCGATCATACTTTACACGTTTACACACAACGGCCAAGGTGTACAAAACGGCTTAATATTGATATACACTGGCAATAAGTCCACTGGGTTGATACTCTCCGCTGCCTCGGCACTTTCAATATCCGTCACTAATTTCTTACGCGCACCTGGAGCGGCTTCAGGAGAACCCAGATATTCCTCTATGAGCATAGGGAAGGACAGTATATCATACGCGAGAGCCACCATGGGGGCCTTCTCTCGACTAACACAGAAGATGTTCCCCTTGTCCTTGGCCGAAAACCCACCCATGTACTGTTCCTTCATGCAGCCGGCGCTCCACTTGAAGAGCCCCGCCCGAGAGGTGGAGTAGCACGAGAAGCCCTGGGCGTCGAAGGAGCGCAGCATGTCCGCAGAGAGGGTGACGCCCTTACCGCCTTCAAAGGTGAACATACCGAGGTGGTTCTGGATGGCACCACGGGCACCCACCAACACCTGAATAGAGAGCATGAAACCACAGTTTAATAGAAAAAAAGTGAAGAGGAATAATACGATTCAGTCAGCTGGCCAATGTGACACTGCCCTATTACCTTGTTATCGTTCCCCTCTGTGTCGATCTTGAGGAGGTCCAGGCGCGTCATGCCATTGTCGCTCATAAATAGGTCAACGCTGGTCATGTTCACCGCCTCCGTTGTCGAATCGTCCTCCGCGCCCGACGCCCTGATCGACCCGCCCTCGAACCCGGCATTCCGGTCCCGACTCTGCTTGGTGAACCGCACCGTGCCGCGCTGGTCCGACATGGCAAAGTTCAGGTACCGCCACATGCGCCTCGTTATGTCCCATTTGGGGGTCAAGTCGGCGCTGGCAATCATGCCGCTGAGTGTCTCCTGAAGATACGAACTGCCGTCGATGCTCACAATGCGCACGTCTCCGTTAATCTCGTCACACCGCCCATCACTGGCCTCATCTCTCTTACCAGGCGGGCAGTACAGTGGTATGCCGTAGCTGTATCCGTCCTTGCAGTATCCGGCCGGGTTGCGGGAGTCCTTCCACGACTTTAGTTTGTTGGACAAGTTGAAGATGGACACCGGTGACACCTTCAACCCGCCACCACCCCACAAGGACAAAAATAATGAGCCCAGATAGCCCTTGTTGGCACCAATATCCATGAAGGATCGGGCCTCAGGCCACGCCAGCTGCACAACCTTGTACCACTCAACCTGTGAATGTATGGAAAGAGCACAGTAAGCACTGCTGTGAGGTATGACATGATGCCAGAACTAGCAAGAACACGCACCTCTGAGCAGATGTCCATGCTAATCCGCTTTGCAATGACTTCCTGTTGAGTGGCTTGCGCCGCATTGCACTGATAGCCCTTTGATACCAAGTTGAAAAGCTTACGTGCTGCATTTGGATCATTGAGTGCCTTCTTAAGATACTTGCCCAATTTGTGAAGAATGTGAATCTCGGCGTTTGAAATGAGATCCCTGCGAATAAGAGGATATGAGGTCGACGAAGAATCTTTAGGCTTCATGTTCGAAATCCAATCAAGACTTGCTTTAACTCTGTCATAAAGCATTTGCACTTCCCGCAATATGTCTACTTCAGACTCACTGCTTACCCCTTTGACAGCCGATGTTGCCACTGTCTCTCTATATGACGGCGCATTCACAATAACAGATGATTCTACATGACCTACGTGGCTTTTTCCGGTGGTTGTAGTGTTCTCTTTCATACGAGTAATCAAGTTATTTAATTGACTTATAGCATTTTCTTGACTATCTAAATTGTTTCCGTGGTTTCGCTGATATAAAACGATCGTGAAAACAACGAATACAACTAAGAAGGTTAATACACGTAAGAACTGATTTCTTGTTGTCTTTGACATTGCGGATGAGCTGTGTTGTGTGCTGTTTTGCTGCTATGCTGTGCAGTATTTTGTTACCTTAAACAAAGTTCGACGGGTTTAAGATCACTATTTTCTTGTGGAAAAACAATCCTATTAAACTAAATATATACACAGTAATAATATTGTTGAACACATTTTTAAAAATGCATTTATCTAGACTTTCGTCTGCGAGGTTTCTCATCAACCGTTTCATTGTGTTTCACTTTTTCTAATAACTGCTCACTGCTCACAAAGTTTAATTAAAGCGTCCTACAGTTAAAGACGAATTGTTATAGCTATTAAACTATTAACATAGCTAAAACCAAATTGCTGCTGACATGAAGCATCACGAATCTACAAAGGATAAAGTTGCGTTCCTGCAAGAACTGCATCGGCCACTGGAAGGTTTGCTTACTAAGCGCAACATAAATTTTACATCATGTATTTTTGGTAATAAGTTTTTCAAAATCAGAGCATTGGTCGGTAAAATCAAAATTTGGCCTTGATGCGAAAGGCAGCGACTATATCTTCAAGCAACACTTGCAACGCTTAGAAGACATATATGTCAACCACAAACAAGTGAAAGAGAATCGTCCATCCTTGCTAAATATGAGTCCAGTGTCCCAGCTATATGGAGTAAATGGTATAATGGAATTTCCTTAGTCTGTATTTGTGTGTTTGTTGATTGATAAATATTAATGTGCTGTAGGTTTACGAATTGATAGTAAGGAGAGAATTGAAGAAGTAAATCGGGACAGAGAGGCCCGATGGATAGACAATTTTCAAAAATACAACGTGCTGGCAGATAGTCAGAGTTCAACGAAAGACATAGCCCTCGACAGCACGCAACACAGTCGCAGCCGGTCCCTAGGCATCGCCACAATGCATAATAGGTCTCAGTCGCTTATGCACACAACATCGTTATCAGCGAAGGAGCAAAATAGAAGTTCATCTGCTGGTAGCGCAGCAGTCAGAGAAGAACACAGTCACATCAATACTTCCGGGAATAACGTTAGTCGCCTCCGCAGTCGATGTCGGGACGCCAATGTTAGCCGACAACAACTGATCATGCTGGGCATGTATCATCTGACTCCACAACAAGAAGCTGTGTACGACAGCTTTGTAGAAATGTTGAGCACATTTGACTCATTCGATATGGTACGTGACGGTACTGCTCAAGTTATTTTATCATTGATAAGATCTTTTTTCAACACACAGAAAAGGATAACAGAAGATGCTCTGCTTGACGCACAGCGAGATGATCTTCTTCAGGTCTATGGTGGAACAGAGCGTGTTGCAGTGCGCAAAGATAGTGGAGTCAATGAGGAGCGAGAACGGGATGGCACTAAGCATTTGGTGACGCTGAACAAAAATTACACTGTGGGCCCTGAAAACCATAGGCAAGTATAGTTCACAACTAAATTTT
>CAYYMF010000153.1:2096-3453 GCA_964472755.1 uncultured Chitinophagales bacterium | reverse complement strand
CCGTGCAAAAATGTGTCTGACGGTAACAGAAGTCTAAAGCAGTAGTTCAATTGAGCATACAGATGTGTTAACTCCACACTTGAATTGTCTTCCTTAGTGACGTGCCACATTTTAATTTTGCACCATGAAGAATAATGTTGTTGTTTGTACCAATGGCTGCGCAGGTTATTAGCCTCATTGTTGTATTTCAGAACAGACCTATTCGAAGCTTGAGCACCGTAGGTTGGCAATATAAGTCTTGTTGGTTCGGTAGTCTCGGAATGGTCTTGCCCACGACAACTGAAATTAGTGCCTTTAATGACAGCTTGTTTGTATACTCTAGTAGGCTTATATTGTAACAATTCACCAATGGTTTCAGTGTCACAAAGGAAGACCTCTCCGTCATCAATCATATTTTGCACATGGTACAAATGCATGCTTAACGGACTGAGAGATGATAGTGTCATTGCGTCCTTTCTAATGGAACGCCCTATATGCTCCAACCAGTCATAAAAAAGAGGGAAGTCTTTCTTGTGGGATAGTTTCCATGCACGGTACAGTCGATAAAACGGACTCAGTTGAGCAATATCATCCACTTCACTACACTGCACGAAATTGTAGATTGATTTCATTAGGTGTGTCCATAACCATTTCGTCCAGTTCGTTTTTTAAGAACTTCCGGCAATCCTTGGAGAACAATTCGATTATCTCGGTATCTACCTAAATTATCCAGTTGTTTGGATCTTTTCTTTGTACATTGTAGAAACTTCCGACCATTTTCGTCAGCAAAGTAATATTTTGCAAGTGTCTCCATTGGATTTTGTCCACCAGTAGGACATTTGTCTTTGATAACCTTCATTAAACGCTCTCCTGCATATGTCCACCAACTGCGTACTGGGCCCAAGTGGCGTAGCGCGTAAACTATATCAACCAACTCATGATGAGTAAACTGCTGCTCGCTGTCTGGAAAATATCCTTCAAAGAACGCTAACATTTCTACTGTTCTTCTGAAAAGCTGTCTAAAATTTGGTGAGTATCCCCTCTCGTTATCCATTTTCGTAGGTACTTTATGAGTCAGCACAGGACTCTGTATATCAGTTACGACAGAAGATATAAGGGCCATTAAGCTTTTATATGGCTTTGACAAGTCCGTGAAGGACAACCCAAAGTTAATATAAGCAGTGAGAAACCTGATCTTGTCATGTCCTTTCAAAGCCGATGTCAAACCAAATATATTCCTGATTGAGAAATTATTTTTCATCCCACTAGGTATCAAAATACAGTTAATGGCTGCGTCTAATTTCTGCTGGTCTTGTTTGCTAAGTATCCAAGGAATTCCAGTTCGTTTAACTTCTGCTTTGGTTGAGTTCTTTCTTTT
>CAYYMF010000153.1:0-1996 GCA_964472755.1 uncultured Chitinophagales bacterium | reverse complement strand
TATATTATACTCAAGGCGAAATTCATTAAAGCATGAAAAGCCTCATAGCATAGTGACTGGTTGATTCTTGCAGATGGTAACGAGTCGTAAACCCAAGTGCCACTTACACCCGAAGAAAACACTTTTGGAACTGCATTATTATCATCATCATCGTCGCCATTATCGCCATCATTGCTGTCATCATCGCCATCATCAGCAGCAGTAGCAGCAGCAGCATCGCTGCCCACAATAGCAGCAAGCGAATCCTCAATCGTAGCTCCTAAGTCATCTTCAGAGTCAGATGCAACGTAATTATCTCCAGTGCTCAATTGATCATCATCTTTAGATACAGTTCCACCGCCGTTCACTGCTGTATCATCATTTTCGTCTTCGCTACTGCTCTCATCAGGGACAAAGACTTCAGCTATCTCTGTTTCTCGCTTGGGATTACTTTGCGGTCTATAAGAACTGTTTGGTCGTCTACGATAAAACTGGCGCTTGCGCCAATCACAATGTGCGAAACTGCATCCGACACTTAAATCATCCCACGAAAATGCAAAATTTTCCAACAAGTCTTTCTTTCTGCTTTTAGTCGACAGAACAAAGCCATCACATCCCTTCCTACGGCCGCATCTAGTGCCGGGTGTCTTCGGATCTTTTACGCCCCATTCATTTCGCAATGATTTCGCCTCTAAACAAAGTACAGCTTCCTTGTCACCTTCATACGTGCCCTTTGGACAACACTGGCCAGACACGCCGCTTGAACGCATAGTGTGATCGGTACGGAGGAACCCTCTCATACCAATATTGATAATTTTATTGATGAAAAGTCCGTCATATTTCCGCGAAATACCTTTCATCGCATTACACAGCATACATCCTACCAAAGAATTAAATCCTATACAAAACGAGAAAGTAAAACAGTAACATAAAACAGTAACATTCTAATTTAAATATATACCGTGTATTCGAGCTGTTTTTTGCAATGCAGGTGTGTCCAGTGAATGCACGATTAGGCGTGCCTGTAGATATACTTGCTGTTTGTTGCCAGCATCATCAAGAACATCAAAAACTATTCCCCTGAGCAGCATCTGAAGCTCTGGGATAAATAACTGCGTAAAGATAGACTGTTCCGCCTCGCAGCCAACCTTTAAGTCGTGAATTGCAGCCATAAACATTCCAATGCCACAGGCATGTCTATCTGCAGGACTAAGATTTAGGAGTGTAACAACCAAGGGCCACACACTTCTTGCTTTTCGACGGAATACCTTCCCGCCGTCATAGAACTCACTCAGTAAAAATGACGCATTTACAAGATTCGGATTTCCTAACATTCGTTTCATGCTTTCGAAACGGAAATCCATCGCACGCGAGTTCGTTTGTGCTTGTGTTGCATCCAGAATGTCATTAATATTGCCGTCCTTGAGTCGAGTATCAGCATATTATAACAATTCAGGATCGTTCACTATTGCATGTTGGACCAGCTCCTGCAAGTATACAATCATGGATCGGTAAAAATAGGCCCGATAGGAGAATCGGCCATTCACGGCGTCGTAATTCACAGCAGTATGATCAATGTTTACATCGACATTAGATACACTATTAATATTTTCTCCATAATGGCGTCTACTATTGCATGGTCGGTAACGCATTTCCTTACATTTTGAACATATTATACTGTATGAAGCTGCTCCTATGTACGCAAGACACCCATTATTGCATATATCAACTTTCAGTGTCTTTCTGTCAACACCTATGTAGTCCTTTATATCTAAAATTGTATTACTGGTTTTCTCCACTGTTTTAAGTGGTGGATTAAGCAATGGGATATACTCTTTCATCAATAGTAGCAAATCCAGTACAGCATTGTTATTTAAACCCCATTGCGCTTGAAACCGCCCAATACGAAGAGCAAACTGTCTTTTCGTTTTAATCGTTAAATCCTTATTCTCCAGGAAGATAAGTAAAGAATTTAGCACTTCCTCTGGAACATAATCCACATACAATACTGGCTTCA
>CAYYMF010000152.1:0-3463 GCA_964472755.1 uncultured Chitinophagales bacterium | reverse complement strand
GTTTTTGAATAATCTATAGCCATAACATAATTTTTACTTCGTTATCACTGTAATCATTTATTATCAAGTAACCGAAAATCAATGGGTAAATTTTTCCATTGACAAGTTCACTTCCAGAGCTAATGGTAAAATCAAATCCTTTGCCTCTTAAAAATTCTTTGTTTAGAATTATCTCCATTTTGGTCCCTAATAATTCTTTAATTATCTTAGAATTTAATTTTAATGGATTAATTATTGGAGCTTGCTCAATTCTAATTTTCTTAGCTTTATCATTATTAAACTTGATACGGTTTTCTTTGTTAGCAAACCGTTGCGAAATCTTTTTTGGAATAAATTCTTCGCCTGTAAAAGGGTCTATCTTAGTCATGTTAAATAGTAATTTTATTATCATTTAAAATACGTTCGATAGTTGCTTTTTCATACAGATATATGTCGCCCAATTTGGTATAGGGCAACACTCCTGTTTCGCGATATTTTATAATTGTATTATTAGACAAGCCAAAGATTTCTTTTAAATCTTGGTTTCTAAAATATTTAATTTTATCTGTGGAATTTGGTTTATGTTTAATTCCGTTTTCAATTCTTTCCAACCTTTCAAATAAAGGTTCAATCAATTGTTTAATACCCATTAGTGAAGGTATTACAAGATTTTCGTTATTATTCATAATTTAATTTTTAAAAATTATCCAAAATTAAATTAGAACAAAATCAGAACCATAAAATTAAAGGGAATCTATAGGGAATCTTTATTTTCTACTTTCTATTTTTAGAGATATTTCACCAATTCTTTTATCAATTTTATCTCGAAAATCCTTTAAAAAATTCAAATGTAATTCATTTCCATTATAATCAACTTCTGAGTATTCCTTGTTGAATTTTTTTATTTCAAAAATTGATTCTTTACTCTCTCTGTAAAGAAAATATTCCTCAATAAATTTTTTTAGTAAAATTTTATTTTTACGTTCATTTTCAGAGAAATAAAATATACCTTCATCTAAAAGCATTTTAAATAAATGTGCAACATCAATTTTTTTTAAATTCACAATACATTTTAAATGATTTCCGTTTTCATAGATAGGCTCAATATTGTGACTTTTGATATATTCATCAAAATCAAATTCGTTAAAATCAATGTGATCAAAGTCTACTATTAAACCATCGACAAATTGATATAAATTGTTTGCGTAATTTTTAGCTAAATTAAAAACTCTAATAAACTCATTTTTATTAGCTTCATCAACCTCTATCGGTTTCTCTTCATTACTATCTAGCATAAAGAGAAAATCTTTATTAAATTGTTCTTCTTTTAAATATTTCAAATACAAATCAACATCATTAAAAGAATTCATTTTAAACATTTCAAAATGTTTTGTTTTCTTATTAATGATGTCTTCGAGATCTTTTAAGAACACAAGATTTTCTTTGCCTACTTGAAGGTTATCAACTATGTTTTTAAAAATCTCTCCTAGTTTTGGTTCAAAAAAGTCCTCATTAATTTCATTTAAAGGTCCTCTGTTTTTGTACACAAAAGAATTTAAATCAGAATCAAATTCTATTTTAAAAAATAAAAATGTAATTATGGAAGATTTTATTTGAGTTGGTGTTTGCATGTTTTTTTTTATCTAATTTATGAAATATTATTTTTATTTGTAAACACTAGCTAATTTATTCATATCATGTAACACATTTGCATCTAAAACTTTTGCGTAATGCTGTGTTTGTTTGATGTTGGAATGCCCCATCATAGAAGATACATTTTCTAATTTTATACCATTTCCAAGAGTTACTGTTGTTGCAAAGGTATGTCGAGATACGTACCAAGTTAAATGCTTATGAATTCCACAAACATCTGCAATTTCCTTCAAGTAAGCATTCATTTTTTGATTCGATAATTTCGGAAGAAGTTTTTTACTAATCCCTTCATACTTTTTAATAATGCGCAACGTTGGCCCAAGAACTGGCACATTGGATTTAATACCTGTTTTCTGTCTTTCGGTTTTAATCCAATAATTACCCAAATTATCTTGAATTAAATTTTCTAAAGTAAGATTACAAGCATCAATAGGAGCATAACCTGTATAACAACTAAACAAAAATATATCACGAACTCTGTTTAAACGCTCACTCCCAAATTCTTTTTTCTCAATACTATCTAATTCAGCTTGAGTTAAAAACGTTGCTTCTTTTACATTAATCTTTCCGGAATATTTATTAAATGGGTTCTTATCAATCAAATCAATCTTCATACAATAGTTACAAACGGTTTTAAAGTTTTTAAAATACTTAACGACTGAATTGTTCTTGATTCCTGTTTTATCTTTATACGAACTTTCGTATTTCAAATAAGACTCAAGGTTGTAAATAAAGCTTCCATTTATTTTTGTGACATCAATATCGTTGAGATTATACTTTTGCTTTAAAAAGGCCTTTATTAAGTCTTTTGAACGATTATATTTTTGTAAAGAAGCTGCAGAACGTTCACCACTATTTACCTTCATTTTAAAATCGCTATTATGTCTATCAAAAAGTGGAAGTAAATAAACGGTTTCATCTTTAGTAGTTCCCGTTAGTTTTTCTTTGATTTGTTCCAATGTTATTTCATCTGAACCCAATCGAATTAAATCGTTATAAGTTTTATCAATCTTTAATTGAAAAAGTTCGAGACTTTGTTTGAGCACTTTTTCTTTTTCGTTTTTTAAAATTTTTCTTAATCTGTCGGTTGCTTCCCAACGTTCTTTTAAAATAGATTTTCCGGTAGAAAGAGTAATCCATTTATTGCCTAAAATTACTTTAGCAAAAATTGGAGATTCGCCATTTGACTTTGTTTTTGAGGCTCTGATAATAAACTGAATTTTCAACATGTTTTTTTAGTATTAAATTAAACTTACAAATTGACTTAAAAACAGTTCAAACTCCTTTAAATTCAAGGGAATCTTTAGGGAATCTTTCAATTTTAGTAGACCCATTTTTTTCTAAAACCGATGGGTCTACTAATAGGTCTACTAGATTATGATAAATTATGTGTATTTTGACATTTGGCTAAAAATGAAAAAACCCTTTAAACACTGGTGTTTAAAGGGTTTTTGAAATTTTAAGTTTCTTTTGAAACTCTAATCCGCGGAGAAAGAGGGATTCGTCTTCTACAAAAGCCACTAATAAAATCAATACTTCTGAAAGCATATTATTTAAGTGACTCCTCGACCGACACCTCTTTTATAAGGTTACCATTATTCCAAATTCAAAGTTGTCAAATATAAGGATAATTATTTAAAAATTAAAGTATCAAGACTAAAATTTGAACTAGTTGTTTAAGTTTTTAATGATTCATTTTTTGATTAAAATCTGTCTGAAGTATTTTTTAGTTTTAACCAAAAATCAAGTGAGTTACTTGTTCATATTTTATGCCAGTATATGTACAGAACTCTTCAATCGTTAGAAACTCATTTTCGAGCTTATTGAGGTC
>CAYYMF010000151.1:0-3469 GCA_964472755.1 uncultured Chitinophagales bacterium | reverse complement strand
TAAAGGCGGCTGTGACAATCTTGCACCTTCCGGAGACGCGAGAGAACAGTGCACAATGTCTATGCAACACATCGTTGATTAGGACAGAGCGCATAATCCGCGACTCGCGCGAGTGGCGCCCAACAAACTCTAACATGAACAGAGCAAACAGTTCGACATTGAATTGGAGGACATCTGGAAGGTTGCGGTTATATCTGTGCCTTGGGACCAGTTTGTTCATTGCATCTCCGTATTTCCGAAGAAGTGCGTCCGTCAGTGCGCACACCTGTCGCAACTCGCGCACTATGCGCTGTTTATCCGTAGGAGTAAATAAATACTGCAAATAGCGAATAGTTTTGCTGTCTGTGTGGGCGCAAAACTGGTGCATCCACTGCTGTTGCTTGCGGCGCTCTATAGCCACTGAGCGATTATGCTTCTCAATCGTCACGTCCTCCAGATACTGATCCGCCACAAACGCACACGACACCCGCCAGCGATTAAGAAATGTGTTCCGTAGATCGTACGCATCATTGTTGGTAACACTCGCATCCAGCCGTCGCTTGTGCTCCTTGAGTTCGTAGAGGAAAGTCTGGAACTCGCTGCATTGCGAGTAAATGTCGACATGATCGTTTGCCTTTACTGTCGCAGCCACACCCTCGCCCGTGGCATCACCTACAGTAAGATAGAATGTGTTCACTTGTTGCTCGACGTCGAACGACTTGCTTCTGACTCTTTCCGGACTGCGCACTGACGGTGAATCCAACTTGCGATCACTGCAATTGCTGCTGCCAGATCGAGGTCTGCCGGTATTTGGCAATGGTGACATACTCCGACTGCGGGGACTAGTGGGGCGCGGCGTTGAGCGAACCTTAAACGACACAGACTTTGTGGTGGAAGTGGCACCCGGCGCCAAGGAATCCAATGCGACAGGAGAGCTGTTATCAGTGCCGTGACCGATAAAGCAAACCTTCGGCGACAGAGTACCGTCCGAACTTGGCAGGTTGTACGTAAACACACCAGCACCAGCGGTTATTGCCTCCTTCTCGAGAATGTTGTCGTTAGTATCCGCCCCACAAAGAAGGACATTGTCCACCAGCAGCCCAGTGACGACAAGCTTGAAAATGCTCAGCACAACAAGCACGGCAAGGAGAATGTGCACTGCCGTTACAGCCTTGACGCTGTGCAACTGCCAGGTGCAGTGCGGCTGGAACTGCGTCTGCTGTGCACTACCGGAGTGGGTCCACCGGCAGTACTCCTCCTCCTCGTTGAAGAGCAGGGTCGCGGAACCAGCACAATTCTCGTCGGTGAGCTCGGACTGGCAACTCCCATCGTCGCTTCGGTAATGCCGCGCCAGGAAAAGTTCAGCTGAGAAGAGGATCCAGCTGATGTGCGACACCGCACTCAGAACATAGCATGAACGATGGGTTCGATCCTCGTGTACGAAGAGCTGAGCCCAGAAATGGTGTGTATAAATCTTTCGAAAAGCGGACAAAATTCTATCATAGCATAGCCAGCGAGGCGGTGAGACTGAATCTGTGACATGAGTCGTATTGTCACTCAGCCTACATAGCATTAAAAGCACACTGTCTCTCAGCCGTGCTAATGACGACTGTTCTGCCGTGGCTCTGCTTCGACTGGCACCATCGGACGCAGTGCCTAATCCATGCGGGTAGTCTGGGTATCTAACACCGTCGATTGTGTCAATGTGCAAAACAAGATCAGTGCCATGCACGACTCCTTGCGGATCGACTGAGGTGGACAACTGATTTGTGCGTTTGCTAGTGATGCTGTCTGGAGATTTCTTCATCATTTCGACACGACGGCCGAAATACAGACTGCTCGCAAGCACTGCTGACCAGAGCACCGCGAACGTAATGAGCATCGCTCCTAATCCACCTGATTCAATAGACGTTAGAGTCAACTCAAGGATGCGAATGACACCGTGCGAGCGCATAGAGCAGAATGATTCTTTATGTTCGCTTGTGGGCAGCGTAAACCTGTCACTTAGTTGGTCGCAGGCCGAGTCAGCGCATGGGTCTGTGCAATCAACGCAAATTGCAACTGTGGCATTTCCCAAGACAGTCGATTCGCTGCAGGACTTTACCCGCCATATGCGCTCGTTGCACAGATGCATGGCATCAACAGCGTCGCTAATGGTAGAAGTCAGTGCATCGACCAGTGAGGAGACGACTGTGCCACTATCGCACGTAGCGACTGAGGCGGATACATTAGCACCGTACAACTCGGAACCGTAGTGAATTATTGAAAGGGCACGCACTCGTTTAGATTTGCGTGTCTCCGTCACTGCCGACAAGAAATCGGTCCAATCTGAGGTGGACCCAATCAGAGTGCTGTTCTGAAACACTAGGGACATGTAGACTGCCCTGTCTTTTACTGCTGTGGTGACGGCATCGGCATAAAGAGCAGACAGTTTAGCCAACCACTCCGTCTGGGCGCTAAGTGAGGGCTGTGCAGTGGGCTCAGACGATGGTTGAGCAGACGGCCGTGCACTAGGCTGAACCGATGGCTGACTCGTGGGTGCTCGTGTTGGTTGCGCACTGGGTCTTGAGGAAGGCTGGCCCGACGGCTGTGAACTGGGATGAGGCGAGTGCGCAATCTCGCTGGTAGCATTCCCACTGGTAGAGAATGACGAGGGCGATGCCACCGAGAGGGCCAGCGCGGGGCTATTCTGCAAAACAGCTAGAGATTGAAGAGTCCGAGTGAAGTTTCCAGTGGCCACGACGCTTTGAATAGTGTTTGTGACCATACTTGCCACTGTAAGAGAATCTGATGAACCTTGCGCCACATCTTGCGCGATAAACGCCAGTGTATAGGCGATGTTGACACCGACCTCTGCCTGAAGGCTGCGTCGTCGACTTGTGGTCGAATTGACTGGTTGAATGACCACATTGGTGACATTTGAAATTGCAACATTGCCTGTCGTGAGACCTGGCACTGCCTGAATAACCGCCAGTTTGAATGTAGGCTCGGCATTGCTGTCCGCTTGGAACTCGCTCCTTGAACAACCCGTCAACACCTGATTAAGTGGGATGCTGACTCGTATTTGCAAGGCCGTTGTGGGTCGATTACTCGGCTGCGAGCTCGGTTGAGAGCTCGGGCCTCCTGATGGCATGCTCGTGGGAGATGTCGGATGCAGTGTAGGCTGACTGCTAGGAATCATTGTTGGATTTGCGGTCGGCTGACTAGAGGGCGCAGAAGTGGGTTGGCTACTGGGCCCTCCAGTTGGCCGAGCGGACGGCTGGTTGCTCGGTATCTGGCTCGGTGAGGATGACGGTTGTCCAGTTGGCTGTCCGGACGGTACATTTGATGGTTTTGCTGAAGGTTGAGCTGAGGGGATGGATGAGGGTGACGATGCTGGTTGCAATGAAGGTGACCCACTGGGCTGTACACTCGGTTGAACTGTAGGCTGCAAAGACGGCTGCCCAGAGGGTTGACTTGAAGGCACACCAGAAGGTGCACTAGGATGCAC
>CAYYMF010000150.1:0-3496 GCA_964472755.1 uncultured Chitinophagales bacterium | reverse complement strand
TCTCAATCTTTCTACGGAAAGGTTGGTTTGCTCTAATTAACACAAACAAATAATAATAATACATCCTTTAACACATTTGCTATTTAAATCTGGTATAAAAGCAATCCGTCCAGCAGCATTGTTTGATCGCTTCTATGATTGTACGTTGTTATGACTGAACAAAGTACCCCATTTGTGCAAGCGATGGCAAAAGTTCGCCTGAGCTCAAACGGTTTACGTTTCATAAACGGAATATCTTCCAGTTACGATGACACCTTTCCTGATGAGCTCACTGGCATCATGACTCCATCAGAACTTACTGATATAATAAATAGGCTTAATGATACTATATTGAGTTTCTGGCCTTGTAATGCGTGTTATTTGTTTGGATTTGCATGTTCACCTTTTACACTTGGTGCGTCCCTTCTCTGCCCAAATTATTGTGTACAACAATCGGACGAACACGCATGTAGAATGTTGGAGAATGTCAGTCTTAAAGCGAAGTACTATGAGCGGAGAATCGTGTTTCGAATAGTCAAGCACTGCTGTGACAGCCACATCGAGATCAGTTTTCCCTCGAAGCTGTTGCAGCAACAATGGTGTCTAGAGCAAACGGAGGAAGGCAGAAACGCGGAAACCGACGGTCTCATATCGCGGTTGGAGGCTCCTTTTCCTGTGACAGCCACAATGAGCTCTTTGGATACCGTTTCCTCTGATGTGGTGATGCATATGGGCGGTCCCAGTAGCCGACTCAAAGACAGCTAGAATCACACAGTCGCCCACTGTTTGAAATCATGTGCGTGTGTTATATAATGCAAATAGTATACAAAAACTTTACTTTTGCAATGGAATGATTGGATACAAAAGTGACAAATGTACAGGTAATAATAGTACGCGAGGTTATCATCGCAGCAGGAAATGCGGTCACTTGTTAAACTCGCTCTCGACCTCGTCCACCATAGCCATGAGCCCCTTTACGCCCGCGTACGGCCGTGCGAAGTACCGCATGCTGCTCATCGTCTCCTTCATCTGCGCCGCACTCGCTGCGTGGCTCTCAGCAACCTGCACCGAATCGATGCCATGCTGCTGCTCTACTTGGCCGCTCATTGCCATCATTCCTCCGCCAACTCCGCCTTTTCGTCCACTCTGGAACTGCGCGAGCGCGTTCTCGTTGAGACTGTCCAGCACCTGGTCGATCTGGCCCAGTGTGTAGTCCCGCTGCTCCTGCCGCAGCTGCTGCAGCCCCAGTGGCTCCGACAGGCCCCTCTTGGTGTACTTGTTGCTCTTCCGATCGACCGCGCTAATGCTGCTCTCTTCGCCTATGTCCTGGTTGGCACCAGAGGTGGCGACGGTGAGCGGGTG
Source organism: uncultured Chitinophagales bacterium (assembly GCA_964472755.1). Classification (GTDB taxonomy): domain Bacteria; phylum Bacteroidota; class Bacteroidia; order Chitinophagales; family JADIYW01; genus JADJSS01. The sequence goes on along the minus strand of CAYYMF010000150.1, from coordinate 2,155 downwards.
TCTGGGAATCTGTCGTGCCTTGGAGCTGGCGGTGGGCCGCACGTACTCCTTGCTGTGCAACGAGCGACTAGGCACCTCGCTATAGTCAGTTAACGGCTGCTTCAGAGCCAGTTGCAGAGCCCTAGAGATAGTAAAAGTGCGGCAAAGTTGCGGTTAAGGCTAGCACGCAAAGCCTCAAGGTTCAGGCTCACTTCATGGCGGTCTTGAGGGCGACGGGCTGAGCGTTCATTGCTATGGGGTCGCTGATCTGCCTGTGGGCGAACAGCGACTGCGGGACCTCCTCGGCCACCTCAAGAGCATTGAGGTGGTGCGCCTCCAGATAAGCTGCCTCGTCTGCGTCCGTGCTGGTGAACAACGGCTCCTCGGAGTGGTCCCCGTCAGTTCCACCAGAGCTGGTGGGCCTCTTCCGGTCGACAGCCTGCGCACTGTTGGTGGCCCGGTCCTTTCTCTGTGATGCGCTGCGCGATGCAATCAAAGATTAGTCGAGTGACTGGAAGTATCGGTGGCGAGTCTGCGTACTTGGGTGCTACTCTGACCCTCTCCCTGAGCCTCAGCAGCTCCGCTGAGTTTAAAATGCCCAGCTCCGCCGCCACCTGGCGCATAACCCCGTCAGCGATGGCGTCCGTCTCTCGCACCGCAGAGGCGGCCGACTCGTGCCCAGACACAGTGTTCAGGCCAGCCACACTAGTAAGAAAGGTCAGGTCCGGTATAACGCTGGCGTTGGGCGTATAAGCAGCGGGTGTAAACAGCTGCTTTCTCTGGTTCTGCATGGCTTCCGCAAAGATGGTTTGCGCGCCCCGCTGGCGCCACTCCTTGGTCGTGCGCGAAGAAGTGCTGTCGTCTACCTGCACCACCGCAAAGTCCCGGTACATGGCCTGTCGACCGAGTGCCTGGCCCTTCTTTAGAGTGCGTTTGCGGGGTATCTCAGTGAGGAACTGGATGCGCAGCAAAGAAATGAGAAACATCTTGTCAGAGTGAACTTTACGCTATTTTCAAAAACCAGTGGTATCCAGACCTCGATGTCCTTGAGGCTGGACCTGGTCGCGTCGCGGATGTCTCCAGCCCGCTCCACCAGCCCCTCGATGTATACGTAGAGCGGGTCCTCGCCCGTGGGGCCCAGCACCGGGTTGCCGTATAGCGTGACAGTCAGCAGCCGCGGCAGAGAGATGACCGGCTCCACGCTGCTCTCGCTGGAGAAGTAGTTGAATGACACGTCTAAGCTCTCAAGCAGCCGTAGGCCGTTGTCTGAGCAGGAGTCGGGCGGGACACAGGATAGAAAGTTATTAGCCAGGCTGACTTGCCGCAGGTTGGGCATGCCAGCGAGAACGTGGAACACGGAGTTGTCCTCCATTCGGTTGTATTCCAGCAGTAGCTTCTCCAGTTGCGCGAAACGGAACATTTCCTCGGGTAGAACGCGCAGGTCGTTGCCACACAAGTCCAGCTCACGCAGGCTGGGCAGCACCTCCAGGTTCTGCACCGCAGCCGGGGTCAGTCGGTTGTACGACAGATCTAGATACATGAGGTGCTCAAACCCACAGAGGTCGCTGCTGATGTTAGTCATGTGGTTGCATGCTATGCGCAACTCGCGCAGTTTTGGGAAAGCACCAAAGGGGTCCAATGTCAGAAAATTCTCCGATACATCTATGTAAAGCAGTTCCGAGAAAAATGTCAAGTCATCAGCAACTACACTTGTTAGTTTTTTGTCAGCTAACTCGGCCATTTGCGCATCTTCGGGGAAACCCATTCCCGTTCTTTCCAAAAGGTAAAATCCATCCAATTCAGTTCTAACATTAGCGTTACTGATAGTTTTAACGGACGGGACTTCAAACACAAGAGATGCTCCTTGATGTTGCTGTTTCTTTGATTTGTTTCTATATTGTGGGAGATCTACATCGTTTGGTGTTATATACTGTTGTTTTAAAACCAATTGCTTGGTTGTATTATTTGTGATCATTTTTGCAGTTTTATTTTTCAAAACATGTACTCAAAGTATACTTCACAAATAAATTAATAAGTTCTACATTCGAACACAAGCCAAATGGAGCATCATAGTGTACCCTTCTGCTAAGTCCCAATTCGAATCAGCTTATTAGACAAGAAGGTACTTTTGTTCACTGTTTTTTGTTGTCTGTTGTCTGCTGTTGCTTGTTGCTGA
>CAYYMF010000149.1:0-3525 GCA_964472755.1 uncultured Chitinophagales bacterium | reverse complement strand
AGCACGGCGCTATCGAGCTGATCACTGACATTCTGCGCTTCGAAGGGTCCAGTTTGTCGCTGACTCGGTCTGCCATCGGTCTGATGCGCAATGTCTGCGCCGACGACATCCGCAAAGATAGGCTAGTCGGCGACGGCACACTCGACCTGCTGCTGTGCGCGATGGGTAGGGAGGACTATGCGTGCGACGCCTCCTTCATGGAGCACGCTCTGGCCTGCCTGGCGGCCATGTCGCTGCGGTCGCCCAGCAACTCGGAGCGCATCGTATCCAACGGCATGTCCATGGACATCATAGTGCGCAACATGCGTCGGCACGCAGACAAACCTGCACTACAGCGCCAGGGGTGCCTGACAATCCGCAACATCGCCGGAAGGTGTCCGGATCTCCGCCAACAGCTGCTCGACGCTGGCGTCGAACCTGTTTTGCGTGCGGCGGGTCGGCTGCCCGGTGTAGTAGACGAAGCGTACGCTGCACTGCGGGACTTGGAGGTGGAGGTCACCTTCGTCAAGATCGGTGAAGATGGGCTGGTGCAGCCAGCATACGAGACGTTCGGCGGTGCAACGGCCGCAGGCGGTAAGCTGCGGTTTAACCCAGTGTACGACGACGACACCAGCTACATCGAGCAGCGCGTACAGGAGGAGGCGCGCCCCCCGCTGCAGGCAGAGAACACGCGCAGCGACGATCACGTTTTCACCGAGGCTGCTGTCTCTGGTGCCGGCTGCTGTGGCGGTGCCCACAATCACGCCCCCACTGGAGGAGTGTCCCACGACCACGACCACAAGCACGACTGCTGCTGAGCGCCGGTTCATAGTGTAAATAGAGTTTCTAATCCCATTCAGAAGAAGTGTTTAGTTTTGCTGGCAGCAGTCCACAGCGACCGCACCACCACAGACAATTCATCATATATACACGTTACACGCGGAACATGCGGCCCCAGTCAGACTGGCGGTCACAGGCGCACAGTCTCTTATCGCCTAGCCAAATAGTCGATGCTTCATTACGTCCAGATCACCAGAGCGACTGCGGAGCGAAAAGAAGCAGTATAATATTAATAAGAAGTACGAGGAGAGAATGACTGCAGTGGGGCGCAGTGCACGGCGTACGCACCGAGGAGGATGAGTATGAGCGCGAGGATGACGATGGTCCATATCTGGCAGCCGTCCTTGGTCTTGAGCAGCTTCTCCAGTGCCGCCTGCACCGTGTTCATGCGCCCGCTCGCGTCGTCCACCTCATTTCCCAGCTTGTCCAACAGCACGCCCTGCTCCTTGACCTCCTCATTAATCGTGCGGCCGATCTCACCCAAGCGGTCCACTGCCTGGCCCAGGCTGTCCAGGTTCTTGTCCTGCATCTCCACCATCTCCTTCGTCTGCAGCTTCTGATTCCGAATGAAGCCCGCATTGTCCGACGAACTACTGCTGCTGCTACCGCCAGGGTTCAGAGCATTGTGTGCCTCGTCAAAGCTCTCTCTGTTTCTGCGTCTGTCGTCGTCCTCAATCTTGCGCCGCACCGCTTGCGAGTCGATACTGGCCTTGATGTCTACGAAAAGTGGTTAAACAAAAGGTGGAAAACAAAAAATCATGACTTATGAAACCATTGATTATTTTCTGTGCTTCCTCTACAAAGCGCTTTCTATTGGCAAGTTCGGAATCCTTTATATGAGCGAACTTTGAGCGATTTTTGTCAACCTTTATAAAGATCAAATCCAAAGGATGATTTCACCAGAGCCTTCAGTACAAAACAATGTATACGTACCATATCAACCGCTCCTTTTAATCCTTTTAAATCTTTATCGGCAGCGCGAAGGTCCTTGACAAGCGCTAATCGGAACAATAAACACTTAATAAATAAACACAGTGATAAACGTGGGATATTACTTTTTCTCAATTCCTTAAAATCTCCTGATGAAGTGTCAGTATTTTTTACTGCGTCCTGAAATCTATCATGCTTTATTTTGATTTTCTCGATTTGATTGTTGACATTGCTGAAGATAATATATTTGTTCAGTTTCGTTGCAAGATACGGACATATTGTATAACTTACTCTCGCACACTATAAAAGGGATCTGCTTCGTTTCTCGCCATAGTGAGTAGTGGTTCTCGATCTTCTTCGTTATTTGCTCTTGTACTCATAAACTCTCATGAGTCACCCGCAAATTATGATTTGCTACAGAAAACCATAATAGTGCAGGATGTAATGTTAGAGACTATAAAATCTGTTCACAGCAGAAGGTATTTTACCGTCGGTAAACCACTGCTGCAGTGCAAAATAGTAAATTATTTACATGAAATCAGCAATCATTAACCAAACTTCCTGCCCGCCCACAAACCAACAGTAATTATTCCAAACAATTCAAACTTATTAGACCTGCGAGTAATCGCCTCTATCGTCCGCCGGCCTGTACTGTTGCTGTCGGTTGGCGGCAGCGGACGACAGCAATGCCTCTGCTCCTTGTCGCGCGATCTCTGTATACAATGCAGGAAATCAGTAAGGTTCTCCACGAGCAGTGAATGACACGGCGCGCGCACCTGGGTTGCTTTTGACGATGTCAGCGCCCACCTTGAGGGAGCTGTCGAAAAAAGACTTGGCGAATGCCGGGTGTTGGGCGAGGAAGTCCTTGATCTCGCTTTGGGCGTCAGTGCGCTGCACGTCCTCGTATTCCGGATACCGGAACAGCAGGAACCCGTTGAACAGCGCGTTCACAATCATAAGTAGACCCAACAGCATCCCGAACAAACTGAAAGAGAACAGAATGGTCCCTGCAAATTAGTGAAGTTAAACCAACTGTAGTACAGAAAATGATAAATAGATCAAAGAAAGCTTACCGACGAAAAGCATAAAAATGCTGCGAGCCTTTGCACTATACATAAATCCGAAGTTCAATGCAATAAACTTGGACACTTGCTTTAAATGTGTCTCAAAACAGCACAGCAAACATGAGAAAACGATTACATAGCATGCTAGTACACCTGTTGTAGCTGTCTGTGTCGTCAAAACTGCCAACACAGAAACGAGTATCATGCATACGCTTAATACTAAGTTGATCACTCTAGTGTACAAAATTACTCGGGGCACAGATGGATCCACTTCTGTTGGACCACTGATTGCAGTTGCATTGGAAGTACTATTGGATGTCGAAGATTGAGCTTGGGCTGGTTCTTGCAACCAAGCAGGCGTTTCCAAAGCGGCTGCACTCTTTAAAGGCGCCTTCAAATTTGCAGTTGTGTTTCCGTTGCTCTCCTAGTGATAGATATAAAATGTTCATTTATTCAAACCAGCTCTGATCGATTTTTCTCTGTTAGCAACTCACCGAAAACGGATTATCATCATACTGGGAAGCAGCCCAAGACATCTTTATCTCCTTATTCGATGTTTAGAATCAGACACAAGCAAAACTTTGCTTGGTGAAGTAGCGAGAAGTTAAAAATACAGATGCAAACTGGAAAAAGTGATGAAAATTATTCTTGACTGATGATGGTACAACTACCGGTACAACGTTTTATTATCAGTCTACTCGGCGTACACAAC
>CAYYMF010000148.1:0-3602 GCA_964472755.1 uncultured Chitinophagales bacterium | reverse complement strand
CGTCGCGTGAAAAAATGCGGATTTCTGAAAAATGATCCGTGTGTAAAAAACGATTTAGGACTGCAGTTCCGAAGGAGCCTGTGCCACCTGTGATGAGAAGGGTTTTATTTTTGAACATATAAAAATTTATAATTTATTTTACCTTAAAAAGGCATTAAAATATTGAATATCAGTTTAATTATTAATACTTAGCATATCCATTTCCTGCCAGAAAAACTTATACTCATCAACTGATATAGCAAATAATGATATTGTGATTAAACCAACTGTAGCAATAAAATAATATAATTCTCTTTTTTGGGAGTTTCCAATACTTGAGGCATCAATCAAATATGGAATCCAAACCATGATGATAATTGTAAAATATTGCGCAATTCTTCCTGCACTAGGATTTACCCATTGCAGTGGGAAAAAAAACAATGCCAATGCAAACATATTATACATCCTGTATGAAGTAGGGTTAATTTGCAACATTTTTTTAAAAACAACTACCGCCCATAAAGCTAAAAAAACATGAAGCATAGTAAGTACGACTGAACCCCCTTTTTCATATTGATCTGCATACACACCAAAACGATCTTCTAATTCGATAAAACTCACAAAAAAAACTGCAATTTGATTTTTGAAAAACAAAAAAATTGGGAATCCAAAAACAGCCAATCTAAAAACAAATTTCGGCTTTTTGATTTCGGATATAAAATATAACAATATAAAGACCAGAGCAGTAACATGAAAGAGTGATGCAAATACTACTAAAACAGCAAATTTGATGAATTTTTTTTCAATTATATATTTATAACTCCACAATAATATTGCCGTTGCAATAGTTTGCCTAATACCCGTAATTGAAAAGAAACCATAAAAATTTCCCATATAAATTACATAAGCAAGTGCAATTTGGTTAATTCTTGTAGTATTCTTGTATATAAAATAGCCCAATGCTGGCATAAAAATAGTGGCAACAAAAAGCAAGTATATTTGATAATCTGTTGAGAAATATTGAAATATTTTTTGAAATAAATCATAAAATGGCTCTTTTCCTTCATAAGCTAATAAGTTGTTAATGATTTCATTCCAACTCATTCCTCTTGCATTTTCAAAAATTACATTATACTGAAATGTATCAGGTCCAACTCCTATGTGACGAAGACCTGAATGTAATATTAGAAGAAGTGTTGTAATTAGTATATAATATTTTCTTCTTTTCTTGTAATCAATATTTAAAGCATCACTAGAAAAAAAAAGTGCAAGAAGAAGTATTATAAAAATTACTATTAGTCTAATCATTGATTATAATTAAAATATTTTTTTAATGCGGCATCTTTTTCTTCACCTTTTAAGTGACCTAATTTAAGTGACCTTTTTTTAATTCCTTCTAAATATTCATCTGTACTTTTAATAAACTTTGCAGGAATTCCTCCTACTACAGAATTATCTGGTACATTTTTAGTTACTACAGAACCCGCTGCAATTATACAATTATTACCAATTGTAACTCCTGGTAAAATAATACTTCTTACACCTATATATACATAATCCCCTACCATAATTGGAGCTGTCATTTCTAAATCTGGAATTAAGTGTCTGAACAATAGCGTGCCTCCATCATGTGTAACAAAAAGCACCTCCCTAGTTATATGCACATTATTTCCTAATGTTATACACCAAGGCTCTGTTCCAAACATATCAGATGGATTACCATAAATATTTACGTTATTACCCATATTTACACCTATATGTTTTGCATATCCCACATGATTTATATAGGCAAATATTGTTGGATATATTTTATTTATAATTTTTTTAATTATTATATTTTCAATATTTTACTATAATCATCCCAGTTACCGATGTCTTGCCAAGAATTTTCAGCTATTGGAAACACTCCTACTTTATCTTTATTTTTTATAACCAATTCAATTAAATCTGTTATGTGAAAAAACTCATTTTCAGGAATTAGCTGCAACATTTCAGGTTCTAGAATATACATTCCAGTGTTTATTTGAAATACTAATTCCGGTTTTTCATCTATTTTGCTCAAAATTCCATTGGCTTCTGTTTGCAATGTTCCATAAGGTATTTTATATCTTTTTATTGCAGAAACTATGGTAATTTTATTATTATTTAATTTATGATAGTTATAAATTTCCTCTAAATCTTGATCAATTAATATATCACAATTTGAAACAAAAAAAGTAGAATGAATTTCATTTTTTATTAAAAACATGGAGCCTGCTGTTCCAAGTGGTTTGTCTTCTTCAAAATAATTTACCTTATAATTAGCATTATCTAATAAATTAAAATAATTTTTAATAGTTTCTGCCTTATAATTTAAAGACAAATAAAATTCATTACAACCCACATAAACAAAACGATCCATTATATCTTCAATAATGGTTTTTTTATTAATGGGCAATAATGGTTTTGGAAATATATTGGTCAAAGGTCTAAGTCTAGTGCCTTCTCCACCCGCCATAATAATTACAGGTAAATTTAAAGCCACTTTTTTTAATTGAAATTTTGCTTCAAAAATATCTTCCCAAAACAGCAAATCTACAAGTGCGTTTTCATCGTCAATAATGGGCATACACTCTGTTCTAAATTGAATCATTTTTTGTTTAATTTCATCTAATGATTCATTTACATGACAAGTTGTTATCTCTTTTCTTAGGATATTTTCAATGGAACTGTTTAACTCATATTTATTTATAATTGCTCTTTGAATATCGCCAATACTCAAAACCCCAGAGAATTTTTCTCCTTCAAGAATAATTAATAATTTTCGTTTAATAGAATCCATTCGTTCTAAGGCTTCTAGAACAGAAAACTTTTTATTTATAAAAATAAGATTCGTCAAATTAATATTATTCATTCTTTTGAGATTTTATTGGATTTAAAACAGTATCGTATATTTTTAGTAAATTTGCATATATTTTTGAATTATCAAATTTTTCTATAATTAAATTATAAGCATTTTCAACTAATTTTTGGGTTCTAACCTCATCTTTCAACACCAAAATTATTTTATTTACTAAGTCATCAATATTCTTTTTTTCTACTAATGTAATGCATTCATTTACATTATTCAAAGTTGGTATACCACCAACAGCATTTGCTATTACAGGTATTTTCATGTACATAGCTTCCCGCACAGTTCCTGGAAGAGCGTCAAAATGTGTTGGTAAAACATATATTTTTGCCTGACATGCTAATTTGAAGACATCTTGCTGTGAGGATTGGAAGCCTGCAAAAGTAATTGCATTAGTTAATTGATATTTTTGGATTAATTCCTTTACTTGATTAATATAATTATCACTTCCTCCACCAATTATAATTGTTTTTAAATTATAATCAAGCTTTTTTAATTTATACAAAGCTACAATTAAATCTTCGATTCCTTTACTTTTTGTAATTCTTGCATAATATACAAGGTCATATTTTTTTTCTTGATAGTTAGTAGCTGAATATAGAGGCACAACAGTTGGATAATAGTTCATGAAATGTGTTGCCTTTTTATTGAACTTTTGAATTATTTCAATATCGTTTGCCGAAGAAATTATAAAATTTGATGCCAAACTATTTATTTTTCTTTCATATCTGAT
>CAYYMF010000147.1:0-3609 GCA_964472755.1 uncultured Chitinophagales bacterium | reverse complement strand
CAAGAGATCCAAGACAAACTGGACAGAGAAAACGGCGTCGAGTCGGCGTCTACAACCGACGATTTGTCCATCCAATCAACAACTGACACTCCCACTGAGAGCGCACTGGACCGCCCAGCCTCTTCCGCCGCATCTGCTTCTGTAGAGATTCAGAAAAGTGGCTCAGTGGATCCAAGTTCTGAGTCGGCGGACCCCGCGGTCAGGTTCGAAGACTTCGCCGACGTTGCTCAACTGCTACGAGCGAGCGGCCTCAACAGTCAGAGGCCAGTTTCTGCGCTTTGATCTGCTGCGGAGGAATATCGACGCCATTCTGACCTGTCGGCGGCTCAGTGTCATGCGGCTTATGTGGCCCCCTGGTCCGGCGCGCCTGGGCACCCAGTACATGTTCCCACGAATGGGTTTGCTGACACCCAAATACGAGTTACCGCCCAAGCGCATCAAGCTGTTCCCATCGCGGTACAAGTACGCCCACAGTCACCGCCAGATCCTGGGTCTGTACCCGGACGCTGCCCTCGAGGCGGACGACCTGCTCATGCGCAAGTCCGAGGCGGAGAGTGTCAGGAAACGCGCCTATTACGAGTGGCTCACCCGCGAGAAGGAACGCGTCGAGCAGGGCCGCGCCGACATGACTGCCGAGGACCACCGCTCCCATCTGATCCGGGCCACACATGCTCTCGTGGAGCAGCAACTATTGGCGCAAGCTACCAAGTTGAACGCTCGGGCCTCTGCCCTGGATCGCGACGAAGTGGTCGATCCAGAGGCTCCACTGGAGAACTTCAGTTTTCTGCACAGCGTGCCGAAGGAGTACTGGTACATTTTCGAGGAAAGCTGCGAGTTCCTGCACGGGTCAGGCGTGCACAATGGCGACGAGCTGCAGGAGCTGCGCGAGGAGGAGCAGGCGCGGGCAGCTAAGGCGCTGGAGGACGCGATCAAGTTCGAGAACTATTTGCAGGAAGAGAAGAATCGGCGCGAGACTCTCGAACAAGAACGTTTGCGAAAAGAGGAGACCGACAGGAGGCTCGCGGAGGGTGTTGTTCGGCGGCGGAAACTGCGCGAGGGTTTCGAGGAGATGAAGCTCGCGCGAATCAAGGCGGCCGAGGATGAGATCTTGCGGCTGGAGCAGCAGCGTGTCGACGAGCTTCAGAAGCGGCAACAGGAAGAGGAGGTGCGATGCATGCAGCTTGAGATCGAGCGCGAGGCGCAGCGTGTGCTAGATGAGAACGCGCAGATGCGGGAGGAGGAGCTGTACACGAGCGACTTGCGTCTGCGCACAAAGGAGACACGTCGCATGGAGCACGAGGACATCGCTTCCTTTGTGCGTGAGCAGAGCGATCTGCGCGCGCGAGAGAGAGCTGAGGTGCGTTACGGGGAGCTGGAGGACCTTTACGTGCCCTTCGAGCCGTTCGAGTTTAAGAACAGTCGCGTGACCAAGCCCATTTTACACGCCATTTTGAACAGCACCAATGTGGTGGAGGATGACGATGGTACCCTAACCGTGCACCTCGACCCTCTGTACAAGGGGCTACTACAGCACCAGGACACCCGCAGTCTAGGCGGCAGCGTCTTCTCCCAAGCAACCAGTCACAGTTCGCGCGTGCAAGACCAGGGTACTTCGTCGTCGTTCAATAAGCGGTCCGAGCGGTACAAGGCTCTCTACGAGGGCAAGTCCGCCTACAAGACAAAGAAGACTGCCTCGCCAGTTTACATGGGGGTGGGTAGCGTGTCGCCGCTGAAGCAGTCCAGTGCGGAAGCACAGCAGCAGCAGTCCCAGGAAGACTCCTTCACGTGGACGCGGGTGAACCGCATGTACCCCGACCTGAGGGCGCGCGACGGCTCGCCCACTAAGAAAGACGTCCGCAAGGCTGGCAGCATGGCCTCGTCGGTGTCCCTCCGGAGCTACGGCAACGAGTGGACGCTCCAGAGAGACGTGTCACCCGCGTGCTTCGTGCTTACCTCCAAGGACATGCCCAGGCCGCTGTCCAGCGCAACCAACAGCAGACGGACCCTGGCCACGCTGGCGCCTATTCTCGATCCACTCAAAGACACCTCGATCTTTAACGCGCCTGTGGCACCGGCCTCTACCGTTGGTAGCACCAACGCTTTCCCGTTTATGCAGCACAACTCGGTGCTAAGTGCTGTGCCCAATTCAAGTACTCAAAACATGCAACACGACAGTCAGCCGGCCAGTTTGCCGCTCCGCCACGCACAACTGCAGCCTATTTTACCGCCTGCAGAAAGCAACCCCCCAGTGCCTTTGGAGTTCACCGATTCGGTTCTCAGCGGCCGCGACGAATTACTGCACAGAACAGGCGCCGATGCTGCAAGTCGAGGAGCCAGCGATGCCGATGCTGCGACTCCTGCGGTGGACTCGGCGAGGAGCGCCTCAGACCAGGTGTTTTCCGAGTTGGAGTACCGGGCGCTTATGCGCAACGCAGCAGTGGTTCAGGCGCAAATGAGGGGAGATGTGTACATTTCTCCCCAAGACAGCGAGCAAGCGTCTCGTACCAATAGTCGGGGTAGCAGCCGCTCTAGCTCGCGGGACGCTGATGATACAGCCGAGGAAATCCCCTCTTCCTCGGTAGTGGAAGAGCTAAGCCGCACCTTCTCTCTGTTCCGATCGCTGAGCAACGACGTGTTTGCGGCCAACATCCACAGGCAGCAACTTGGCGAAGCCAAGCCTCCAGTGGCGGACCGCAGGGCTGAGCACCGGCGGACACGCAAGAAGCTAAAGGATCTCCTGGCCACATCCGCGGACGCCATCACGGCTGCCAACGAAAGCAAGCTCATGGACCTCCAAAAGACCCAGCGCAGGTTGATGCTGGCAAGTCTGAGTTCCATCGACTCCACTGTCAACAACAATAACGCCAAGAAGAGAGCGGCAGACATGGCCCCAGCAGACCCTCGGGCGCTGCGCGAATCCAAGCGCAGGCAGGCGGAGGCGATCCGCTCTCGCCAGGAGCTCAAGGAGCTGGGTGTGGAAGAAGAAAGCCACGCGCTGGACCACCGCACGCGACTGATGGCCAAGACTGCCGGCGAGTCCGTGGTGCGCATGCGACTGCAGCGAGATCTCCTCAAACAGTACGTGAGCAGTGGCGCTATGCAGCAAGACGCCTTCTATCTGGCCGCCTGCGAGCCTGGTCTGCGCGAGAAAACGTCACTGGAGACATCGGAGGACGTTCAGCGTTACGTGCGCGATATGCAGAGACACGCAGGCACCGCCAGCACGCCCGACCTTGCCAGTTTTGGCACCAACAAGAATGTGTCACAGGCTGGTCTGCCTAAGAAACGATCGCGCCAGTCCAATGTGCACGCTAACAGCTTCGGTGGCTCGGCTATTTTTAACTCTATTAGCAGCGTCAGTTTGATTGCAGGGCCGTCGTCGTCCACCGAAAAGCTTCTGGGTGGCATTAGTGGCAATTCAGTTTCCCTACAGACCAAGAGCAGCACCAGCAAGATGCAGCCAACATCCCTCGACAGCCAGGTGCACAATTCGCCGATGACACAGCAGAAGACAGCTGCGGCAGCGAAGCCCACCAAGACACGGTCGTCTGTGGATCTGTTTATAAGGACGCCGACCTCGTCGCGTCTATTGGACGGAGGGCCCAGTGT
>CAYYMF010000146.1:0-3613 GCA_964472755.1 uncultured Chitinophagales bacterium | reverse complement strand
AAGGAAGGCAGCGCGGCCATATGTGGAGGGTTGCGCAGACGCTCCGCTGCCATCACTTCCTGTGACCAGCAGTGCATCGTCAATCTGAGCAAGTTCAGCAGGCAAGGCACCGCGCGACCGGCACCAGACCAGCAACTCAATAATCGCAACCCAGGCCGCCTGTGCGAGAACCCAAGGACGGGCCGCAGCAGCATGGAAGACAATTTTCAGCATCAACTCCCCCCGTACGAGGGGTGCCTCAGACCAGTCCACGGAGTCGTCACCCAGCAGCGACTCAAAGCTGCAGCCCACCAGGGCATGTAGGTCGCGACCGGAGTCTGCCTTCCACCTCCGGTAGTCCGTTCGGCAAGCCAGCACGTTCTTCCGGCCACGCGCCTTATCGACGACGGTGGACCGTGACCGGGATAAAGTTTCGCATGTTTGAATCGCCAGAAGCTGCACAAAACTGAAAAGAACACAAAGGGAAACAGATTTAAAGCACCAAGAACAGCTTTTACTCCAACCCCTCCTACCTGCTGTACAGCGAGTGAAGGCTCAGGTTGAGGCATGCTGATGCGTAGTCCCACATTCCGCGGAACAGTCGCCTCGTCACCTGGTCGTCCGCGGTGCCGCTCCACAGTGCCAGCATCGTCTCAAGCAGCGGGCGCGACATAAGAAGGAACATGTCGCGGTCATGCGGCGAGGAGGACGGACAGCCCGTCGTGTGTGCGCACCTGCGAGCTACCACTGTGGGTGTGAAGACGGCGGGTGCCTGATCGGAAGTGCTCTGGCTTATCAGTTTTGCCCAAGTGGCTGCATCCGCGTAGTCAACTGCGCCGAAGCCAGTTGCAGCACTTCCGCCACCAGGCGTGCTGCTGGTTGCGTCATTGATTCCCACGTCAACCTGGATCTGCCTCTCGCGAATGTCGTCGTACAGAGTTTCGATGTACGCCAGAGGCAGATCCTTGCCATCGTCGATGCCGCGGTTGTTGCGCACGAACTCCGCCCTGCAAAATGACCGAATGCAATAACTAACACTTCGTTCTCATGTATAATGGCAAAGCCGGGCTCACTTGGTCATTTTCTTGTTGACTGCAATGTTGGGATTGTGTAAGTCCGTGTTCAGCATGATGGTCGAGAACGACAAAATGAACGCTGTGTCAGCAGACGCGAATGGCCGACCGGGACCCAGGTGTTTGAACAGGTGCCCCGCAAAAGCCTCCATAATTCGATCGATGCACTGCGCCTCGCCAGGCAAGCGGAAGGCTCCCAGAAACATCCGCAGCGCTCGGTCAAAAGTTGAGTTCGGGCCTGAGAAGTCGAACAACGCAACGAACTCTCTTAAAACTGCTGTGTTAAAGGGGTACTGGTCGGCGGGGCCCTTGCTGATAAACTCCCCGATCTGCGTCTTGCCCAGCCCAGGGGTGTATCGCAGGAACTCACCCACTGAGCGAGCGTCGGCTGGCCACCTGCAGAAAGATCCATTATTATTGTTGTTTGCATCGGTCTACAGCCGAGCGCTCACTCGTTCGTTGACGACAACGAGGGCTTCACTATTCCGAGCTCAATAGCGAACCGCAACCACTCCTGCTTTAGAGGCTGGCTATTGAACTTGTCCGCAGCTCGCTTAAACTTCGACTTCATCAATTTTCGCTCGCGCAAAGCCTGCGTAAGGACTGGACGCCTCAGCAATAACTTGTGAACAGAAACGGTGTGCTGGCACTCACCTCGGCGGCACGCATTTCTGTCTGCAGCACGGCACCATGATCTCCGCTATCGCTCCCCTGCGTACCATCTCGGTTAGTTGCAGTGGGCAAGCTGGTGAAGCTCCCTGCACGACTAGGCGTCAGAACCTGCCAGCTGTCCCCGCAGGACAATACGGACGCCACGTCCTCGCTGCCCTCACACCACCGGTCCACCTGGTCGTCCAGTGGGACAGCGCCAGCGGAAACGGCACTCGAAGCCTGGGACCCACCGCTTGTGCTTCCTACATGTTCTGTCTGGGCCTGCGAGGATGACACTCCTGCGGGTGCGCTCCTCAGGTGGCTGGGATCAGGGAGCTGGACGGCATCCGGACTTGCAATATCAAGCTGAGCGGTCGGCGTCTGTTGGCGCAACTCATCAAGAGAGACTCTTTGGCCCACCACCGAGCGCAGCACAGCAAGTAGTCCTTCCAGTGCGAGCTTGTTCAGCACGCTCACGCGCACAGCAGAAGAGTGACTCAAGTTGACGCTTCGCTCATCCACAGGTGCTGTTGGAACAACAGTTACCTGACTGTTGGTGGAAATCCTCGTACCAACCAGGAGGCTTCTAGGCAGCGCCCGTACACATAGCGCACCGATGACTAGGTCAAACAGGTTGGAGCACTGCACGTCGCAGTCGTAATTCGTGAACAGATCCCGCATGACTGCAGGCTCGCGGCAGAAGTCAAGAAGGGACTCCAGAGCTAGCTCCTCGCGCGCGGCAGCGGAGCCGCTCCCGGCGCCACCATTAATGAGACGCAAATGAACTGAAGTGAGGAAGACCTCCAGCTGTACCTTCATGTGGTTCTTGATGGACAGGAAGAGATGGAACACCACCCGCAAAGAGACGCTCAGCACCGCCAGGTCCTCGGACTGAGAGGCGCGCAGCAGGCTTCGACAGAGATCGTTGCGCAACATCTCTACAAGAGGGGGTATCATGCCCAATGACAGTCCCCCGGCCTCCACGGCCGTGTTGACCAGGCGAAGTGCGAACTTCACTGTTTCGGGAGTGTTCTTTTGCATATCGCAGAACCCACCCAGCACAGACATCACCTTCAACAGCATCTGCATCACCCCAGCCTCGTCTACCAGCGACATATCGTCAGTATCCGTGGTAGGATCTACGGTATTGTCACTGAGAGACGCCGCTCGGTTGAAAGTGGCGAGCGTTAAATGCACCAAAGCATTCTCAGCTTGAGACTTCAATATTTTGGAGGCGCGATAGTGATTGTGGATCGAAATGCAAGTACTATATACATCCCATGCTGAGGAGACTGTTAATTTTTCCGAAGCATCGCACTGAAAGCACAAAGTAGACAACTCCAACAACTTGATGAGAATTAATTCATCTGATTCCCAGTCTGTTTCTTCAAACACGCAATGAGATATGGAGTTCGCCAACAAGTTTATACCCTCTACTACTCCTGGATACGTAGGTTTAAAAAAACCATAAAGTATAAACTTGCTCAGAGAACTTAACGCAGCACTTGTCAGAGGTCCATTCGCTTTGTCAGAAATAATTATATCATGAAATGGTTTTACGTACGATACGCATTCCACTTTCTCTAAATCATACAACCCTTCGAGATATTCGTTTAATCTTCTGAACGCATTTATCGGATTACTGTCGTCATTGTGGGAAGAGTCTCTGGAAAGTCTTGCGGGTTGCATAGACCATCTTGAATTCAGTCTTATTGAGGTTATAAGCGAATGAATTTCACCCTTAATGCAAAGAACTGCATTGACTCTATCCATTCTTCAGTAATACTTAGATATAACTATCCATAAATTGCACGAGCGCATGACACTGCTGAATATGTCATGTCACAATTTGTCATCCAAGTATGTTACCATCAGGTACATACATGTACTTACATTTACTTCTTCAGTAT
>CAYYMF010000145.1:0-3649 GCA_964472755.1 uncultured Chitinophagales bacterium | reverse complement strand
GTAATGCGTGATATTCGAAATTATACAAAAGAAGATATAGAAACTTTTATACATTCAAGGAAAGATTATGAATATATTTTCAGAATTCCATTTTGGGCAGCTATGGATAGTGTACGATACAGTTGGCTCATTCCTAAATTAATCAACGATTTAGCGGATACTACATTTGTTGGATTAACTAATGCCAATGATGTTACAATTTGGAGTAGAGTAAAAACAGGCGATATGGTACATAATACACTTAACTATCAAATAGATGATGATATATTTACTGTTGCTGGACGAGCAAGTTGGATACTTAAAAGGCTATCTAAAAATGAGTACGGAATTATAAAACCCAATATGCCGAGTAAAGAAATTAAAGAGATAATAAATAGGTGAAATAAATGGAACAACACATTAATTAGAAAGTAATTTATGTATCCTTAATAAAAGTAAACTCCACTTTAATCTAAGCATTTTAACAACTATTTACAAGCCAATCAAAATAATCTATACTTTTTTACTATTTTTGAGCAAAAAAAATAGCTGAATGAAACTAAAGCAGTATAAGATTATCAATACTTTATTAGGATTAATTGTATTCGCCATTTCGTTGTGGCAATATGCCTCCACCGCAGAATCAGCAGGAAGTTTATGGGATTGCGGTGAGTTTATTTCTTGTGCCTACAAGCTACAAATTGCTCACCCTCCAGGAGCACCTTTATTTTTGATGATGGGAAGGGTGTTTTCCTTATTTGCATCTGACCCTTCTCAAGTAGCATTTATGATAAATCTTTTATCAGCAGTCATGTCGGCTGGAGCAGTTATGTTCTTATTTTGGATTATTACGATTATCGCTAAAAGAATTGTAGCACGTAATGAAGAAGATTTGACTATCGATAGGGTTATATCTATAATGGGGAGTGGCTTAGTTGGAGCATTAGCTTGTTCATTCTCAGATTCAGTTTGGTTTTCGGCAGTTGAAGGAGAGGTTTATGCCGCATCATTATTTTTCATTTCAATAACCTTTTGGGCAGTTATGAAATGGGATGAAGAAGCAGATGAGCCACATGCTAACAGATGGTTGGTTTTTGCAAGTTTTATGATAGGTTTATCAATTGGAGTTCACTTGCTTTCTTTATTAGTAATTCCAGCTGCTGCTTTAATATATTATTTTAGAAAATACGAACCGAATATTAAAGGATTTATTATCGCTTTTATAGTAGGATTCTTTGTATTAGGATTAGTACAAGTTGGTGTTGTATCTACAGCTCCATTAATTGCAAGTAAAATCGAATACTTTGCTGTAAATATTTTAAGATTACCTTTTAATTCAGGTTTAATTTTTGCTATTATCTTATTCTTCGGCATTTTAGCAGCCATCATTCGTTATGCCAATAAAATCAAACACGCAGATATGCAATTATCTGCAATTTGTGCCTTAATGATTTTTATTGGGTTCTCTTCTTATGCGATGGTGCCAATTCGTGCTACTGCATTTCCACCTATCAATATGAACAATCCATCTGATGCCTATTCGCTTATTTCTTACTTAAATAGAGAGCAGTATGGCGAAAGACCTTTTTTAAAAGGACCAATGTTTGATGCACAACCTTATGCAATTGATGAAAAAGGAGATGTTCTTTACCCTAATAAAGAAACAAAAAAATATGAAGTAAAAGATATCAAACGTTCCTATAAATATAAAGATGAGGATATGTTGTTTTTTCCAAGAATGGGACCAACAAATGATGGAGCTAATGCAAAACAACTGTTTCAATATTGGACAGATTTTCAGGGAACACCAACATTTCGCGATAATATAAGTTATTTTTTAACCTATCAAGTTGGCTATATGTATTGGCGATATTTTATGTGGAATTTTGCTGGACGACAAGATGATTATCAAGGTATGGCTGGAACACAAAAAATCAATGGAGATTGGCTCTCTGGTCTTTCATTTATTGATAATGCAAGATTAGGTTCTCAAGAAAATTTACCTTATCAAATTACCAATCAGAAAGCGAGAAATAAATTTTATTTATTGCCTTTAATCTTAGGTTTAATTGGCTTAGTTTATATGGTCAATAGAAGCAAAGAGTATGTATTAGTTTTACTGCTCTTATTTTTAAATACTGGACTATTTTTAATTATCTACATTAATGAACCGCCTCGAGAACCAAGAGAAAGAGATTACGCATTAGTGGGTTCATTTTATACTTTCTGTATATGGATAGGCTTCGCAGTATTGGCAGTTGCAGAATGGATACGAGAAAAATCTAAAGGTTTAGCTTTACCAGCAAGTATTGCGGTATCTTTATTATTCTTGGGCGTTCCTTATATTATGGGAAAAGAAGGTTGGAATGACCATAACAGACATAATAGATTTATGGCTAGAGATTTTGCAAGTAATTATTTAGAAAGCTGTCCGCCAAATGCCATTCTATTTACACAAGGTGATAATGATACTTATCCACTTTGGTATGCTCAGGAAGTTGAAGGTATCAGAACAGATGTAAGAATCGTAAATTTGAGTTTATTAGGTGTTGATTGGTATATTGATGGGTTATTTAGAGCAGAAAACAAATCCGCTCCAATTCCTTTACATAAAGAGTTCACACCTGACAAATACAGAGGAAGTACAAGACAAGTACTGTCTTATAATCCGCAATCAGGCTTTGCAGACCCAAATCAATATTATGATTTATCGAATATACTTTCTTTTGTTTTGAGTGATGACATGAAATATAAAGCACAAACTCAAGGAGGAGAAACTGTTAATTATTTCCCAAGTACAAAATTCAAATTAAAAGTAAATAAAGAAGCTGCTCTAAAAAATAATGTAGTACCTGACAAATACAAAGACTTAATTACAGATGAAATAGTTTGGGATTTAGGAAAAGACAGAGTTATTATTTATGATTTAGCTGTTTTAGCGATGATTGCAGCTGAAGATTGGAACAGACCTATATGCTTTGCAAATACAGTTGAATCATCTTATTATCAAGGTTTGGATAAGTATATGATTCAAGAAGGATTGATTAATAGAATTGTTCCTGTAAAATTTGAAGAAAACCAACGTGGTTTTATGGCTATGAATACTGATAAAAACTTTGACTTAGTACAAAACAAATTCAAATATGGCGGATTAGGAGAGCGAGAAATGTTTGTAGATGAAAATTCAGCTAGAATTATGAATAGCCAAAAGAGTGTACACTTTGCAATAGCAGATGATTTAATTAGAAATGGGAAAAATGATGAAGCCATAAAAGTATTGGATAAGGCTAAAAAAGAATATCAGTATGTAAATGCTCCATATTATGCTCCAAACAATCGCTTCTTTAATATTTTAGCCATTCAATGGATAGATTTATATTATAGAGCAGGAAAGCCCGAAGGTGCAAAAAAAATAAAAGAATTATTCTTAAAAGATATGGCTGATTGTTTGAGGTTCTATTCATTGCCAAACAATTCTTATGCAGAAAGATATGCTGATGAGAAAAAATCTGCTGAAGAAATGATACAAAGAATGGAATACATTGCTATAAATTATAAGGATAATGATTTTATGAAACAATTGAATCAAACTTTCCCAAATTATGTTCAAAGTGCAACAATAGAAACTAATATGGTTGCTCCGCAACAAATATTTAGATAATTATTTCAC
>CAYYMF010000144.1:0-3681 GCA_964472755.1 uncultured Chitinophagales bacterium | reverse complement strand
CTCTCTCTGCTCAAAATTTCGCCTCTCGACAATAATGTGGGCAACAACAACTCACCTCTGTTAATCTCTATCGATCACAGAGTAATTCATTATTGACTGGTTGGTAGTGGATTTGGCGTCTGGTGAATTGAGTTTGTAGAAATGGGAAACTGTTGCAGAAAAGGTGGCAAGAAAGGCCCTTCTGTGTACCAGCCCGTCAAGAACCAACCTAAGGAACTCAAGCCACAGTATGACATGGAGGCCAGAAAGCTGATGGCCGTTGACGTTATTCAGAGAAGTGCTCGTAGAGCGAAGGCCTTAAAAGTCGCACAGGCTGAAAATCAGTGGAAAATGTTCGCTGATCTTGATACACAAGATGAGGCAGAAATGTTGCACTTGGCAGTATTTATGCAAACTTTGTTGGATTATGTTCCCGGAGTTGATAAGTTTGAGCAGTCTGATTTGAAAGAAGCTGTGGAAGTCGACGACGAAGGAAATCCGAAATCAAATCTGGATGACCAAAAAGAAGACGGAGATTTTATTATCAAGTTGGATTCCATCGCTTTAAATGAAACTGTAAGTCATAAGACTGCCAAGACAGTCGACATTAACGACTTTGATATCACGCATTCTACATTTGATACCGAATTGGCCATCAGTATCGTCGATGTTTATCGTAAAGGTGGAAAACTAAATCGCAAGTCTGTAGTGAAGATTCTTCGTCGTGCATACAAAATGCTTCAAGCACAACCAAACACCACATATGTCACTGTCAAAGATAACTGCAAGCTCACTGTAGTTGGTGATTTGCACGGTCAACTGACCGATCTGCTGCACATTCTAGATGAGTCTGGCTATCCTAGCAGCACCAATAAGTTCGTGTTTAATGGTGATTTCGTGGACAGAGGTGATAAAGGTCTCGAAATTGTTTGTATTCTCTTGGCATTTTATGTCGCCGAGGGTGGAGAGAACGTCGTGTTGAACAGAGGGAATCATGAAGATTTGCCAGTCTGTCGTGTGTATGGTTTCGAGAACGAAGTCAAAGAGAAGTATGATGAATTATTGTTTGAGATGTTTGCAGAGGTGTTCAGCTACCTCCCTCTCTTTGCTGTGGTGAATCAGTCGATTTTCATTGTACATGGAGGGCTGTTCCACACACCGAAAGTTACACTGGCGGAATTGGACGAAATTACCCGCAATGATTATTACGTCAAACCACCGATTCCATACCCTCAGAATATCAAGGGTGCAACACCGGCAGAGGCTAGACTGGAATATTTAAAACAGTTACAGCGCGATGCAATGTGGTCAGACCCCACTGAGGAGGAGGGATGCTACCTTAACCCACGTGGTGCTGGAGTGTCTTTTGGCCCAGATATCGCCCATGCCTTTATGCGAAATAATGGGCTCAACATGGTTGTCCGAAGTCATGAATGTGCGTATAGAGGGTACGATCTGCCCTTCGCCACGTCGATTCTCAAGAATAAAGACTACTACAACGTCTTGACTGACCTAACCAATCCACCAGAATGTCCCTTACTCTGTACGTTGTTCAGTGCGAGCAATTACATTGATGGTGACAACGAGGGGGCTTATCTGATATATCTTAACCATGCATTCCAAGGATCGGTTCCAGTCGCAGAAGGGAAATGTGAGTTACACTACACCGTAAGACGCTACAAGACCACGGTTGCGACAACAAATATAGCAGATAATAACAAACTCTCACTGACTGAGTTGATTATGAAAAAGAAACCCGCTCTGTCCTCTGCGTTCGAAGCCATTGATACAGAGAACCTCGGTGTGGTGTCGCGTATTGAGTGGGCAGAAGTCATGCAGAGAATCACGCAGATTAAGATCCGCTGGCTCTCGATCATTACAACCATCGCCACGCCAGAGTGTTTGTCTAACACGTCGGTGGCATATCGCATCTTTCTGGAAGACTTCTCTGTCGAGAGGAAGAAGCAGCATGACGACGACACAGACAGGTCAGTGTGGCGAAGAATACTGCTGAACTCATAACTTATCTTTTTTTGACTATATCATGAGCTTTGTGTGACCGAACAGTTACTCTACAGTCCCTCAAGATTATTATCTCACTCTCTTATCTTCCTTCTCACTATTTCTCTCTCCCACTTTGCACACAGTATCATTGGCAGCAGCACCCGCAACGAAGCCAATTTCGGCGCCATGGACGACATGTATGGCCAGCGTAAGAAACTCGAGACGGTATTCTACTACTTCGACACTGACGGCGACGGGGTGAGTTGATGATGAGTGGCCGTGTGTGTGGACTTGTGTGTGATTTGTGTGGACGTGTGTACATGTAGGTGTGGGACAGAGCGAGTTATTTGGTGTCTGACAAGTACAAATGCAGTTCAAACTTCCTGTACAAACCATTACCGTTAATCTGCGCTTGTTCTCTCTGTCTCTGTCTCTGTCTCTCTTTGCAGGTAATTTCTCTGGACGAGTTCAGAGAGGGTTGCGAAGTTCTGAATCAGTCGCTGCACCCGGACTGCCAGCTGACCAACATCGACCACACCCTCCAGATGATGGACTTCGACGGCTCGGGATGCGTGAACATCAACGAGTTCTTCGAGGTAAGTCAAGAGTGGGGGCTTAGTTTGGGTTCATCGGCTGACGTGATGTTGCGCTGCTATGCCATTGTGCGCTCTTTGGAGTGGATGGATGCATTTGCTTTTGTTTACTACTAGGCAAGGTTTCTAATATATGTATGTATTGCTTTGTTGTTTGGTTTATTGTATCTCTTGTCATGTGTTGTACCACGGTATCACTGCTTTTGCTTGCATCATTCCACAGACATTCCGCATTCTGGACGCCAAAGATGGTAAAGTGGACGGCGTTATTTCCCTGGCCACTGGAGTGGGTCGCCCCAAGCCCAACAAGCCCTCCCTCACCGGCACTGCCAAGAAAGAGTTGCTAATGATGTAATCTCGAGGGGAGCATGTTGGTGTTGAAGGTTAAAGTGTTTTGCCTGTGAATTAGTGGTTCTAGAGAATAAGTGCTATTTAGTGAAGTTGTGTTCAGTGTTCTTTGAAGCAGTTGGCTTAATTTGTAACGATAAAAATCCGATGATTTTGGCAATACTGTAGGAATTCTATTTCGCGCGCACGATATACTGCCTCTCTCTGTTGCTTAAAATAGGCGAAACGCTAATAATAATAATAATAATAATAATAATAATAATAATAATAATAAATATAATATACAGTAAAAGCAAATTAGGCATTTTGACCTCCATCTAACGTACGCAAAAGGATTGAGTCACGAAAATCCTTAGAAGATTGAGCAAACAAGTCAAGTGAACGTCAAGACATTGAGTTTATTTCTTGAACCATCCCTCCCTTTAGTCAACTTAGAATTGACTGAGTAGGTGTTTGCTGGGCGGGTTGTTTGGACCTCCCGTGTACCACTCCGTTCTCCGTGCGCAAATCGCTATTACAGGCGACTTAGAGGCGATGGGCACCGAGAGAGTAAAACATGACTGTAGAGAAGCAGAACATTGAGACAAGACGTTATACATGTTGTAAATAATGAGTGAGCAGTGAGTGGATGATTTAGTAGTCAGGAACGAGAGGGGCAGAACCGCGTACAGACGGGCAGAACTTTCAAAGTATGCCACCTACACTTACACTTACACTTACACTTACACATGGTACAGTCTGTACCAGCTTTAATCTA
>CAYYMF010000143.1:0-3714 GCA_964472755.1 uncultured Chitinophagales bacterium | reverse complement strand
GTGGGACTTTAATGTTCCACGTGAAACAGGTTGTTAATTTAATGTTCCACGTGAAACAATGTATATGTTTTCGGAGTACGATTTGATTGTTGTTGGCGCCGGCCATGCCGGTAATGAGGCTGCGGCTGCGGCAGCAAATATGGGGTCTCGGGTTTTGTTGATTACCATGGACATGACTAAGATTGGTCAGATGTCTTGTAATCCAGCCATGGGTGGTGTAGCCAAGGGGCAGATTTTGCGTGAGGTGGATGCGCTGGGTGGTTTGTCGGGGATTATTTCGGACAAAACGGCTATTCAGTTTCGTATGCTGAATCGGTCTAAAGGCCCCGCCATGTGGAGTCCCCGTACCCAAAACGACCGCACCCGCTTTGCAGAGGAGTGGCGTATGCAGTTGGAGGCAATTCCCAATGTGCATTTTTGGCAAGATGGCGTACAGTCCCTGCTGGTTAAAGATAAGCGTGTGTATGGAGTGAGAACGGCTATGGGCATTGAGTTCCATGCAAAGGCTGTGGTGCTTACAAACGGTACCTTCCTAAATGGGATTATCCACGTGGGCGAAACCAAGCTGAAAGGCGGCAGGGCAGGGGAGAAGGCTTCGTACGGACTTACAGAGCAACTCGAATCTCTCGGATTTGAAAGCGGACGTATGAAAACCGGTACCCCGGCTCGATTAGATGGGCGCTCGCTCAATTATTCCGCCATGCAAGAACAACCCGGCGACGAAGAGGTCTCTAGCTTTTCTTATTTAGAAAATTCGCCGCTCAAAGATCAATTGAGCTGTTATATTACATATACCTCGCAAGAAGTACACGATATCCTGAAAACCGGATTCGAAAAATCTCCTATGTTCAATGGCCGTATACAAGGACTAGGTCCCCGCTATTGCCCATCCATTGAAGATAAAATTAGCCGCTTCTCGGATAAAGAAGCCCATCAATTGTTCGTGGAACCCGAAGGTAGAAATACGGTCGAAATCTATGTAAACGGCTTTTCTTCCAGTCTGCCCGAAGATATACAATATAAAGCCTTGCGTAAAATTCCGGGCTTCGAAAATGCCATTATGTTTCGTCCCGGTTATGCCATAGAATATGATTATTTTCCACCCATACAATTGAAACATAGTCTGGAAACCAAACTTGTCGAAAATCTTTTCTTCGCAGGGCAAATTAATGGTACCACCGGCTATGAAGAAGCCGCATGCCAAGGCTTAATGGCGGGTATTAATGCACATCTTAAAATTAATGAACTCGCTCCATTCGTATTGGGTAGGGATGAAGCTTATATAGGCGTACTGATTGATGACCTGATTACAAAAGGTACCGATGAACCCTATAGAATGTTTACTTCCAGAGCCGAATTCCGTATCCTGCTTCGTCAGGACAATGCCGATTTTAGGCTCACCGAAAAAGGAAAGGCTATAGGCCTTGTGAAAGAAGATAGGTGGACTGTTTTTATGGATAGAAAGAGTAAGGTCGAACAACTTAAAAAGAATGTTTTGAAATTAAGCGTAAGCCCGGAAACAGTAAACGCCTATCTGGAAGAACAAAAGTCTTCAGCCCTCAAACAAAAAGTAAAACTCGACTCTGTCTTAGGTCGCCCAAATGTGTTTTTGAGAGACCTAATTCAGATTCCCGAAATATTTGAAGCCTTACATATAGGGATGGATCGAAACCTACACCTCGACGAAATAGATTTAGTTGAAACCCTGGTGAAATATGAAGGCTATATTCAACGAGAAAAGGAAATGGCCGATAAAATGCAAAGACTGGAACATATTCCTTTGGGACAAGAGTTTAATTACCTCGCACTGCCTTCGCTCTCTCACGAAGCGCGTGAAAAATTAATGAAAATTAAACCCGATAACCTGGGCCAGGCATCACGTATTAGCGGTGTTTCTCCGGCTGATATTTCGGTTCTTTTGGTTAAATTGGGAAGATAATCGTATTTTTATGCTATGAAATATTTATTTTCTCTTTTCGTATTGACGGTCGGACTCTATTCTTGTGGTTCGGGAAAACAACCTAACCCGGTTGAAACTAGCGAAAAAAGCGTATTTATGCATGCGCTTAAGGATACTTTTGGTATTGTTCGCGGCGTTGAGCTTGGCGAGGAATATGCCGTTGTAGAACAAATGGAATATGATTCGGCCCTGGTTATTCGCTCTCGCTTTAATCTGGTCTATAATTATGCCATTGATGCCGATAATATGGTGGACGTGAAATATGTTTTCGCAGAAACCGCTCTTCGCTTTATCGAAATGAATATCTCTTTGGAGTCCGAAGGCCTGGCCGATTCTGTCGCTACAGATTTTCAAAATTATTTCAATTCTAAATTTGGAAAACCAGATTTGCAAATGGGCGTTTATGTATGGATAGCTCCCAATGCCGAATCGAACGGCGAATCACGTATAGAACTGGTTGATGAATCTGCTGAGTTTGGTTATGGTAAACTCAATCTCCGCGTTTATGCCGTCTCCAGTGCCGACCAAACTACTTAATCTATGGATCTTTGTGTAAAAGATCTGCGGGTTTTTCTCGACGAGAAAGCTTTAACGCCCCAACTAAGTTTCGACTTTCTTTTTCCCCATTTCTATGTTATACAAGGTGAAAGCGGCATAGGCAAATCCTTGTTGCTGCAAAGCTTGTGTGGTATTTTACCGAGCGGATTAAAATCGGTCGGCTATGCATCATTAGACCCTTCGGAATTGGTCTACGTCTTTCAAGACCCATCCAGCGCACTGAACCCTCAGTTGAATATGGAAACCCAGTTGCGCGAAATGTGCATGTTGAGAAATTTAGAATTTTTTCATGCGCTCAATTATATGGCCGAACTGGAATTGAGTAAGGATTTATTGCCACGCTTTTCTTTTGAATTGTCGGGGGGACAAAAACAACGCTTTGCGGTTTTATTGGCTTTATTGTCGGATAGAAAATGGATTTTACTCGATGAAGTAAATGCCGGACTCGATGCCCATTCTTGTCAGCTTTTAGTTAACATAATGAAAAGGGAGTCTCTGCAAAATTCACGAGGCATACTGTGGGTTAGTCATTCTACTCAATTTTTACAACAATATGCCGATTTTATATTAGAATTAACTGATAATAAGCTAACTATTAAAGATAATATAGATAAGCCTAAAAAAAATCTCCTATTTGAAAGTTTTACTGGTGATAAGGTCTTGTTAAGCCTTGAAAATATACATTTTTCTTATCCATCATTTACAATGGGACCTTTTTCTTTAAATATACATGAGGGGGAGCGTATTTTATTAACCGGAGAAAGCGGTTCGGGCAAAAGTTCGCTCGCAAAAATTATTTGTCGCACCCTGCCTTTTCAAGGATCCTGGTCTATGCCTTTCGTGCAAAAATCCGAGAGACCAATTATACAGAAAATAGGATGGATTCATCAGGAGAGTTACGATTCTTTTCCGCCCCATTTAGTTATTTGGAAAGCCTTAACCGATGCGGCCTATTTTCAGAAAAGAATAAAAAAGTCTGAACGTTTTACGTTGGCTGAAGAAGCGTGTAGAGCATATGGATTAAATCCGGCTATATTAAATAAAAAACCGCATGAGTGTAGTGGGGGAGAACGTCAACGTTTGGCCATTATACGGACCCTTTTATGCAGGCCGAGCCTGTTGATTTGTGATGAAATTACAGCCCATCTGCATGCCGATTCTGCCGCCTCGATATGGAATATTATTGAAGCTTATTT
>CAYYMF010000142.1:0-3744 GCA_964472755.1 uncultured Chitinophagales bacterium | reverse complement strand
CTCGGTATCAGTGAAATTTGATAAGCGCCTAATAATAACAGTACAGTAATAAAGTATTTGTTGGAGTATTACAGTAGACTTAAACAAGTGTACATTTGTTCGTTTGTCTGTTGGACGGTCATTCGGATAGCACAACGGCAATTTTCTGATATCTCCAAAGGCTGATGAACTCTTTCCCACTGTTCGGCCCGAGTGCCGAGACCCTATGGAATAAGAATAAGAGAAGAAAGAGAACTGGGCTAACATCCGGAAGCAATTTACCTCCCGAAATACTGACAAAGCTGGGAAATGCCGAGTTGCATTATATCAACGGCGAAACACAGCAAGCAATTGACATATTATCTTTAATATCGCGTCAGGCACCAAAACTGGCTGAACCATACAACATATTGGGTCTTATTTATGAGGACAGCAATGATTTTTTGCGTGCGTTACAGCTCTATGCGTTGGCGGCTACATTTACCCCTAAATCTGTTGAGGTGTGGAAAAAGGTTGCAAACATGGCCACAATTCTTGGAGAATATGAGCAAGCTATAGCAGCCACAAAAAAATGCATCAAAATTGAACCAGAGCCTTCTTTCTACGGCAATATGATCTTCCTGCTTCTGAAAACTGGGCGAGTGAAGAAGGCGCGCGAGATGCTACGTGTTTTGCTGAACAAATACCCCGGTGCCACGGATTACCTAGTGGAGTTTGGCACCACAGCGGAGAAGTTTGGGCTGACGGACACGGCGCTCAGCGCATATTTGCGGTTCGTGTTCCACTGGCTGGGCACCGACACTATTGACAATGAGACGCTGAGCTCACTGGTGGCATTCCGCTGCGAGCGTAAGAGTGGCGCGGAGGTGGTGGACAACCTGGACAAAATGTTCTTCGCAGTGCGCAAGGCCGTGGACCTGCTACTGCAGAGGCGGGACGGGCTGCTGCCATCGGTGGAGCTCATTAACATCATTGTGGAATGTTTCCAGGCAGTGACAGCCTCGATGCCGCTGGACTCGGCGCACAATCTTCCGCAGTTCCCCAGCGACCTGGCGCTGCTGCTGGGTATCTGCCAGATGCGCCTGGGCTCGGAACAGGACGTGGAAACCGGCCTGGCCATCCTTAACCCGATTCTGCTGCAACTAGAGGCGGACGATACAGGGGTTGGTGTGGGTGCTCAGGCTGGTGCGGCGTCTAGCGGGGATCGTCTGTCCTCGATGATGATGGCGGACAGCGACAGTGAGGAAGAGGAGGATGATCTCCACGCGGGGTTAAGCGAAACTTATACATGTGCGACGGAGGATGCTGCGTATAGTCTGGCTCCAGAATGTGATGACCCACAATCGGTACTGTCTGAGACATCTGTGTTCCTCCTGCGGCAGCGGATTCGCGTAGCGGAGGAATTCTCTGCGGTTGGAATGCTGACTCGCGCAGAGAAACTTTTGATGTCAGTGTCGGCTCGGCTCAAGGTGCTGATGGCCTCACATGCAGCTCTCAGCGCCGCTACGAATGCGTCTAGCGGTGGCACCAACATGGTGGACCTGGACCGCGTGCGAGAGGCTGGGGCCAGCATCGGGGCCATGTGGCGCGATGTGGGCAACGCCTACTGCGCCCTGTCCGGGAAAGAGGAGCAGGCCTACGGGGCGTACTCGGCGGCGCTGCACTTTAATGACTTGGACGTGGAGGCTCTGAGTAAATACGCCGAGCTGACTCGCCTACACTTTTCTCAGAATTCTAAGGAAGTTTTTGGGCAGCTATCGGCGCACTTTCTGGGCGTCATCACGGAGTTTGAGACCCTGCGCAGCGGGACGATGGAGAAGCCTCTGACGGCAAGCAGTGGCACCACAACAGGTTCCGCAGATAATGCTCCCAAGTCAACTGATACCACCGCCGCTGATGCTATGGCGGTGGTGGAAGAGGAGGAGGGCGAGGACCCGCTGGAGGAGCAGGTCGTGCTGGGCGGTTCCGCTGACCCGATGGATGAAAACGCGGTCCTGGTGGGTGCGGGCGGGCGCGATGCTGACGAAGAGCAGGAAGACGGTGGCAATAGTAAGCAGCTCGGTAGTCGCGGTGGCCCGAGCGAGTCCCGTCAGCTGGACCGCAGCGCTCTACAGCACGAGGTATTCGCACTCGTGGAGTGGACCTATCTGTTCCTGGAGGGTGGTGGAGACGGCAGCGGCGACAGGGACCTGCTATCTTATTGCAGCGTGGTGGTGCCGCTGCTGGAGCACTGGTGTTTCAAGTCCTCGGTGGCGGCCGGCATCATCGACAGCTCTGTGCAGAAGCGGCGCAAGAAGGCCAAGGCTGTGGTGAGTATGGGAGACCTCGTGGCCACCGACAGCTGTCTGCACTACGCGCCCAAGGACTGGCTCGATGCCACACAAAATGTATGCGGGCGCTTCGTGTCTGCGCTCTGCGACTTTGTGAGCGTGGAGAAGTTGCTAGGCAAACCGCTGCTGATGGAGATGGCCGCGCAGGCCACGGAGTTCATAGCCCTGATCGGCTCCGTCATGGCAGAAGAGGGCGACGAGACCGTCATGAAGCAGATGTCAAGCGAGCTGATGCACGCGTGCACGCTCATGTCTCTGCGTCGCGGTTGCAGCCAGTCGAGGCGGCGGTCGCGCATTGGCATCGCGGAGCGGGACTTCTCTGCAGTGTTCGCCATTGATCAGGACCAAGAGGATGAGGAGCGCAGACGTAGGGAGGCCATGGAGGCGCAGGGCGATGAGGACGACGATGACTCGGATTACGTGGACGATGAGGCGGAGGAGGAGGATGGTGGTGACAATGCGGATATTGCAGGCGACAAGCACAAGGGGCGTTTGAACAAGCTGTCCACCCGCAAGAGGAAGGTGCAGGTGGTCGCTCCCGGCCCGCGAGTCAGGCGCAATGCTCGCATGGCGAACCGACACACGGGTGTGAAGGGCGGACTCATGTTCAACGACTTCAAGAACGCGGCCATCATCGCGGACAACGCCGACCCCTTCGTGCTGACAGCTAAGAACTATTCCGTCGCCGTGCAAAACGCTGCCACCCAACTGTTTAAGGCACCTTGCGATGTGGTGGCGGCGAACGCGCTTTTCCGCGGTGTGGTGGCGGAGTCCAGTATGTTTGAGTCCACCGCCGCCAGCAAGTACATCGAGGTTGCGCTGCCCGTTGCCCGACTGCGAACTGTCAAACAGGATAGCGCCGTGGCGAATCTGCTTGCTGCCCATGTGGCAGGTCTCTCCCGGCGGCTGAACGACACCCTGGACCTCTATCTCGATGCCTTCTGTGTGGACCCGACGCAACCGCTCACGGTGCTGTGTGTGGCGACGTACCTGCTGATGCTGAGCAACCACTCACACATCAAGCACAAGCACGAGTGCCTGGCCAAGGGACTCATGTTCCTGCATAGATATGCGGAGGTGCGCCGCAAGCAACCTATGGCGGCTGTGTCAGTGGTGGATCGGGTCAGCGTATTTGTGCCCAGCTGCGGCACAAGTAGCAGCGATGGGTCTGCGCACCACGACTTTCTGACGCAGCTGGGCATGCACCAGGAGACCCTCTACAACCTGGGCCGCGCTTTCCACGACATACGGCTGTACTCCCTGGCCGCGGACCAGTACATGCTCGCCCTGCAGATAGCCGACGCCAATCCCGTACTGGCCCGCACCGACCTGTGCGTGACCCGTGAGACGGCGCACAACTTGGTGCTGATCTACCGCAAGTCTGGGGCGCTGGACCTCGCGCTGGAGGTCATGGAGAGATACCTGTCGTACGACT
>CAYYMF010000141.1:0-3822 GCA_964472755.1 uncultured Chitinophagales bacterium | reverse complement strand
ATGTATTTGTACGTGGGCTCGAAGGTGAGCAGGCCCTCGTGGAAATGCGCGAAGGCCGCGCCCTTGTCCCGCTCCTGGTTCAGCTGGTCGTAGGGCGCTAGATATATGCTGCGGCGGCTTTCAATCATGTCGTACACCACGCTCGTGTCGATACCGTCCACGATGCGGTAGTTCAGGTCGCCCAGCCAGATGATCACGTCATGGTCGTCCGCGCAGTGCCGGGGCAGCTGCGCAATCGCGTCGTGCTTTGCGGACCCGCTGCCGTCGCTCGGGAGTGCGGACAGCGACTGCGTGGGTGGCAGCGGAGACGTGACTGGAGGCGCCTGGAAGCGGGACAGCGACACGAGCTGGTCCTTAGCACGGTTGGCCTCGATGGCCGCCACACGTCGCTTGAGATCTGTGATATTCTGCTGTAGCTGCACCGATAGCGCGGACTTGGTGGCGGTAGCGAAGAGGTGCTCCACATTGGTAGCCAGGTAGTCAGGGAAGCACTTATGGCTCAGGATGGCGTGAAAGTCCTCGTTGCGCTTCTGCACTTGCTCCCTATGTGCCGCAAAGTGCGCGCACACGAAACAAACAGAAGTATCAAGAATGTCCATTCTCACATACACTGCACCCTTATTGCCCAGAACACCACCCACACCCCTCGCATAGCTGCTGGTTTGCACTTTCGAGATGCTGGACCGTCGACTTTGAGCTGCAAACACCACCACATAGAGTCCCACCATGTTCATGGATGCCACGACGTCGAACTTGAGATTGAGCGACTCAAATGTTTCCATTATCATCTCTTGCCATTTGCTCGTTCTATCTTTGCTCTGACCAGCTATTGCGCTTCCCACAACATTTGACGCTGACAATTCCACAACTTCTTGTAGGCCCACAGCGACTATATCAGGAAAGGCTGTGATATCTTCTTTTCCTCCAGAAAATAGTAAATTCTTTATTTCACTCTTCTGTTCAATTTTCGCACCAACATTCCAAGTTACAACGAGCACTTGTAAAGATTCCAGTGCAGCATGCTTTTGAATCATAAGATTCCTTGGAGACGTTGATGCCATTTTTACAGCAGTGGAGTTCGAATTCACAAAATCACAGACTTAAATAGACGTTATTCAACCCCTACACTATGTAAATCTTCAAATTAGTTGCTGGAACAAATCTTTAGTTCACCATCAACTATTAGATAAACCAGGTAAAACTTGCTATAAACAACAACTAGGCGTGATAAACTCTTAAATGCTCAATTGGGATCAACCAATGGTCAATGCTTGCATAAGTTTAAAAAACAAAACATAAACCAAACTATGAATATCAGACTAATAACAGAAGTAGTAGTCTATTCTCAATCTTCCCATCCTTTCAGCAATACATCAGGCTCATAACAGCAATCTCTCAAAATATTTAAAAATTAACCACCCTTGGCCCTCTCAATCGCCTGCATTTGTCTTCACTGGAAGAACAGGTTCTGGCAGGCCACGCAGCACATGTTGGATCCGCGCGCCATGTAGATGTGTCCGCCGAGGCCCCAATCCGGGCCCCACGAGTTGCGGATGATCCAGTAGTCTTGGCCCGTGGACGCATCCGTGCCCCAACCCACGATGGTCACCGCGTGATTGTGCTTGTTGTCCGGGCAGGCGGGGTCGCTGTACACACCGCCCGCGTAGTCGTAGAATGAATCGATCACCTGGATGCTGGTCTTGAAGGCCACCGCCGCGAAGGTGTCGCACCCGTCCCCGCCCATCTGGCGCTTCTGACAGGCCTCATCGGCGCGGGCACAGGGCTGGTGCCAGGAGGACACGTACGCACCGGCTTGAGTCCTGGAGTGACTGCAGGTCCTGTTCTCCGTGGTAGCCAGGTACGGGTGCGCAGTGGTGGAGGGCAGCGCGCCGATGTCCAAGGCGCACTGCATGGGACCAGATGTGCCCCCGCCGCCGCAGCCGTTGCTGTCGTACTCGTCCCAGCAGCACTCAATCAGCACCTGCTCGGACAGCTGCCAGCCATCATTCAGGCTCGAGGAGACGGCCTGGCCCTCACTGTCCGTCATGGACCACAGCAGATGGGACCCCTCGGCAGCGCCCATCGTGCCGAACGCCCAGCAAGATCCGCATGACTTCTGGTCCTTCACTGCAGTCATGAAGGGACGCAGATCGCAGATCTTTGAGTCGCCAGCGCCTTTAAGGGGTTTTGTCAAAATGTCAGTGCCCTTAGG
Source organism: uncultured Chitinophagales bacterium (assembly GCA_964472755.1). Classification (GTDB taxonomy): domain Bacteria; phylum Bacteroidota; class Bacteroidia; order Chitinophagales; family JADIYW01; genus JADJSS01. The sequence goes on along the minus strand of CAYYMF010000141.1, from coordinate 1,610 downwards.
GCTGCTGATACGCAGAGCACTAGAGTCCTGTACAAAAGAAATTAAAGTCAGCAAACTAAAACTCTATTCTCTCGTGAAAAACTCACATCGACTTTAGTTTCAGGCATAACAAATCTGTTTCTTTCGCTGGCAGTCAAATCAGTAAAACGGTTGATTGCTTTGGAGTAAGATTGTTTGTTTCCCTTGTTCCAGTCGAAAATTGCCTTAGTTCTCTGCTCGAAAAGACTGAAATGAGACATTTCCTCGGATTTGGAAGCGAACTCCCTTTTAAAAACAGCTTTGAACTGACGGAACAAGCTTTCCATGGAACCTCCATGTTCTGCCTCAAACTGCTCCCATGAACTTGGTAAATGGGAATTGATCGTGTCAGCGGCCAAACTTGACTGACAAAAGACGCTTATCGCTACAACAAGAACTGAAACAACTCTCTGCATAGTAAAATACTCTGATGCGTCTCCTTTGAAAAGGTTTGCCGATTTGATCACCAATAACACCGAATGTCTTTCAATTAAAAAAAAAAAATACCTGGTATGTTTTTTATACCATGGTTAAGCATATATAGAAGGTAAGCATTCACGAAACAACCACGTTTCGTGATTTTTTTTGACCACATGCACCAAATCGCATCAAGTTTCGTTCACTAATTAAGGTCACAAGATTTATAAATGCTCCATCATTTTTTATTTGTCAAGGCTGAAATTTAAAGTCTGGAAACTACAGGATGTTTTCTTTAAAAAGAGATAGTTTGAATATTAGATGTGTTTTACTTGCAATGCTTAATTCTGAGCAGCTTGGAACCATCAAATGACAACTTTATATGTGGCAATCAACAAAGACAGCAGACACATCTTCTTTAGATTCCATTTCCAAGTCTATACTAAGTTCTGAAATGCTGGTGAAGCGATGACGGTGGTCAGCTGTGTGATTTCTTCATTGTGATGGTTTATTTTTTGTCCGAGTTTTCATTATTTCATCCAAACAACAAAACAAAAGGTGAACAGCAGTTGATTATTATTAAAGCATAGAACAGAAACAATTAAGCAGAGAGAACAGAAGAGTCAGAATAACAGAGAACAAAGGTCAGAGCAATATCAATTTCCTTCCAGTTTGCATCACTCACAGTCTACATTTCTTCAAATAGTCATAAAATATGCGGCAATACTGAGTTCGCCTGGCTTGGAAACGGGTTTACCGATTACTGTTTCAGTGGAAGATAGCAAATGTTCGAAGCACTGCTTGAAAATGGCGTCCCAACGCACAATATCCATGGTAGCAAATTCTCTGTCATTTTCCACCAGTCCAATCTCACCACTAATTTTTTGATGGTCTTGTAGATATATTCAGCCTTGAAAAATCCACATTGGTCACGTCGGGTCAGTGTTGAGCAGTGGATGAGCCTGAATGGTCTGATGTCTTGCAGGAGTAAGCCAGTGATGAACAGATCACAGACCGTTTTGACTTTGGCAACTCTAATTTCCAGTCTTCTTGGATGTGTTGACTGATATTCTTATGGGAACCATTGTCGTTTTTTTATGTCATCCAGTCATAGTGCTGAACCAAGGTAGCCAGGGGATAAGGCAGACAGGCTTGAAATCCGACCGGGTAATCTT
>CAYYMF010000140.1:0-3824 GCA_964472755.1 uncultured Chitinophagales bacterium | reverse complement strand
ATTCTCACAAGAAAACGTGCCGTGGCCACTATACAGATCATTCAGGAAATACCCGGTGTACGTAGATTTATCTGGATACACGATCCTCCCGTGACCCTCTCTACGGTCCTCCACCCACTCACCCTGATAGGTCGTGCCGTTGGCGTACTTCTGGTAGCCATACCCGTGAGAGGCGTCGTTGCGGAAGTTGCCTTCGTACACCGCGCCACTGGTGTGAGTGTAGACACCGCGGCCACACATCACACCATCCGCGAACTCACCGACATACCTAGAACCACTTGGGAACACCACCGTTCCCATACCATGATACTTATCACAAACAAACGCACCAGTATACACCATACCATTGGCTCTCGTGCACACACCGTGCCCGTGCCTTTTGTCGTCCAGCCACTCTCCCACATAGACTCCACGTGTGTCTAAATACTTCTGAGTGCCTCTCCCGTGTCTCTTGCCCGCGGCGAAGTCTCCTTCATACTCGACGAAACCGCCAGACTGCTGCTTCAAGACACCGCGACCATGGGGCAGATCAGCTTCGAACTGACCATGGTACACCGTCTCGCCATGTTTGGAGCGATAGACACCGTATCCTGATCGCAGTCCGCTCTGCCAGTCGCCGGAATAAGTGGACCCATCGCTGTCTCTGAGCACACCTTGCCCTTCGCGGCGGCCATCCGCAAGATCACCGGAGTAGTCTTCATCTGCGGTAGTGCTTTGGATTTTGTTAAACACTTCCAGCATGAGCTCAGGATTGCGTTGATACACGCTCAGCATGTGTGACTGAAGATCACTCCTCAGCACCTTCCCTTTACAGCATGAACTGAGTCGTTTAACAAATAATGGAAGGTTGCAGGACAGTTGGTGATGTGCTCTGATCGTTCCTCCAATGGCCCGGACCAAGTGCAGGTAGACTTCAGCCCAAACTCAGAAAACACATCAGGACAACCACATGTCACTGTACGTTCAATGAGACCCGCAATCAACAGATTTCTCCCCAACAAATCTTTAGACAATTTTACAGAGCAGATGGGACAAGCACATTTGTGTTCCAATGCCATGCGAATGCAATCGGAGCAATAACAGTGACCATTTGAACATTGATGTGGATTACGCAGAACGTCATAGCAAATTCCAAAAAGAAAGTCCTTCGTGGGTTCAGTCACAAAAAGCGAGATAGGAATGCCTCGCTTCATTTGCCTAATTACTGACAAAGACAAAATGTTTGAAAATGTTTGACATTTTTTTGACTTCATTTTTATGAAACTGAAGTCAAATTTATACCATATGGTGGGTACAGCAGTATGGTACCTACAATGAATGAACTATGTGACAAATCATTCAACTGCTCCTCAGTAGTTTAAATTTGTCACTAGATATTAAACATTCACAAAGCTTTACTGAACAATGTCACACTATCATCATCTCTAGCATCTCTCTCACGACCATAAACCCGTGCAAAATCCCAGTGCATACTGTCTATACCAAGCGACGGACCGAATACCATAATGCGTTCAAAAGCAGTTTTGTTTAATGCCCGTGTACCAGAACTGGACTCCGACTGGTAAGGCTTGAATACATAAAAATCTCGTAATTTCTGCAACTTGCCGAGTGACAGTGGCACTGGGCCGACAAGGGAATTATCGTGCAAGAGTAGTGACTCTAGACGAGTCATGTTTCCGATATCTTGTGGGATCACTCCGCGCAGCATGTTATTGCTCAGGTTTACATATCTCAGGCTCGAGAGCTCACATATAGAGTTTGTCAGCACACCAGATATTTTGTTGTTAAACAGATACAGTAAGTCTAGTTTTTGTAGCTGAGAGACCGAGCTGTCAATATGACCCCTAAGGAGGTTGTCGTTGAGCTGTAACTGTTCGAGTCGTGTGCAGTGATTGAACGCGTTGATTCCAGCTGTGAAGAGATTTTGAGACAAATTAGCAAACCGTAACTGTTGTAGGCTGGATAGTGCTGCAGGGATCGCACCACACAGCCCGTTGGAATAGAGTTTCAGTGAGCGCAAATTTGTCAGACAAGAGATGCTGTCCGGTACCTCCCCAGACAGTTGATTCGAAGAAAGGTTTAAGGTTTCCAATTGAGGCAGCGTTTCCCAGCAATCAGCAGGCACAGGGCCAGTGAGGCAGTTAAAAGACAGGTCAAGCGTCACCAGAGATACTAAGTTGGACAATATTCGGGGGTTTATTTCCCCTCTAATTTGATTGCACGACAGATTGAGATGAATCAATGACTTCAGTGAGGCCAGATTTGGTGGCAACTCTCCAGAAATGATATTGAGACTTAAGTCGAAGGTCTCACAGGACGTAAGTGAGTTTAAACCGCTGTTGGTGATCATTCCATCACAACCAATACCATGTAAATCAATGCCTTTGATTACCAGTGATGAGGGTTGTGCATTGTGATGTTGACTGGCGCGACGATTACCACCTTTTGTTTCACTCTTCACAAATCCGGTGGCGTTACTCTGTTCAAGATAATATTCACTTCGATGACTTGAACATTGAATACCATGATACAACGGTGCAGAGGCTTCCAGTATGTCCACTGCGTTTCGAGTAAGAGTTTTTGCTTGACCAATCCAACCATAGTTGAGAGACCAAGCATAACCATGAAGATCAGCAAACAACTTACCAAGAAACTTTTTCTCTGGTGCTGTAACTTCACATACATTCTCAAAAGCTAATCCAGTCAGATTCCTGTACTGATCCTTCCTTGTCACTGTTTCCATCCATAAAAGAGTAATCTCCGATCTAGGAATTCCATCTATTTCTCCACGTTTTATTCGTTTCTCATAACTTTCAATTTCTAGACAAATCTGCCGTGCAGCTTGGGGTTTCAATAAGTAGTCAATATTGAGAAGATTCATTCTTTTAAAATGTCGTTAATAATAGCATTATAACATTATTATACCAAATGGTATACATACTAGAGGGTATGCGCAGATGGTAACGTTTACGGTTTACGGTTTCGAACCGTAACGTAAACCGTGACAACCAAAAAGCTGTATGCGCTTTTTTTACGGTTTACGTTTTTTTTCAACATTTTCCAATTTCATCTTTTTAAGTAGGACAAAATGATGCATAATAGTTCAATTTATTCATTATAACATTATAAGGAACAACAAACTATTTTAAACCATAAAAGCGAACTTCTTGAAGAAGTATGACCAAAATTCATGCCATTTCGTTCCCAGCTCACCAACTTCTCTTTATCTTGACTTGTGTAATATCTAATAAGCGACCAACTAAAACTTTTGTGCAATGCAGATGAACTTACATGGCCAATGAAATGAGCTGAAGCACACAAATGTCACAATCGCATCTCACACAAAAGCATGCAGCACCATTGAGTCCATTTACAGACTGCTGAAGGCTCACCAAAAGACAGAAACACATTAATCACAACTCAAACAATGAGCTAGTGTTTGTCCAGCACCGACAACGATTATTTGTGCTCAGTAAATCAACAACAGGTGCTGAAGAGAACCATACTGCTGTGTTGTTATTCTTTCCCGTTACAAGCTGGTGGGGACCAAAAACAAACCTATTGTTGAATACTTCCATCTGTAATACTGAGTAGAGTAAATTGTCCGAAATCCATGAGGTTTTGAGCCTTTGAAATCTGTTGTTCAAAACGCAAAAAAATCATCACAGGAAGAACACTTTTAAAAAGCGATAAATCTCATAAAATCCTTACGTCTCTGTTGAATCGACTGTGATGACGCAATTGATTGATATGGAGTTGCTGTACGCTGATTCTGGCCTCACTGAGGATGATGTTGCGAGTTATTTTGCACTAAAATCAAAAAA
>CAYYMF010000139.1:0-3873 GCA_964472755.1 uncultured Chitinophagales bacterium | reverse complement strand
CCCCGCTAACAAACACCTACTTGATCAAACTCTAACTTGCCTAAAGGGTGGGATGGTGGGAAAAAACAAAACTCAACGACTTGACGTTCACTTGCTTGACTCCTGCTCGCTCAATCTTCCAAAAGAAGTGATCGAAACCCCAAAGCGTTTCGCGACTCAATCCTTCCGCGTATTCGCCGTATTCTCTCTCTGCGTCTTCTCCGCCTCACGATTGCGTCTCTGCCGGGTACGCTCGTCACCGTGCTCCCGTCCGCGGCTCCTCGCTCCAACCTGAGCCGGGGATCCTACACTCTAAAACCCATTTTGCCGCTATCGTTAGGTAGAGCCGTTCGTTTCCGCGCCAAAATGCCGCATTTGAAGTGATGTGATTGCCGTGTATGTGGTACTGTAATTTATCAGTACCGTGCTGGTACCAGAAAGTGAACACGCCAATGAACAAACACCTCACATTTTCGAATTCCACTAAAAACCAAATTCTCGTTTCCAGCAGAGAAAAGTAAGAATGTCACAAGCGCAGATTCTATTCCAAATCGTGGAATATCTTCAAGGTTTAAAAATTCAGAACGGAGTTAGCTCCGATGGAATCGATGCCATCACCAGTCTGATCGAAACTGAATTTTCGCAGCCACAGTCGGCAGAAAGTTTCACAAAGTTCTCGTTTTACCCATTAGGTTTGGCTGAAATATTTGACGCTGGAGTGAAGTCACTCGGCCTGCAAAGCTGTGCTGATTCTTTGGCTGAAGCGAAAAGCAACCCTAAATTTGATGCATTTGTTGATGTTGTGGTGAAGAAGGGTTACTTTGAAGGTACAGAGGAAGGATCTATTGAATACTTAAAGAGACAGGCAAAGCTGATAAACAAGTTTAAAGAAAAAGCTCAACAATCCGCTGCTCCAAACAAGGCGGAACAGGAAGCGAAAGCTGAAGAGCTGAAGTTTAAGGGCAATACCGCCATCAATGCGAAGGATTTTGAAACAGCGGCGAAGATGTATACTGAAGCTCTTGCGCTCTCTAGTGACGGCCCGAACTCGCATGTTTATTACTCTAACAGAGCCGCTGCATACTGCCACATGAATAGGTATCAGGATGCTGTGGACGACTGTCACTCGAGCATTGCTCTGGTTCCGGACTACGTGAAGGCCTTCTCCCGCCTTGGTCTGTCTAACTTCTTTTTAGAGAGGTACGAGGATGCAGTGGAGGCCTATGAGCGGGCGGTGGAGCTGGAGCCGGACAACAAGAGCAGCCAGGATTCGCTCCGGTCTGCCAGAAACAAGCTGAAGAAGGTCAAGGGCTCTGTGGCCGCTGCGACGGGGTCTGACGTGGGTGTGCCGGATTTGGGCGCGCTGGCAAGCATGATGGGCAACCCGGGTATGAAGCAGGCGATGGACCAGATGGGTGGGTCGGCGGGCCTGGCGAGCCTGATGAAAGACCCCGCGATGATGGCGATGGCGCAGCAGATGATGAAAGATCCCGCCATGATGCAGAAGGCCATGGCTATGCTCGGCGGAGGGGGCGCGGGCGGAGGCATGCCAGACATGTCTGCTCTGGCGGGTATGATGGGAGGCATGGGTGGCGCTGGGGGTATCAGTCCCCCCAGCAGCTCCTCGGCACCCAGCAGCAGCAGCGGGGGCGGCAAGGGCAAAGGGACCAAGAAGCCATTCACTGGTTTCGAGGAATAGAGCTAGTGCCTAAGCGTGCACAGGGCATTCGATGAGTGCTTGGCCCGTCTTCGGCGTCGTTAATGGTAATGCTGTACGCTTTCTTTATGCTGAACTTTCAGCTCGCTTGGCTTAGCGCCTCAACCGTCAAACATTTTATTTACATTTAATGCGCGTGTGAAATATTATTGCAGCACGCACTTCGCTATGAACAATTTAAATCAATAATCTGGTTTCAATCAGTCTGGCTCCACTGCTACCGCACCGAGTATATCCTGAAGAGTCGCTTGAACTCGACGAGGTTGACCATCTCGTCGTCCGCCAGATCCGACACGTTGTCCATGAAGAAGAAGAGAGCCTGCTCGCTCAGGTTCATGCTGCGCACGCGATCCTTGATGAGCGACACGTCCACGAAGCCGATGTTGTCCGTGTCATACGCCTCGAACAGTTGCTCCAGGTCCGTGGACGACATGCGCGGAGCGCTCTCATGCTCCACCTTCTTGGTCAGCTCCATCTCCGCATACGCGATGATGAGCCGCTGCTGCTCCTTGCTGGCCTTGCTGAACACCACGGGGACGAGCTCGCGCATAGTGAGATACCCGTCGCAGTCCTTGTCGATCTTCATGAAGATCATGCGCGCCTCCTGCACCGGCACGCTCTCGTTCAGCGAGGTGAACAGCTTGATCCACTCGTTCACGTCCAGATCCCCGCTGAAGTTCTCGTCTACCTTGGCAAAAATGTCCATGAACTGGTGCACACTCTCCAACTTATAGTAGGGCAGTAGAGCGCGCGTGGTCAGCGCCTTCTTCACGTCTGTCGCCGCAGCAGACGGCCCTGGCAGGTCTGCACACGTACCTGGAGGATCGCCAATCGGTGTAGACCCTGTGGATGACACTACCGCAGCTGGCGTCGCTGTGGGTGTGTTGGTGGTCGTCGCAGGCGCTTTGGAGACCTTGGCTATTCGGGAGCGGTATTCGCCGCGGATTGCTTGCTGTAACTGCTTCTCCAGCGCATGGACGGCCGCCTGCGACAACACCTCCTTCTTTTTCTTCTTCTTGCCCGCGCCGTACTTTCCATCACCCGGCAGCTCGGTGGCACTCTTCATCTTGCTGACCCATTTGTCGATGCTCTCTCTGTTTAGCGGGCGCATGTGGGCCCGGGCCTCAGCGGGTACCATAGCCGCAGACTTAAGCAGACGGATCTTCATCTTCTGCTCTTCGGTGCGCAGTTTATGCATCTCGTCCTCCCCGCCGTCGCCCCCGTTCATGTTCTTGGGCAGGATGACTTCGTCATGGGAGGGCGGTTGGATGAGGTGGATCATGCTGTGCACCTTGCGCACGTTCAACTCGATGCGAGCCAGCGCCACAGAGTTTCGGATCTGGGCCTTGCTGAGGTTGTCCTTCTCGTTGAGTACCTTCTCGGCATTCTTGTACATGTCCTTCTGCGCTCCGAAGTGGATCTCTGTCTTGCGCATGGCGTCCAGCGAGGGCAGTGTCACGCTCGTCGACAGCGAGGCGTTGCGAACTAGCAATGTTGGCAGGCAGCGGTCGTACACCTGCACCTTCTCTGCATCCATCCCCAACCGCCGCAGGATCTGCAGACCCTCGTTGTCCACGCGGCCCTCGCGCTGTAGTCCAGCCAAGGAGGCTTCCGAGAATGCAGGAGGAACCTTTTTCTCAGGCCAGTTAGTCTTGTTGGCCACGGACTTGCCGAATATATCTACCTCGCCCGGTACAGTCCAGAGCGATGGGCCACCAAACGCAGACATGCAGACGCTGCTGTCTCCGCCGAAGAACGCGCTGCTCCGGATTGCCGGTTTGCCGCTATTGGCCGTGCTTAATCTGGTGGGACTATCACTGCTGACAATCGACGATGAAAGTTTGGTGCTGGAGAAGCCTTTCTCGCCGATTTCCAGGGATCCTCCGCCGGCCACAGACAGGCTGTTTGGGGATGACACACCCTTAGCATTGCTGTTGTGGCCACCCATGCTGCTGAGCTTGTCCATGGTAATAGACAGACGGATCAGCTCCTTTTCCTCTTTCGTGGGCAGGCGCGTCGGTGGCTGGTCGATCGTGGTCACTGGCGGCTCTGACAGACTCTGTAACACCTGGGCGCGCAACATCTCCTGTTCGTAGTTCCCACTGCACGCGTCGCCTCCGTCAAAGGTAACCGCCTCTCGGAACCCCTTGAAGCCGATAGGTAAATTGTTGTGCGCG
>CAYYMF010000138.1:0-3893 GCA_964472755.1 uncultured Chitinophagales bacterium | reverse complement strand
GCGCAATCCGACAGGGAGATACCGTGTGCACACAAACGGACAGACAGAACAACAAGCACAACCACGCAAACACGTAAACACGCATTGTTGGACTCTTTCCATGAAAAGAAGCGAGTGACGCGAAGTCTGGTCGACTTTTCAAACTATAAGAGGCGCACCAATTTGGCACACAATTTGACCACAGACATCATCTGCACGCTGAGCGCGCAATCCGACAGGGAGATACCGTGTGCACACAAACGGACAGACAGAACAACAAACTTGAACAGTGAAGCTATCTGAGTTGCACTCACATTGTTGTCCCATTGACAGGCCAATGTGTTTTCGCCGTAAGTGGCGATGCCACCAAAGGCAGTGGCCAGGGTCTTGCCCTTCAAAGAATACTGCCCGCGACCTACAGAGAAGAAACAACACACAAGCATCCCAAAATATGCGTAAGCTGGTGTGCACGTGCACATATTGTAAATCACTGCTAGCAGCCGCACCTCCTAGGGTGAGGAATGGGTGGACACTCTGCATATAGGACAAAGTCAGGGCGTTCTCTGCAGATGAGTATTGCAACTGGGAGGCCGATGAATCGTCTGTCAACTCCAAGTCTCCTGACAGGCTGGTCTCTTGCTCGCCAATCTGAAGAACAAAGGGTAATGCTAAACTAGTTACCGAGATTAGTAAATGAAACTTATAAACCTTGAAATTCGTCTTCGCCATCAGGTAGTTGGACACTGGATATTTGACTTCTCCATCGACATTAAAATCCATGTCCGTCGCGACATTCACCACGGCTTCATCGTAAGGCAAAATCATGCGGAACTGATAAATTGGATGTTGCACTTGAGTTGATCCAATCCAGTAGCTGGAAATTAAGAAGAAATTAGCCAGCGACAAAACTTAACAAACCATTTCAAAACCTACAAGTGAGATACTACTGTATTAAGATTCAGTTGTTTTTGTACAATAACTCTAAAGCCATCATATCCATTCACTGATCCCTGACTGACAAAATTCCTCAAATTTTCAAACTGCATTGGTGTACTGATTCTAGGCTTTGCGTTTTCGGACAAAGCATCAGCCTGCACAGAAAACATTAAATGAGTCCATATTTTAATGGTTTGTGTACCAAACCTGTTCCAGCAGATCGGGTTTTTCATCGTCAATTGCAGCATCACAACTGACAACAAAGCGTTGTTTTAGGAGAGGAGTAATTTTTGAAAAGAACGAACGATTCATCGGCAGGCGACAAAATTATCCAATCAATACGCAAAAGGATCAACTTCCCACAAGATTTCACGTTGAGCGTGCTCAAAATGATGAAAAGTTGATTATTCTTCATTCAGAATTCAATCGCACCACAAAAAGTACTGCTGCTGATGTACCATGTTGTACCAAGTAGATTATTATGGGTGCTGGGCAAGACTATAAGGCACCAAGACCAGGGAATAGATATAACTAGGATAAAGTCCGTTACCTTTGAACTACATAAGGTAATGTGGCTATACCAATAATCTTTACTTTTTGCAAACCTTGGAACTAAGCGTAGAATCATAACAGCAATAAATTGACCATGTTCATGGTTAAAACCATGGAGAAAATGTTGTTTGTCAAAACAGTGAGTATTAATGTTAAATAAGCGGAACAGCTCGAATGATTTGTTTTTATCACCAATACATACAATAATATATTTGAGCAAATAACGGTATCCTGTAGTAAAGCATACCACGGCATTACTTGTTGGCAGCTGTTGTACCAGATGGTAAATAGTTGGATCTAAAATTATTTATCTTCTCCCATTTGGCATAAACAGAAATTGCCTTTTAGCTAAAGAATAAAGAAATCAATTCTGGGCCATTGATAAAGCCTGTTCATTTAGTAATTTATACAAAAGTTGTTAAGCTTGTTTTTCGTATAGTTACCAGAGTTAGTTTGATTCTGCGGTAATATAAACATGGGCGCTTTTGGATCGAAGGAGGATCCTGATATCGATAAGGATGCGAAGTTCGTCTATGAACCCAGTAAAATCTTTTGGGATGAGGACGGGAATCTTCGGTATGGAAACAGTCATCCGGTAAGCCAAGAGAAACAAATTCGTGAAATAATGAAGTTAGATCATGTCGATGATGATGAGGTAATGGTAAACTATTGCCTAAGTGTTGAAGGACCGTATATGAACTAAAATGTTTTTATTCTTACAGACTACAACGTGGTACATAGTAGATTCTTCATGGATTGCTGCATGGCTGGCATACGTTCACTTTGACACAGCGATAGCCCCAGCACCAGGACCTTGCCGCAACGACCGACTTCTCGCCTGGAGTGATGATGAATGTAAATACATAGGGAGGTTTGGCTTGTTCATGGCTGTCAAAAATAGAGCGGGAGATTACCGAAGAGTGTCTAAAGCAACGTGGGATAAGTTTTGCTCGTTTTATCCTGGCAGTGGTCCGTCGATCACCATGGAACTGTCCAAGGAGATTATGAATGAAACCGGCATCTACGACACCAGCAAGTGGAATGTCGTCGATCCGCCGCCTCCTCCGGAAAGGACACAGAAGAAAAAAAAGAAGCGGTTCGGCTTTCGCAACAAAAAGAATAAGGGTGGTGGCAAGGACGACGATACTACACGCACGGATGACGACGATCAGCCACAGAGGCCGTCTCCCGAGAGCAAGGAAGGCGAAATAGACTTCGCAGTTATTTATGGCGAGAGAGCGTCTGAGGAGGCTGGCGGTGCCACCATCGTCACCGGCAAGGACAGTGTGAGATTGAGTAGTCAGAACGAAACGGATGGTCTGATGGAATCAGACTCTGTGCGCAGCTCGTCCATGGCGCATGGCACGAAGCGCGATTCGGTAAGTGCACCATGACGCTCATCCTCGGCTAACTACTGACGATGGCAATGCTCTCTGCAGTACATCGAGAGCGTGTTCTTTGGAAAGGACTGATGGGGGAAGAAGAAAAGCGAACCAGTGTGAAGCTTGATTTAATGGCACATTTAAGCTGTTTTGTGAACTGAGAAAGCGGGATGTGGGTGCAACTGGAATGGTGCGACATCCCCACACTACTACTACTGCTACAAGGATGATTGTAATGTAACTGATCGTGACCCGCGGCAAGACAGTAAACTGTCACATTAAGTACCAGCTTTTTTAGCATTCGCTGTGGCAACTGCGGAAGAGTACAAGCTTTTATCAATCTGTGGGAGAAACACCGTCAGTTACTGCTAGCGAGATCACAGTTGAGAGGTGCTGCATCTCACCTTGATGTCGATCATGTATTCGTCCTCCATGTCGCACGACTCGGGTGTGTCCGTCCACGCCAGGACATCCCCATCAAACTCGAACCGCAGTTTCGCCGGCTGAAGGCCATAAATATCCGCAAACTTGTAACGCATCTAACACGAGAATGCCGTAATTATTGCGAGCAATGTACTAAAGGCGATGGATTTATACACCTTTTCGAATGTGTCGTTGATAGACACCTTCCATCGCCACTCGTGCTGGCCGTTAAGTCTGGTCTTTAGCTTTATTTTTGGTTGATGACTGACCACCTCGGTTATTGACGATGTGGCTCGACTGCTGCTACTGTTGCTGACACCAACCATCTTATTTAAAACATCCATGGAATATTCCTCGTCTACAACGATAACACTACTTCGATTGACAGCACGCTGAATTTGAGGAATGATAATATCTGTTCTTGCAGTTGGCAGTTTTATGGAATCAATGTCGATCGTTTCCACTGTTAATTTTGGGTTTACAATTTGCTGCTTTGATAATTCCAACAGTTTTTTTGCTTTCAATGTTATATCGTCCTCTTTTCCGACCAGTACATCCACTTGTTCTTTGGTCTTATCAGATTTGATGATCGCGTTGCTGCTTTTTAAAAATCGCTCTGTC
>CAYYMF010000137.1:0-3921 GCA_964472755.1 uncultured Chitinophagales bacterium | reverse complement strand
GGCTGTCGGCTGACATTTTCAAACAAACAAACTATTATGACCACATAACTATACAACTTAATTAACCAATGCATTATTAATGAGAATCGTGACAACATTGATGTTTTACCATGACTAAGCTTCGCTTCCATGCGGAAAGTGCGTGTGATTGAACTAAATAAGGATATACCAGCTCTAAAAAACACAAATTAAAACCTTAGATAAACAATACATAACTACACATAATCAAATCAACTCATTCCAGCGTTCCATGAAAGCTCAAATAGTCGAAATTGTATTATAAGTAAAAACGGACACCTTCATGCCGAGACTTATTTCATCAACTTTTAGAAAGAATTTAGCCTTTATAATTTTTATATATAAAGCACATATCTCAACCAAACTATAGCTTTAATTTCAAAATTCAACTATATATACAAGACTCGCAATGATCTGTTATCTAAAGGTGAGAAATGCATCAAAAATTACACTCAAAATGAGTTGACCACTCGGTCCTGCTGCCGTTTACCATTTCCGGTAAAAAGTTCGGCGAATTAATTGGCATGCCACGGTACATGGTTTTACCATGGTTTAACGACATCATCGTCGGTTCTATCTGTCATTACTTGCATCATATTGGCTGAAACTGCATTTCATGTGTTGTGAGTCGCTTTTCCCATGTCGTTGAAAAATGAACAAAAATGAGTGGTATTTGGGGTTTTCTTTTTGTAAGTGTACCCTTTGGTATACTTACGAATCAGTGTTTTGCAAATGATATAAGGACAAGTCTAAGTTTTACTCTGTTTGGTTCTTGTGCATACAATGCACTGGAATCATTTCAACTGGACCAAACGCTCTCGGATAGCGTATTCCATGTCCACATTGTGCCACCAAATCAAAGCGAACTTGATGCTTATAATCGTCTGCCGTTGACGTTGACCCGCGCAAATACGAAACTAGGTTTAGGAATTGTTAAAGGAAAAGCTATGGCAAGTACTTGGGCTAGTAATACCGCTAATTCTTGGCAGCTGGCGCCTAATCACCCCAGAAATAATAAGAGTAATTGTGTGCGCGTTTCTCAGCAAGCCGGCCTTGCGCCCGTTGACTTATACAGTGGATTAAAGCACGGCGTAGACTATTACATTGTGCAGGCGCACCACGCACTGGTGCATGATACTGGTATCGTGGGTCTCGAATGCGGGTACTACCAGGCGACGGAAGCTTGTGAAACCATTTTTAAGTTCATCGGCCGTAAGTGGTGGACACAGTGCTCGGCGCGTCTTAAAGCGAGCAAGGCAACGTGGTCAAGCATGTTCGACAATGAATCCACAGATGAGGTCATTGGTAATGCCAGGTTCAATGCGTCACTGTGCTTTACTAGTTCGCAAGTAGCTGAGGTGCCGCGAGTGAGGCGAGTTGTGGTCATCGCCGCCAACTGGGACAACAACTACCACCACTTTCTTATTGACTGTCTGAGCCGCATAGTGCGCATGCTGGGCTTTCTACGCGCTAACCCCGACGTCCGGATTCACATCCGGGCCTTTGAGCAGTTCGCCAAGAAAGAACGATACGTGGCTGGTGGGCGGAAACTGAGGCACCGCCTTCTTCAGCTACTGGGCCTGGATCCCGCACGCTGCATATCCGGGCCGCTGCGAGCAGATGTCGTCTACTTCCCACGGGCTGTTCAGTGTAACTACCCTCTTGCATATGCGTACCAAATCAGGTCTGTTTGTCTGAATATGGTATAGTCTGTGCGCCTCCCTCCAGAGCGAGTGTTTATCTGGTGCAATTACTGTATTCTCAGGCTGCTTTCGGAAGTTGTCAAGCAGGCGTCTGAGACGAGCCAGCCAACAGATCCCATGGTACTAGGTGGTCTTTATCGTCGGTTTGAGGCAGCAGCAGCAGCATCATCACCAGCGGTGCAGAGCAGCGCAGTAAAGGTACCGGCGCTGCCACATCTCGTAGTGCACTCTGTGGTGGTTCCTCAGCATATCTCGTCTTTGTATTCCCAGAGCGTCATCATTCAGCAGCGCGCGTGTGACTCTCCGTCAGCCTGCAAAAAGACCTGGCGGGAGTGGAACGCGACCCAAACAGAAGACTTCCAGCGCGCATTCGCCGAGCGATTTCCTAGGCACCAGGTGTTGACTATCAACTCGGCCGATGCAAACTGGACCGAGTGCGTGTCGTGCCAGGTACGGGAGTACGGTCGAGCCGATGTGCTTGTGGGGCTGCATGGAGCGGGTATGTTTAGTACTGCGAGAACTGTTCAGTTGTTGCAGTTTTGTTGCAATGGTTTCTGATTGAACCTGGCGTCCTTTTGCTGCTGGCACTTGTACACAGGTCTGACGAACTTGATGTTCATGCCTCCGGGCAGCCTGGTGGTCGAGATTGTGGGGCAGTTCGACGGGCGCATGCTGCCCCTCTGCGGCTACCATGGGTCTCTGGCAGCCGTCTTCGGGGTGCACCACTTCGTGTACTACTACGACTGGAAGGGGGACGAGGCATTAGTTGCCGCAGAGGTGGCCAGAGAAGCAGTTGCGTTTCATAGTTACTTGGCGCAAAGATGATAGTGTGAACAAAGTCTATAGTTGCTTTGTTTTGTTTAGCAGCTCAACCGTGTTTAATTTAATAAGAGGAGGAG
The DNA here is from genome assembly GCA_964472755.1 of uncultured Chitinophagales bacterium. Lineage (GTDB taxonomy): Bacteria > Bacteroidota > Bacteroidia > Chitinophagales > JADIYW01 > JADJSS01. The sequence continues at coordinate 1,301 of CAYYMF010000137.1, read as the reverse complement.
GAGGAGGAGGAGGAGAAACAATTAATACGAGTGGCAAATCATTAGTCAGAATTGGACTGAGTCTGACTCAATGTAGCACTCAGGTTTGTTCAGATCAGTACGAACATTATTATAATAAGGGTCTAACTATAGAAGCACCAATCTATGAGAATGTATCGACATAGCAACTATTATGCACAAGAAAACAACTACTAGTGTGTATACAAGTAGTCTATACCATGGTAGACTGCTGTACCAGTGTATGTATACCACACAGCAGTAAATTTATATCTGTACCGGTAGTATGTGGTACTGTACCATTGGTGTATGTCAAACATACCGACTTTGTAGACTAAAACAGTGGAAAACATAAAACTTATTAATTAGATTGATCCTTTTCCTTTCAATCGATCTCAGCACCAAAACGTTTCGACCGTTTGTGCTGTTTGTCCTCACTATGTTCTTTTCTTTGGGCAGTGATTAGAAAGGCTGATACGATTATATCGACATACCGACGACCGAATCATGCCGGTTCGCGGTCACTTGCATAAACCTAAATCCATTTTATCCGTTTTAATGTCATGGAATTGCAAGATATTTCTAATTATGAGCTTCGTCGCCCTCGTAATGGTGTTACAAATGCGACATTTAGCTTATTCGGACACGACGCAGCCAAACTTTTCTGTTGACATTTATGCTCGACTCAACGCAAAACACAATTTAAAACCATCATTGAATATACCAGTGGAAGACTTTTACGAATTGGTACGTGACGTGAAAGATTACATTGTAGATTCGATGGTTGGAGATCAATCAGATGATACGAACTGTTATGTGGAGTCATTGGTTGGAGATCTTGTTCAAGATAATGGACAATTCTATAAAGTGTTTCGCACTATGGGTGATACATCCAAAATAAGTCTGCTGTTGATTTCAAATGCGTCTACACTCAACAAAATTCAAATCGACCAGAGCTTTGCGCATGAGTTTCCGAGGTTAAAAGACGTATTGGAACGAAATTACTCCGTGACGGTGGATCGATCTGAAGCCCAGGCGGTGTCTGTACGTGCCTACAGTATTTGGCCTTCCCGTCAAGACACGCTCATTATTCTAACGACCTGCAACCAGTTGCAGATGACGCTTCAAGCTTTGGAGTATCTTCGGGAGACGCAACCCGTAGCCGACTTCCTGGTGGTGGACGACCACTCAGTGGACGGCACGGTGGAGCGACTGGTGAAGAAGGGGTACAGCGTGCTCACGAAGAACAGGGCGCGCGGCCTCACCGACAGCTGGAACATGGGTTACGAGGCGGCCGTGGCGCT
>CAYYMF010000136.1:0-4032 GCA_964472755.1 uncultured Chitinophagales bacterium | reverse complement strand
AGCCAAAGAGGCTGTGGTCTGTGTAACAGACATGATAACCCATGGTACGGGCATAGAGTATGCATTCGTTCGTTAATGCTGATGTACTTTGGTGACCGTGCACGATAGATATCTGTTCCCGTATTAATATGTTGCGAAATAAAGGGAAAAATGCATAGAATGTCGGGAATATTATTTGATCATGAAAGACTTCAAGTGGCAAGTAGTAGACTTTCAGTCCATTGGTCATGTGTCGTATTCCTTGTCGGCCTTCATAAGCATGTGTCACAACAATAACTTTGTGTCCACGTTGAATTAGGCACTGTGCTAAACACCATATATGCATCTCAACTCCTCCTAAGTTTGGGTAAAAGAAATCTGACACCATACAAATGTTATGCTTCTGTGATCCAGTTGGCTTTTTCGGCATTTTCTAACTAGAACTATGCAAAATCTACATCTAGAAACAGTACAATTAATAAGTTTGCTGCAGCCAATGCACAAGGAGTATTACTATCTTTTTTAGTGTATCAATAAAAAAGTTAAAGCTGTTAAGAATATGTGCTTCTTTCCGTGACGTTTTCTGAACAAAATGGGGTTCTACGGGTTATTTTGTTGTTGTCAACAATAATCAATAATAATTCACACAATAGTGACAGTCAACTGTAATAAAACAAGATGGCTGACCGAAATAACGAGAAGAAAGAAGATGCGAAAAAGAAGAATCCTCCACCGGCTGCTAAGTCAGTGAAAAGAAGGAAGAAGAAAGGTCCGTCTGCTGCAGTCAAAATTCCACAAGGTCAGACCTACATAGTTTTTTTACTATTACACCGACTTGTTATCTTCTGAGTTAATATGTTATGTACTGCAGTGTACCCAACTTCGAAATGTAAACTTCGACTTCTAAAGCTGGAACGAATAAAAGATTATTTGCTGATGGAGCAAGAGTTCATTCAGAACCAAGAGATTCACAAGCCAAGAGAAGAGCAAAATGACGTATGAGATTGCTGCTACTACTACTATACAGAGATTACCATGATGTTATTCTATTCCTTTACATTACAGAGCGAACGTGCAAAAGTGGAGGAGTTGCGTGGCACTCCTATGTCTGTGGGCACTCTGGAGGAGATGATCGACGACAACCACGCCATCGTGTCTTCGTCAAATGGACCCGAGTACTACGTGTGCGTTATGTCCTTCGTAAACCAAGACCTGTTGGAACCCGGGTCTACGGTGCTTCTACATCACAAGGTCAGTGCGGTCGTCGGCATACTGGCGGATGACGCGGACCCCATGGTCAGCGTGATGAAGGTCGACAAGGCGCCACTGGAGTCCTACGCTGATATCGGAGGGTTACATGATCAGGTACATTATGAGTATCACTTTTCGTTGGAGTCGCCTCACCTGTAGTATCTTCTCTTTTCAGATCCAGGAGATCAAGGAGGCGGTTGAGCTGCCTCTGACGCACCCTGAGCTGTACGAGGAGATCGGTATCAAGCCACCTAAGGGCGTGGTGCTGTACGGAGAACCTGGCACTGGAAAGACGTTGCTGGCCAAGGCGGTGGCGAACCAGACGAGTGCGACCTTTCTGCGCGTGGTGGGCTCGGAACTCATCCAGAAGTACCTGGGCGACGGGCCGAAACTGGTACGCGAGCTTTTCCGGGTAGCGGACGACATGAGTCCCTCGATCGTGTTTATCGACGAAATTGACGCGGTGGGCTCCAAGCGGTACGAAAGCAGCAGTGGTGGCACCCGGGAGATCCAGCGCACGATGCTCGAGCTGTTAAACCAGCTGGACGGATTCGACGAGCGCGGCGAGGTGAAGGTGATTATGGCGACCAACAAGATCGAGAGTCTGGACCCCGCGCTGATTCGGCCAGGACGAATCGACCGCAAGATCGAGTTCCCGCTGCCGGACGTGAAGACGAAGCGCAACATTTTCAAAATCCACACAGGCAAGATGTCTCTGGCCGACGACGTGGACCTGGAGGTGTTCGTCATGAGCAAGGACGACCTCAGCGGCGCGGACATCAAGGCCGTGTGCACTGAGGCGGGGCTGCTGGCACTGAGGGAGCGGCGCATGCGTGTGACGCAGGAGGACTTCGTCAAAGCCAAGGAGAAGACGCTGTACCGCAAGAAGGGCAATATACCAGAGGGACTCTACTTGTAGAGGCGCTGGTGAGTACTGCGACGAGGATGATGATGATATGGCGCGTTGGCTCGTGCTTGTACATAGCGTAAATTGATTCGGAAGAAAACTTGCAAAAGAGAGCTGCAGGATTTTGCATTTTGCCTGTACAACAAACATTTTTCAGTCACACGGACTGTCCACTACTATTGAACGTCTAACACACTCTTTCTATGCAACCACGCCTACAACTTACTTGCTGCTACCGGTTCTGCGGGACAAGCATCTGTGGGAGAAGCTTCAGTGGTAGTCGTAGTCGCCTCCGCTGCAGCACTAGTGGGAGCCGCCTCTTCTTCCGGCTCTGCAGCCATTGGAGCCTCCTCGGTGGCGGTGACCGTCTGCAACACGGCTTTGGAAACCACCACCAGAATTTCAGGCTCACACGCGTCTGCTGAGGACGGGAGAGCCGCCTTCTGTTTCCAAGGTCGCGGAGGCGACGGAACGCCGGTTGCCGCCTCCGATGCTTCCTGCTGGCCATCAGCCGATGTTGTCGATTCTGACGCCGCCGCCTGGTCACTGACCGTTGCAGCAGCTGGCGGGATGTTGGGAGCCGGCACTGCGACTCGCTTACCCTGGCCGCGCTTAAGGAAAGACTTCTTTGGTTTCACCGGCTGTGCGGTCTCGGCGGCCTCCGCCTCCGCAACAGGAAGAGCTTCAAGGAGGGCGGCCACATCGACGCGCCCAGCCACGATGGGTTTTCGGTCATGGTCACACTCGCTGCTGGACACACCCTTGTACTGCTCGGTGGTAGCGTTGAGGAACGCCAGCATGGTGGCATCATCAGCGAACGAACTCTTCCCGAGCGTTTTCTGCTCAAAGTCCCGCAACTGAGCGCGAAACCCCACGTTGGGCATTACGTACCACCTCTGACGCAGCACCTGGGCGACAGCTTGCTCCAGACTCTCAACTTGCCGCGCGGCCATCAAATACGCCATGACCAGGGTGGCGCTTCGGGAGATGCCGGCCTGACAGTGTACCAGGACCCTACCGTCTGGCTTGCCTCGTGCCTCGGCGATAAAGGCGACCACCGCATCAAAGTTAGCCGACAGGTCCGCATCGGGCTGGTCCCATACCTCTACCGGTAGGTAGGCGATGCCTAGTTTTGAGGCTACCTCAGCGGACTTTTTGTCTCCTGAGGCATCGACAAGAGCGGTGATGCCCAGGTCGGTCAGCTTTACCTCACTGCCGCCGTCTTGATAGTCACCCAAATATAGAAATGGCGGAACAATTTCTGTCGGAAAATAATACACCAATCCTTTCCTGGTTGCTTTTATGGTCGTACCTTCAAATACCGTTGAGCAGCTGGCATACCGGTTGTAAAACAAATCAAAATCGAGATACTCAACAGAATGTACTTGATGGGTTACACATTTATCGTTTTTGTTCGCAGACTCTTGCATGTCATGCAACAATTTGGTATATTTGGCAATAAAATCGTTTTGAAAAACTGTTTGATCCACCACCAGTATAATGCCTAACGAGTTAGGTAAATACACTCTTGTTAACAGTTTTTCTAGAGTATTGACAGGAGATTCTAAAGTATCAATGTTTAGGGCACCACGGATTCTACATGCATCATACTTTGAACTCTCTCTCATGTCGAGAAACAAGAGCGGTCGACACATATTTATTGAGTTGAAAACAAAATGCAACTCAATAGGTGACAAGTCTGATTCAGAAGAGTCTTGAGTAAAAACAAGACCACCTTGACCCATTATGTACTACACTCTCAATAGACTTTTTATATAAAATTTAAAATGGAATTACAGAGGGTAAGTTTGTGATGCCTTATGCCTTTTACATACTTTGCAAAAAATCAGTACAGCGCACTCTCGATAATTCGCGCACCCCTATATCGCTACTTT
>CAYYMF010000135.1:0-4264 GCA_964472755.1 uncultured Chitinophagales bacterium | reverse complement strand
TGTTTCTGTATATTCTAAAGTTGAACCTAAATAAAGTGTACCTGGTTGCAAGACAAAACCTTCTTCTGGAATAAGCACTTCTCTAATCTTATTATGCTTTCTAGCATCAAGTTCTTTATCTTCATAAACTGCCAAATATTTGGACAAATGAACATCATAGGAATTCGTGCCGAGATATTTTCTATCATAAGGTTCTATGAGAATATTGCCTTTTTCAATCTCATTCAATATCTCTATATCTGATAAAATCATGTGTACTATTTGGTGCAAATTTAAAATAATTTACTATAAAAAGACAAAGTCTTTTCCAAAAGGAAAAGACTTTGCAAAATATTTTGTATTTTAAGGAATTAGCAAGGCAATGCGTTGCAAATTGCAGTTAATAAACCTGCTCCTAAATTCAATACTAAAGAACATAATAAACCACCTACAACAGGAATTGTAGTAACGTTGATTGCAGCACAGATAGCATCACCAGCAAACATTTTTGTTAATGTAACTGCTAAGTTGCAAATATCTCTTAATGGACATTTTTCTGCTTTTCCGTTAATTACTAAAGTTTTACCTAAACTGCTTCTTAATTCTGGATTTGAATCAATTGCTTTAGTTAAAACTTTTTGAGCTTGTGCAGCATCCATTTTAGCTAATTCAGGATTTGATTTAGCTAAATCATTTAAAGAAAGAGCAAAATTTCTTACTTTACCAATGAACTCATCATAAGGCATTCCAACGATTTGTTGAACTCTTGCATAGTCCTCTGCAGTTGCAGTTTTGTTATTGATTTTATTTGCCAAAAGTTCCAACTCTCCGTTTTGGTCAGCTGTTTGTACATACTCTCTTGACAAGCTAGTATATAAATCTGTTGCATTGTCAATAGCCTTTTTCAAGTTTACATCTTGAGAGATTCTGTCTTCCAAAGTTGGTTTTAAATTACTTTCTTTAGAACAAGCTCCTGTAAAAAGGATTACAGCAAAAATAATTGCTAATCTGTTAAATAATTTTTTCATTTTTAGTGTATTAATTTATTAACAAAGATAAAACTATTATTTAAATAACCAAATACAGTTACTTATCATTAGTTAAGATATTAATATTAAATTTTTTGCAGGTGTGTGCAATCACAAAATGAGCATATCAATTAAACCCGAATTATGCAATAGGATTCGTTTTGAAAGTGAAAACACCAATAAAATATAAACTTTTTCGATTGAAACATAGCAACCTCTATGGTGAATGAGCAAAAGTTAGCGTAGCGTTATATTTTGCGTTTTCGATTGTAATAGAATATCTATTGCATAATTCGGGTTAAAACCCACCTCCATCAATTCCTTGATTATTATCCTCTTGCTTTTTTTGTTGCTGTGTTGGTTTGCTATCTTGCTTACCAAATTTATAAGTAAACGTTATTGATGCAATCGTACTATCCCAATTACGTTTGGTAGTTCCTTCAAAGTTTGCACCTTTATTTATAATCCTAAAACTTTGCGTTCGGAAAACATCTGTAAAATTAAATGCAATACTTGCTTTGTTATCTTTCAAGAAATCTTTTCTAAATCCTATATTAAAGAAAGACATTGGTCTAATTTCACCTTGTAAAAATTTATTTTTACCTCTATAAAACCACATCAATTGAATCTCTCCTGTTTTCCAAACCTTCATAGTACTGATTAATCGTAAGTTCCAAGTCATACTATTCGCATCTTGTGATACTTCTAAATTAGGAACTTTACCTTCCAACATATTATAAAACACATTGGTATTGGCCATTAAATTCCACCATTTTGTCAATTGAACTCGAGCAATAATTTCTGTTCCAATATTTCGTCCTTTCTCTAAATTACCAAAATCAATAATAGATACGCCAGTACTATCCACTGTTCTGAACATGGTATAAGGATTTTTAGATTGGCGATAATAAACTGTAGTTGTTAAAAATAATTTCTTAAAATTCTTCACATAACTTAGTTCAATCGCATTGGTATATATTGGCAATAGTAATGGATTTCCTTTGCGAATATTAAATGGATCTTGTTGTTCTCCAAATGGATTTAACTGATGGGCAGATGGGCGATTGATACTCCTACGATATTGAAATTGCAACTTATGGGTATTTTTAAATTCTTGTGCTAAAAATACTGAAGGAAAAAAATCATAATAATGACGATTATAGTCTAAACTGCCAACACTTTGATTTCCAAAAATATTTGTTTGCTCCATTCTTAATCCTGTTTTGTAGGAGAATTTTTTATAAGCACCGCTAAATACGCCATAAACAGCATTCACAATTTCTTGATACTTAAAATTATTCGTCAAACCATTATTTAGGATAATCATATTGGTGGCTCTATTCAATGAATCAGCATAGAAATCATTGATTAAGTTCCTATAAGTAACTTTTGTACCAACTTCTAATAAAGATTTAGATTTATCAAATGGTTGTGAATAATCAACTTGGATTTGATAAGAATGTGCTCTATCTTTTGTTCTATTATTTTCTATAGAGCGTGGAATGTTAAAATCGATGGTTTTATCATTCAAAAAAGCTTGTTGTTGGTATTGAGGATCATCTTTATCTACCGAAATAGAATAATTAGAAGCGACAATCAAATTATGCTTATTAGATTTAAAAGTTTTAGTATAATATACATTTGCATCTACATTCCAATTAAATTTCTTAGTATGTCTATATCGTTCAAAATAATTGTAAGTACTTTGATTTTCATCTAAGAAATTATATTGTGTTGTGCCTGTATTCTCTCGCCAATTAGAACCAAACAAACTCCCAATTGTAATGGTATTTTTTTCATTAATATCATAATCCAACTGCGTACTAATTGTATTAAAATAACTATGCTTTTGCAATCCTTTATTATCTGTATTCAAATAAAAAAAGGAGCTATCTTGGTTAATGTTTTTTCTTCTATCATATCCACTCCAATGTGTTTCATGGAACTTAAAATTATAAGAAGTTGTGACCCCAATTTTCTTTTTCCTAAAATTGATAGATGCTCCTAAACTATTTTTATATACTGTTCGATAACCAACATACACACTTCCGTTTATGCCTTTAGTGTAATTTTTTTTGAGGATAATATTAATAATTCCAGCTTCACCTTCGGCATCAAATTTGGCATTTGGATTATTCATAATTTCAATACTTTCGATAGCACTTGCTGGAATAGCATCTAATACAGCTTGTTTATTTGCTCCAGTAATTCCAGAAGGTTTACCATTAATATAAACTTGCAAATTTCCAGAGCCTCGTGTAGAAATATTTCCGTCGGCATCTACATCAATAGTGGGCGTTTGTCTCAATACATCTACAACCGAACCGCCAGCACTTAATGCACTTTTTTCTACATTAAAAACTTTTTTGTCAGCCTGCATTTGCATCAATGCTTTCTCTCCAACGATTTGTACTTCTTGCAAAACTTTGCTATCGCCTTCCACTTTTATTATACCAATATCTTGATTGATTTTATCAGGTGGAATAACCAACAACTTTTCAATCACATAATCTTTATAGCCTAAATAATTGATGATTAATTTATAAGCACCAATTTTAATAGCTGAGATTTCGAATTTGCCTTCATCGTCCACCAAATTAGCATATTGAATGGTGCTGTCTTTTAAATTGGATAGAAAAACTGTAGCATAACTTAAAGCTTGATTATTTGCTGCATCTACCACTTTTCCAAAAACTCGTCCAATAGCTGGAGCGTCTTTGGGGCTAGTCTTTTCTGAATTTTGAGCACTTAATTTATTAGAAGAAATGAATAAAAAAAGAAATATAAAAATACACCTATAATACATTATCCTTTGATTTTTAGAATAGCGACAAACAATAAAACCCACCCAAAAATAAAAGACAATCCACCTAAAGGCGTTACTGGACCTAATACTTTTGCGAAATTATCAAGACCCAATAAATGACGTGTTGCCAATAAATATAAAGAGCCACTAAATAACAAAGTACCAATTGTAAAAAACCAACCTGATAAATTTAAAGCTTTAGAAGGATAAGATTTTGACAATAAAAAGACTGCCATTAAGGCAACAATATGAAAAAATTGATAATGGACAGCTTTATCATAAATTTGATGTTGGTAATCATCTAATTTTGTTTTGAGTGCATGAGCACCAAAAGCTCCTAAAATCACTGCAATAATGCCATAAGCAGAAGCAATTAGTCCAAATATCTTATACATAAAACTGATTTAAACTTTTTATATTAAAAGAGCAATTCAAAAAAAATGTAATTTAG
>CAYYMF010000134.1:0-4295 GCA_964472755.1 uncultured Chitinophagales bacterium | reverse complement strand
GGGGCGCAGCAAGGGTTGCGGAGTGGCGGAATTCGCAACAGAAGAGGACGCGGCGCGCGCAATTCAGACGCTGAACAATACGCAACTCAACGGCCGTCTGATATTCATCCGGGAGGACAGAGAGCCCGCCTCCGCTGCCCATGGGGGCAGTGCTGGCGGCCCCAGTAGTGCGGCGCCGCACAGAAGCGAGGTGAAGTTGTATGTGGGCAACTTGGCGTGGAGCGTGCGGTGGCAGGAGCTGAAGGACCACTGCAAGGCGGCGGGGATCAGTGTGGCGCACGCGGATGTGCGGCGAGAGGTGGAGGGCGACGAGAGCAGTCGGTCCCGCGGGTACGGCTTCATATCGGTCGGCACTTCCGAGGAGGCGCAGCGGGCGATTGACTTACTTGACGGGAGCATCTTGGGGGACCGGCAAATAATAGTGCGCGAGGACAGAGAAGCGTGATAGCCTCGGAGCCCGAGAACTGAGATTTTTCTCTTAATTATATCCTCTGATTCTGTTATCAAAAGAATAATGTCTTGCTTAACTGTTATGCACAAGCACCGACGCATCCACCACAGTACACTCCACCCAGTGGCCGCTCACTCATTTACGCTCCGAGGTGGCCGCGGCGAGGCTGAGGTCCTTGCGCAGCAGCGCCACCTCCCTCCGCAGAGCCGAGGAGCGGTCGTCCAACCAGGCCAGGCTCTCGTGGTGACTATTGAGCACCGCCACGATCTGCATCAGCGACAAACAGACGAATCAGAACACACTTCCCGATGCTGCGCCTCACTCACCTTGGCGACCGGGTTGGCATCCCCGACGGCGACGCCCTCTTGCGCACCCTGGCCCTTGGCTTTGTTGAAGTCGCCTACCACCTTTCGCAGGCTGCTCTCCATCTGGGTCAGACTCTGGCTGAGATCCTCCGCCAGCACGTAAGTCTCTTCGCGCGCAAAGTCGTCCTCGGTGGGCTCCTGGGTCTGCAGGTGTTCGATCTCCGCGTCCAGACTAGCAGACAGGTTCACCAGGTCCGCGTCTAAGTCGTTTTGGTAGGCCTGGAAAGGGCGTAAGAATGGTAATAAGGCAATTAAAAAAAACTGCGACACAGCCACTACACCCTACCTCGATGGAGTCACATGCTAGCTTCAGGTCGCTCTGACTGGCCATCACGCGGTGCACATTGTCGACGATTTCCTCCAGAGTGCGCTGGTTAGCCCGCAGTTGGCGGTCCCAGACACCCACGCGCGCGGCCTGTCGCTCAAACTCCACCGCGTCCTCGCCAAGCTCGCGGTGCCACTGCTGGATGATGCTCTTCACGTCCAGAGTGCTGTACTCAGACGTCGACTGACTGGCCGCCGGAATCGCAGCTGGCGCACCCACAGCAGGCGTCATCGCGGAGGCGCCAAATCCGAACCCAGAAGAAGCAGGTGCACTGGTTGCCGTCGCTGGGGTGGTCGAGGTACCGAAGCTGGTCGTTGTCACGGGAGCAGCGGTGGCGGTTGGGGTGGTAGCGTCGGCGGCAGTCGGTGCAGAAGTAGTTGCTACCGAGCTTCCGAAACCGAAGCCGCCCGCTGCGGGAGTGGCCGTTGTGGTCGCCGTGGAAGCAGGTGCGGGCGCTTTGAACCCACCAAACGAGGATGCCGCAGGTGTTGGCGCCGTGGTGCCTGCTGTCGTCGACGTTGCGGGAGCTGATGCTGCTGTTGCACCAAATCCAAACCCCCCAGTGGTCGGTGCCGCAGTGGCGGCTGCGGTGGTTGTTGCGGGAGCCACCCCAAATCCAACCCCCCCAGTGGCCGGTGCAACTGCTGGTGTTGCTGTGGCAGGAGCGGACCCAAAGCTGGGCGTGGCGGTACTGGTCGTGGTGGCGCTGGACGCACCGGGCACCATGGCACCGAAACCAAACCCTGCCATTGCTGGCGCCGTCGTAGAAGGAACAGCAGCGGCAGCCGGGGCCGCAGATATTCCGAAGCCGGTTGATGTCGTGGCAGGCGTCGCTGCTGGAGCCGCTGATACTGTACCGAACGATGGTATGGCAGTTGTGGTGGTGGTTGTGGCTGCGGTTGCAGGAGCACCAAAGCTCCCGAACGGCGCAGCTGCGGCTGCGGGGGTGGTCGAACCAAATCCAAAACCAGTGCTCGCCGCTGGCGCGGTGGTTGCAGGCGCCGCAGTATTACCAAATCCACCGAAACCACCTGCGGTAGGAGTCGATGTTGTTGCAGGGGTACCAGACAAAGAAAATGCAGGAGTGGCAGTGTTTGCAGATTGAGTTGTTGTTGTAGTAGTCGCAGCAAATCCACCAAAACCGGACGTCGTAGCAGGAGCAGTTGTTGATCCAAATGATGGAGCTGCTGTTGTGGTCCCAAGTCCTGCCCCTGTTCCTGTTGTGATTTCAGTGGTAGTAGGTGCAATACTGCCAAATGAGAAAGTTGATGCCGGAGCACTGGTTGTTGCCGGCGCAGCCCCAAACCCACCAAAGCCAGTTGTGGTGACAGGAGCTGATGTCTGGCCAAAGGAGAACGTTGTGGTTGGTGCTGTTGTCGCAGCGGGTGTCGCTCCAAAGCTAAAAGTTGGAGTTGTTCCAGCAGGTGTACTTCCAAATCCACCGAATGACATAATTTTGTGCTGGTGACTGGTCAAAACTTATCTCGAAGAACAATAAAACTCACTCAAAAAACCAAACAAGCCAACTTTCTGAACACAGTAATAAGTGCTGTTCTTCACTTCTTGCTTTTTTTCATTTTTGTTATGAGTGTTTCGAGTGGGCGAATTATCTCCAACTATAGAATTGATTTGACAAACAGTGTCCATCAATAACAGATTACTGAGACATTTTAATAAAAGTCGACAATGCGATGAAAAGTGGGTTGGTGTGAATGGAAAGTTGTTTGCGTCGTGATGTGTGTGAAAGGAGGGAGGGTCGACATAGGACCACATATACAGTTACAACAAACACTCAACACTGCAAATCGCCAATGCATTCATACAAACAACTTTCAATCGCTGCTATTTGAAATCCTTTCCGAAATAGTCGTCGTACACACCGTCGTGCCCGTGCTCAGGCTGCCCACCGCCACCCGTCCACTCGAAGTCGCTGTTGTACTCCCCAGGCGTGCCGTACTGCGCGGCCTTGATCTGGTTCGGCGTCTTGCGTCGTTTGTTGTTCTCCTGCATGGCCCAGATGAGCGCCGCCACCAGGCTCACATACGCGGCAAATATCCGGGCCTGATCACCCGGCGGGATCCGGTAGTAATCCTTGTTAGGTCGGTCCTCCCAGCCCATGAGCCGCACCACCGACGAGTAGGTACCGCCCAGCATAATCAGGTAGAAGATCGGATTATGCACCGCGTTAGCGTAGATCATCAACCCACCCGCGCCCAGACCAGCGACACCTACCCACGGGGAGATGGCGCTGCCGATACGCCCGCCGTCCAGTGACCCGATCGGCAGCAAATTGAAAAGGTTAATCATCAGGCCAAAGTCCGCTAGCGCCAGCAGCAACTGCGAATCATACGCCCCGCCCAGCGCCCCCACACCCACTGCAGCGAGAGAGCCCGCGACGGGCCCTCCGAAGGCGATCATTGCCTCCTCGTAACAGCTGCGGGGCTCCTCCTTCATGGCGATCACCGCGCCCATGAACGGCACGAAAACCATCGGAGAGAAAGGCACGCCGTATCTATGCATTACCACGGCATGTCCACACTCGTGCACGAAGATTAGTCCAACCATTCCCACCGCATAAGGCCAGCCAAATATAAAAGAATAAGCGAACGAAGTCAACAGCATCGATGCCAGAGGGGCAGCCTTGGTCAGCTTAAGAGCCACCAGCACATATTTGGTTTTCCCCAACAATATCGAGGCACCCACACCCAATGATGCCAACATGCCAGCTTTGCTTTTCTGTGGTGGAATCCGTCCTCCTGAAAGTGGTCGTGTGTGTGAATAGTTAAATTTTGATATACCGTTTCTTTTCGCACAAACTCGTCTATCAGAAATAAAATTTGTCCTCACAGAGCAGGATGCTGCTGTAACATGATAGAGTTGTATGGATTGAAAGGACATCACAAAACATTTGTGCTGACTTCTCCGCAGACTTTGGTGAGTCAGTCTGAACATTTCTTGGCCTTTCTGTTCGTATTTTAATTGCGGGGTTTGACTTCAGTTATTTTCCTTCTCAAAACCTGAAATCTATGTGTGACGGTTCCTGTGCACTGTTATTATTAAAACAAGTTGCTGCACTGCACACTGCACAGTATACTACTACTATTATTATTATTAGGTTTTTATCGATACAAGATACTGTAGCTATTGCACTCTC
>CAYYMF010000133.1:0-4327 GCA_964472755.1 uncultured Chitinophagales bacterium | reverse complement strand
TTTGCAGGCGTTTTCGATTGTAATAGAATATCTATTGCATAATTCGGGTTTAAAACCTACCTTGCTCACATTGTTGTTCATTCCATCGCTTTTTTAAATAATCTGAGAAAACGGGTCTATAGCTTAAATTATCACTTTTAGTATAAACACCCTTTTCAGTATTAGGTTGGTTGCAATTGATAATAGTATTGCCACTTACTTCGTATTTGTCTTTTCCTTCATACATAATAATTTTCAATTTGCCAGGTTCATTTTTTGTACGACAAAGTAGGAGATAAGGCAAGCTTAATTCTGATATGCCATCTTCATCTAAATCTGTAATTGTTACAGATTGCGGAATAAAACCTGTAAGCCAATTGTCGCTATAACAATCATTGGATTCACTCATTCGCCAAATTTTAGAATAGGTATCATAATTTGTCTTTTTTAAAAATAGATAGGCATATATTTCTGATTTATTGTGCAAAATATAATTTAGCGAGTCCGCACCATATTCTTTAGCTTCAAATAATCCAGTCATAGTTAATACAACTAATTTCTCACCTTCTTTGTCATTCCATTTTATCGCATCAACAACAATTCCTTTGAAATCTAAATCTTTCGGTATTTGATAGTAATTTAAAGATTTTATATTTAATGTCTTATCAGAATTGGTTTTATCTAATATGGATAACCATAATGTTGGTATTATTTTCTTTACTTCTTCATTCGATTTTGTTTGACTGAATCCGAATATCGGCAAAGTGAAAATTAAACAAATAGAAAAATAAAATTTCATCACTCGTATTTTTTGATTTAATGAAGTTAAATAGAAATATGTTCATTTTATAATTTATTATTTTTGAAGCAAGTATTTTATTCTATCAAGTTAAAATTAATATTCAAATAATGCCTATACATCTTGAATTCTTTTAAATAACTGTAATTTAGTTTTTATGAAAAAACATAATTTTGGTGCTGGTCCTTCTATTTTGCCACAAACAGTTTTTGAACAAGCTGCTAAAGCTTGTATTGAATTAGATAATATTGGATTGTCTTTGTTGGAAATTTCTCATAGAAGTAAAGAATTTGATGCAATAATTAATGAAGCAATTGCATTAATTAAAGAATTACTAAATGTTCCAGAAGGCTATTCAGTTTTATTTTTACAAGGTGGTGCCAATATGCAGTTTTCAATGATTCCGTATAATTTATTAGGCGAAAATGAAACATCAGCTTATTTAGATACAGGTGTTTGGTCTTCAAAAGCTGAGAAAGAAGCTAGATTATATGGAAATACTGAAATAGTTGCGAGTTCTAAAGATGCTAACTATAATTTTATTCCAAAAAATTATTCAATACCTAGCAATTCAAAATATTTTCATATCACAACGAATAATACGATTTATGGTACGGAAATATTAGAAGATATTCAAGTAAATGTACCTTTGATAGCAGATATGAGTTCTGATATTTTTAGTCGACCAATTGATGTTTCAAAATATGCATTAATTTATGCTGGTGCTCAGAAGAATTTGGGTATTGCTGGTGTTACTTTGGTTATTATAAAAGATGAATTGCTAACATGGTCGCCTCGTAAAAAATCTACCATTTGGGATTATAAAGTTTTTGCGGATAATAACTCATTATTCAATACGCCACCTGTTTTTGCAATTTATACTTGTTTGTTGACCTTACGTTGGTTGAAAAATTTAGGCGGATTAGCTGAAATGGAAAAGATAAATATTGCTAAATCTACTTTATTGTATAATGAAATAGATAGAAATTCAATTTTTGTAGGTCATGCTGTATCTGAAGATAGAAGTAGAATGAATATTAATTTTGTGGCTAAAGATAAAGCCGATGAAACTGCATTCTTAGAGTTTATTCAAGCTTATAATATTCATGGATTGAAAGGTTATCGAACCGTTGGTGGTTTTAGAGCATCTTGTTACAATGCTTTGCCATTGGAAAGCGTACAAGTATTGGTTCAAGCTATGCAAGATTATGAAAAAAGTAAGTTAGGATAAATTGAAAGTTTTTGAACATTTTTTAATTTTATTTGGATAATTATTGTCGTAATGCAAATTTTTGTTTCAGGAATTCATACAGATATTGGCAAAACAATAGTTTCATCTGTTTTGGTTAGAAAACTTAACGCAGATTATTGGAAACCAATACAAGCTGGAGGATTGAATAATACTGATGCTGATGTTATTCAACAATTAAATCCAAATGCAAAGATTTTTCCATCACAATATAATTTAAAAAATGCAACATCGCCACACTATGCTGCAATTCAAGAAAATATAAATATTAAAATAGATAATTTTGCATTTCCAAATTCAGATAATCTAGTTATTGAAGGAGCAGGAGGTTTGTTGTCGCCATTGGGAAATTCTTTTACTAATTTGGATTTTATAAAGTTTTATAAATTGCCATTTGTCTTAGTCGTTAAGCATTACTTAGGTTGCATTACGCATACTTTAAGTTGTTTGAAATTAATTGAAAAAGAGCATTTGAATTTTTTAGGTATAATATATGTCGGTAACAATGAAAACTTAACGGAAGAATTTATTGCCGATTATGCACCTTCAAAAGTTTTAGGAAGGATTAATATTGTTGATAGAATTACAGATGATTTTATTCAAGCATCTTCTAAAAGTCTTAAAATATTTTAATGATGGAATGGACTCATTTAGATGAAAATATATGGCATCCATTTACGCAACATGCTTTAGAGAAAAATAGAATTGCTATTTCGCATGGAAAAGATACTATATTATATGATATCAATGGAAAGGCTTATATCGATGCGGTTTCTTCTTGGTGGGTCAACATTTATGGACATGCAAATCCAACTATCTCCAATGCTATCAAGCTACAAGTAGATAAGTTAGAGCAGGTTATTTTTGCAGGATTTACCCACGAACCAGCTTGTCTTTTATCAGATAATCTTTTAAAAATTTTACCTCCTAATTTTTCAAAAGTCTTTTTTTCAGATAATGGTTCTACATCAGTGGAAGTTGCCTTAAAAATGGCTATTCAATTTTGGCATAATCAAGGATATGAAAAATCAAAGATTATCGCTTTCAAAAATGCTTATCACGGAGATACTTTTGGTGCGATGGCAGTCGGCAAATCAGATTTTTTTTCTGCTTTTGATGATTTATTGTTTGATGTTATCCAAATTGATATTCCTCTGTCTAATAATTTTGAATCTTTAAAAAATGAATTTCAATCTTTAGTTGAAACTCAAGATGTAGCTTGTTTTATTTTTGAACCATTAGTACAAGGTTCTGGAGGAATGCAAATGTATGATGCAATATTTTTAGATGAATTGATAAAAATTGCTAGAACCAATGACGTGATTTGTATTGCTGACGAAGTGATGACTGGTTTTGGTAGAACAGGAGAGCGGTTTGCAATTGATTATTTAGAAAACAAACCAAACATTATTTGCTTATCCAAAGGAATTACTGGCGGATTTATGCCATTGAGTGTTACTGTTTGTGAAAAGGAGATTTATGATGCTTTTTATTCTTCAGATAAGTTAAAAACTTTGTTTCACGGACATTCTTACACTGCAAATTTATTAGGTTGTGCAGCGGCAAATGCATCAGTAAAATTATTAGAAGAATATTATCCAAAAATCAAACAATTATCTGTTTGGCAAAAAGAAAAAGTTCAGGAATTGGTAGTTCTTCCTAATGTGAAAAATACCAGAACTTTAGGAACAATTGCAGCATTTGAAATTGAAAGTACTTCAACTTCTTACTTTAGTAATGTAAAAGACGTCGTTTATCAACGATTTTTAGACAATGGCATTTTGCTTCGCCCACTTGGAAATACTATTTATATAATGCCACCTTATTGTATAACTATCAATGAATTAAATGAAATTTATAAAGTGATACTTGATGTTGTTAAATCACTTTGATAGTAAATTTTTATTTAGTTTATACAATATAATTATTTGACAATTATTTTGTTTAAGCAACACTTTAGCTAAGAGATTTTCTATATCAAAAAGTAAAATATTACACATAAATACATATTTTTATTATTTATTAAATTTATATATAGAATTGAATGTAATTTAACAAAAAATACATCATAAATTTGGTAGGAATTCCACACCACAAAATTAAAGCACTAAAAAAATAAAAAACCACCTAAAGTAAAATCCAAATAGTTCGCTGAATTTATACTGAGCATGCCAAAGTATAAGGAATAGCAAAAAGCCCTCTCATTGGTGTTCATAAAATCGAAGATTCGACGGAGTCAAACATTCACATAAGTGCATAAAAAAAAGACGAGTTGCCCCGTCTTGAATGTCTTCACAACG
>CAYYMF010000132.1:0-4336 GCA_964472755.1 uncultured Chitinophagales bacterium | reverse complement strand
GACGACCTTCCTGCACCAGGAGGGATGCGTGGCGAGCATGCAGGCGACGATGTTTAGGTCTTCTGTCCAGTCCCCGGGCGGTGGTTCGGGCGGGGGTATTCCTTTGGGTCCGCGCCCACGTAACCAGGCTCAGGTGCAGCGAGCGGGGCACAAGGGTGAGGTCTGTGGTCAAGACTTTCTTCACCATTTCAGGGTGGCAGAGACGACCAACGGCGGCTCACCATTTGAGGCATGCCGCTACGGGACGGAGTGCCGTCGAACCCATGTCAAGGACATCGACAGGAAGTTCACTAAGGCTCAGGCGCTGCGTCAACTCCAAGGTTGCGTGCATGTGGAGTCGGAGAGGTCCGAGCTCACCACTAAGATTAACGCCGACACTTCCGCGGACTTCGCTGCCTAGGGGCGCGTGGGGCTTCACGCCGCCGTCGTAACCGACCGGCCTCTAGCCCCTCTTTGCTCGGGTCTGAGCTCACGGAGTTCTACCCGGCGGGAGGAGTTGAGGGTGGTAGGTTGGGTTGGTGGCAGGGAACCTTCGGCTCCCAGGCAGACCCGGCAGCCGACTCCGGGCGGTGTGCGTAGCAACGGCACGGAGTCGTCAGTTGGGGGGGCCGGTCCCGCGAGGGAGCCGGAGGTCAGTTCAGGTTCGGTAGTTTGTGGTGTGTGTGGAGGGGGTCGGGTCAACCCCGGCGTTGGTATGGAGATGGGGGATCCGCCACAAGGGTTGGCGGGTACGGAGGAGGTTTTGACCCTAGCCGAGCAAGAGAGCGCGAGACTGGCTCTCAAACTCATGCTAGAGTTCTGTCAGGTGGTCAAGCGCAAGGGGGCGGATGGCTCGGGGGCGCCTCTGTCAGCGGCGGCAGTCGAAGCGGTGCTCAGGGAGGCGGTTATAGCAGCGTCCCAGTCCTACAATTACCGCCATGCGGCAGTGTGGGCTGAGAACTATATGTTCGCCCCTGAGGTGAAGGCGCACGACGCAGCTCTGTACGACGCGAACGGGAGGGACTTCGCTCAATTGTGTGAGGCCAAGAGGAGAGAGAGGGCGGCGGACAGGTTGTCACCAGAGCGGGTAGAGAAATGGGTTAAGGGCGCGAAGTTGACGCATTCGCGGGATTACGGACGCATGTGTCACATTTCCACGGGCATACGAATCGCGCGCCCAACGGACTTTGTCCCGATCTCGGATCCGCTCCCGGAGATGCGCAACCTGTACGTCGAAAAGGTCTCACACTGTGTGAACAAGTTGCTGCATATCCAATGGCTGGCGGGCACATGTATGCTACTCCCCACCGAACTGGTGCAGTCGATCGTAGGTGCCCACTTCTCCTACCAACACTGGGCGTTGAAGGCGGGCAAGGCGTGCGGTCGGTGTATCTGTGACACCTCGAACTGCCCGGAGGGTATATGCGCTCTCAACGGCAGGGGCAAGGAGGGGCGGGAGATCATGCGCGCTCGTCTGGCGAAGCAGTGGGGTCGCATCAAACACCCCACACTGGACGACTTAGTTTTGATGATTCTGAGATTGGTCGACCGGTACGGGGCAGAGAATATTATCCTGTGGAAATCGGACCTTGCGGCAGCTTTCAATCTGATGGACTTTCACTGGGAATCGGCTCTGCTCCTGTGCTTCGAGCTTACCGAAGGGATGACAGCGGTTCATACTACGGGGATGTTTGGTTGGACGGGGACCCCTTATGTATTCCAGGTCATCACTCGCGTACTCACAGACTTGATTCGTCCGCGCTTACAGGGCGAGTGTCAATGGTATGTGGATGACGGGCTGGGAGTATCACACAGGGATCACCGCGAGAGGGATATGGCGCAGGTGGAGGAGGTGGTCGTGGGCCTGCTGGGGTCCAAGGCTTTAGCGAGGGACAAGTCAGAGTGGGGCAGGTCACTGGTCATGATTGGCTGGCACATCGACCTGGACACGATGACGGTGTCGCTGTCGGAGAGGAACATGAACAAGTCAATTTATTCCTTTTTCTGTTTTGATGTGGAGGGTAAAGTGTCATTGGATCAGCTGGAGAGGATGGCATCCTACGCCTCGCGTGCGTCCATGCTGTGCCTACCTATGCGTTCATACGTGACACAATTACACAAGGCCAAGACGGCATACTTAGGGAGTCATGCGGTGGTCAGGGATCTCCCGGCGTTGGCGAAGTGTGACGTGCAGGTTTGGCGAGCCTTCTTGTGCCTTCTGAAACTCGACCCGGTCAACTACGCGCGGCCTCTGGAGTCTTTCAGACCAAGGCGACCCACGGTTTTGCTCGAATATGACGCGTCCTTGGAGGGTTTCGGAGTGGGGGTCAGCCTGTGGTCAGAGTCGGCTGGGAGTTACGAATTAGCGGCTTACACTCGGCTCGATGTCCCATACGCCACCGATATGGACAGCAGTAAACAGAACGAACACTAATGAATACATCACGGTCGTACTCGGACTGCTACTGCTCAAGCGCCTCCCAGGCGCGCCGGTAGGCTTCGCGTACAACTTGATTGGGGATAGCATGGCGTCGCTATCATGGTGCAGGAAGGGCTTCGTGTCTTCGTCGTTGGCCAGACGAGCGAACATAGGCTGGACCATGATCAACGTCGATCTCAGTTCAACGGTGGCGGACACGAAGCACATCCCGGGCACTTACAACACTATTTATGATGGTCTGTCACGGGGTCAGACCGGGCGTGACGTTGGCTTACCGCCGGAGTTGTATATACCGGTGGCGGCCGACTCACCTATCTCACATTACATCGCACTGTGCAATCCTGACCTCCCCCTTGTTACCCCTGCTGAGCACACTGTTTTGTCTACTACGTTTATGGATTTACTCGGTCGTTGTGGCCTCTAACTTGGGTTACTTGTCCCAGAAGCGGCGGAGAGAGAAAGAGACAGAGTGTGGGCGGCGTTCAAGGAGAGGCATGATGAGGGTGGTCGATACTTGTTGGAGCATGCGGTACAGTTCCGATCAAGCGTCCGCTACACTAGTGACTGGCGCCGTTGGTGCAAATTTATCACTCAGTACGTGCGGCGCGCTGGGGAACCGGATCTATACCTGCTGCAGAAGGGTAGTGATTTTGAGCAGATTGACATGCGAGAGCAGGTGAAAACGGTGATCGCGTACATGCATTATGCGGTGTCGGTGCTGGGTTTGAAGGCAGGGACTATCACGGGGTCTCTTTCGGGTGTACGTCACTGGTTCCGGAAGAACGCCCTATCCCTAGCGGTGTTCACCCACCCCGCCGTCACGAGTGCTAAGACCGCCCTGTCCCTGGAACAGCGGAAGCAAGAGAGTTTGAAGGAATTGAGTGTAATGGACTCGGGCAAGCGCAAGCTTCCGTTCACTGTGGAGATGGTGTATAGAGTGACACTGAGTGCGAGTAGCTTGTCGGGTATTATGGAGTCGCAAATGATCGCGACGGCGGTACAACTGGCTTTCTTTGGCCTACTGCGGGTCTCGGAGTACGTTCCAGACTACAAAGGGGAGGAGGAGCACTGCTGCCACGCGCTGAAGGCGAGTGACGTCTTCTTCGAGTTGGTCGTGGAGAACGGGAAACACCTTATGGTGGAAGCCAGCAAGGCGACTCGGGATATGTGGTCACGAGTGCAACTGGTCAAGTTTATCCTGCGACATTCGAAGAATGACAAGAAGCGTATAGGTTCGGTCTTCTGGTTCCGTAACCAAGTGGGCCACAGTGGTATCAATATCGTGCGATCAGTCTTTAACTGGGTGATAGTGTCTCGCCCCACCTCGCACTCGTACTTGATGTCTTATCGCACGCTGGCTGGCCACGACGTATGGTTGCGCTACGGTCAAGTCAGTGCGGTCGTTAAGCACTGCGCGAAGTGCTTTGGTTTCAACCCGAAGCACTTTGGTACGCACTCTCTACGTGTGGGTGGGGCATGCACGCTACGAGCAGGAGCGGCACCGGTCGATGGTATAAAGGCGCTGGGTCGTTGGGGCAGCTTGGAATGCTGTTTGGGTTACCAGGAGACGTCCTTGAGAGAGTTAGACACCATGCAGTCCATCCTTCGCGACCCGACTGTATTCACTGTGCGCGATGTGTGGCTGATACACTCGCGATCTGGGCTTGAATAGCGGTTGCAGTCGGCAGGCTTGGATGTAGTTAGTGTATTTAGTGTGATAGAGTGTTGGTGGAAATGTTTGAGTCGATGGTGGGCGGACAGGTCGGCTGCAGCGGCACTCCGCTTGCCACTGCTACGCAGTGGCTCGCTGAGGGGGTGGTCGCGACGCAGCATGCCTTCCGACACCCGTTGGCTGTCTGTGTGGGGGGTCTGGCGAGCTGCTGTCTCGAGGGTCCGGGCGGGTAGCTGAGGGGCTAG
>CAYYMF010000131.1:0-4435 GCA_964472755.1 uncultured Chitinophagales bacterium | reverse complement strand
ATGCTGGGCGGGAGATACATGCAGGTAATGGTTTACAGCCATCGTTACCGCCCAGTTCCGATGGGGCTGTCAGCACTGCTGCCGTAAATGAGGAGCAGCTGGAGGAGATGCTCCTTATGGAGATTCACTCGGTACCCGCGAAGGAACTCACTCCAGCGACGGCTTTGACTGTGCCCAGCGCTGCTGCCGACGCAAAACCAGTGCATGTCGGTAGCAGCAGCAGTGTCCACAGCGACATCAAGGCTGCCCAACTGACAGCCCCCTTCGACGCCTCCGACTTCGACTACAAGAACGTCGACGGGAGCGAGGGCGATATCCAGACGCTGACTGTGCGTCTGCAGTCGACGTCTCTGGGCAGCGGGACTTGTAGTCTCGCGGCAGGTCGGAGACTGTTTGAACAGAAACACTGTGGGGACTATAATGACGACGATGACGAAGAAGATAATGATGAATCTAATGTCGAGCGGCTCAGGAAAACCGCGGAAGCTAAACATGGCCACTATGAAGAGGACGACGACGACGACGACGAGGGGCGAGATTTCGAGTATGACCTGTTGATGAGCCGCATGCCTAGCTGGGCGCGCCCCTCTCTGTTCGCCTATCTCAACCTGGACCTGCTAAATAGCGAGGGAGACGCCGAGCGAGTGAGCAGGGACAGCAGCAATCCACCGACACTGTTGTACGACGGCGTAATATCGATCGACCCTGACACATATATCAAACCGTCCCGCATCATGTTCGCCAAACTGTCGATGGTGAGACTTTCACTGTTTCAGCGTTTATTTCCACTCAAAGCGTCTCACTTGTCGGTTGTTTTGACATCTACAGATCTTGTCGGTAGACACCATCCGTGGCATCTTCGGTGCCCCGTCCCAGCTGCAGAATGGTGGGGACGCTGTCGACTTGGACGCCGCGACGGACGAGGACCTGGCCTACTCCGACTGGTTTCTGGCCCTGACGCCCAGTATCACCCTGCAGCAGCAGCGGCGAACGCAAGCAGAGCAAAAGAGTTGTAGTCCGCTTGGAAAGCCGGTTTACCGTAGCAGTAACTGCAACGACGACGAGACGCTGCAGTTCGTTCTGCGCACCAACGGGGAGGATTCGGACGCCCTTACTGGGCTCGCGGCGTACTGTCTCCTGGATGCAGCCGCGCGACAGGCGCACAAATACACAGTACGGCTGCCTGCTTCTGAGCTAATGGTGTCGTGCGATCTGATGCACCACGCTAGCATGACGGAACACTTGGTGGCCTTCCTGGAGGACGCGGTGCCGGGCCTGCGGTTCCTGGTGCACTACGACCTGTCGCAGGAGGTGGTGCTGGGCGAAGACGACGCCGAGATGCTCTTCCTCTCGCAGCAGATGTGCAGACACCCGGTCCTTCGCGTCGGTCACATGGAACCAGAGGCCGAGGGGGAAGACGAGAACGGACCACTACATGCTGGTCACAACAGTGATAGCGACGATGGCGACAACGACGAAGGCGCGAACAGGGGGTTTCAGAGAGAGGCTGAGTCGCGGATTAGAGCTGATCAACATATGTTACGTGTGTCCTCTACCGAGCGGGTGAAGCACCAGGCGGGTCGCGGTACATTGACTGGAATAGATCTGGGCGTTGTGGTGCGCTCCCTCGTGCCAATTCGATCGCAGTCAAATGGTGTTAACAACGACGACGATGACGATGACGGCGGGGACTGCGACGAGACCTTCTACTGCTCAGTGCCGGCCGCGACCCTGGGTCGAGAGGTTATGCCCGCGGACATCCTGTCGTGGGTGCGGCCGCTTGAGCAGCGACTGGAGTTCTTCGCGGGCGAACAGGAGAGCATTTTTACGGAAGCGAGACGCATCTTTCGAGTGATCAACCGGTACCACTTTAGCCTGGCCAAGTGCAATGCTGTGGCTGGAGACAGACTGAACGACAGCTGTGACGACGAGGGGAGAGACTCAGACCGGGACTCTCTGCAAAACGATCAGGGTGCGGCGAAGCGGAAGGAGCGCAACGCAAGGCTTGACGCCGAATATGCGGGGGCGAGTATCCGCATTGTGGACCTCGGCAACGCCTGCTGGACGCACAAGCACTTCACCGAGGACATCCAGACGAGGCAGTACCGCGCGCCTGAAGTGCTGGTGGGCGCGAGCTACGACACGGCGGCAGATATGTGGAGTCTTGCGTGCATCGTGTTCGAGCTGCTGACGGGAGACCTCATGTTCGACCCGCACGCGGGCAAGAGCTGGTCGCGTGAGGAGGATCATTTGGCGCTTATCATTGAGCTACTAGGCGACTTTCCCCGGCCGCTTCTGAACTCGGGCAAGCTGACCAGCGAGTACTTTACCAAGCGCGGCGAGCTGAAGCACATCCACCACCTAAACTACTGGGCCATGCGTGACGTGCTGCGCGAGAAGTATAAGTTCAGCGCCGCGGATGCAGACGACGTAGCCGACTTCCTCACGCCCATTCTAGAGGTACTCAAGTTATTTCGAGAGTTCTGAGCGAGTGTTTAATTCCAACTTGTTTTGTTATGGCTGTCGCTGCAGATTAACCCGAAGAATCGAGCAACGGCTGAGGAGTGCTTACGACACCCGTGGCTGCTGGACCAGCCGTCGGACGGTCCCCTGACTTCGTTTGCAGAGGCAAAAACCGTCCCTTTGCGTCATCGCAGGCATTCTGAGGGCAAGAGTGACAGCAGCGAGTCGGACGTGGACGTGAAGGGCGACGAGAAGCTGGACCGGGCCAGTTACTTTGACAGCAAGCATCACTCATAAAGCCATCACATGTATGCTATAGGTTGTGATATAATATGAAGTGATATTGCTTAAAGAGTTTTTCTTTCGTAACGCAACAGTATTTACAAATAGACATGATTTTTACAAGCATAGCATTACTTTTCGTTGACAACCACTCGGAGAAAACTCGGAAGCTCCACGTCAGCGTATTTCTTTGACTGAAGGAACAACTTGGAGATTCTGCCGCTACCATGTATGGTAACTTCTTTGCATTCGACGTATGATGTACCGAAGGCATTGGCAAGCAACTCGTCCAGTTCGATGCATACATGCTGCCAACCAGCACCTGTATCAAGCGGCATCTTGCAATAACTTTTATCTACTGTTATGAAACTTGTTTTGTTTGACATATCAAGTGTTTTATCAACACCAGTGTCATCTGAGCACAATATAACGAACTTTAGAAACCGATCAATATTTTTGAAATGAATGACCAGATATGGTCTGGTACAGTCTGTGTAGAAAGTTACTTTTGATGAACTTCCAATAAGTTCAATCACTGACACTGGTGATTGTACCAGCAGTTCAAAGTCATCAACTATGCCAACTTCAGGACCTGATGCGCTACAGTCGAGGAGGTCAAAGTCGATCTTGTTATCAGATGGGGGAAGTATTGCTGTAATTTCCATTCTAAAGTTTAAAACTGAAAGTTTGTCTGCTGTCGGCTGCTGGTGGTTATTATTAGGGAGTAGGGCTGGTAATGGGATCCCATCCCAGAATCCAATCCCCTAATGGGGCCCCAATGGAGATTTGCCTCCAAAATTTTGCTTACGTTTTGCACCCAATACCAAACCCAAACCCAATCCCAAAATTATTGGAGATCCTATTGGATCTCCCAATACTGTTTTATTGGGATCCCATGGAGATCTCCAATAATATAGCCAAATCAAGTTAAAAATAACACCGAGTCATTGTTTATTGTTGTTGTTACAAGACCATGTTACCTATTGACGAAGATGAGCCGTTGTACAATTATTAAATGAATGGTGAAACGTGCATCCCACATCTGGCATAGGCATACATCCGTTTGACCAAACGAATCCTAAATCTGAAGAATTTTATGTTGAGTTCTGGGGTTATGTGCATCTCTGGTTGGATGAGTGTTTGAAGAGTGATTTTTCACTCTGATGTGGGGTGGTCCAAATACAGGAGGCGGAATACTTTTGCTGAAGATGAGACTCTCAGTGTTCCTGTGAAGTTCAGAGGTTACATTGTTCGCTACCAGTGACAATGTTGTGTTGTATGATGGGGAAGTGCTAATCAACTACCAAGATCCACACTTTGTTGATTTGTTACAAGTGAGCGATGGCGGTGATGATGCCACAGAAGAAGAGGTCATGGAGGTCATCGATAAGCACCAGCAGCAGCAGCGTTTTCTGCAGTCCTACTCACGTGACGAAGGTTTCGGCCGCCACATCTGTTATGTCAAAGATCCTAGCAAAGAGAAAGATTGCTCCAACCGAGTCAAGAGTGTCTACTGTATCTTCAAGCAGTAATATAGCATCAGATTCTCCGTCGAACCGCCTGCTGTGTGTGCCCACTGTTTTAGTGACGGCTGCACCAGAAGTCGTGGACTTGTCTGACGAAAGCTTTGATTAAGGGTCAACTCCTACCTCAACTGACACCACTGCGGATAGTAGTTTTGGGGGGATAT
>CAYYMF010000130.1:0-4514 GCA_964472755.1 uncultured Chitinophagales bacterium | reverse complement strand
CAAATTATTCGCAATTTTTTAATAAAAGACTATTATCTAAGCTGACCGATAACGGGCTGGGGCTCAAAGAAGTGGCACTTTTAGAGTAAACCTAATCTCGAAGCTCAAATGTAAATTTAAGCAAAAATTTCAAATCGAAGTGTTTATTTGCCATTTCTTTGAACCACATGTTACCATCTGGCACATTCTATTCTTAAACTTTAAAATATTTTCTATTAGGTTACCTGCACTTACCTTGCTTGTAAGTTTTTGTAATAAAATCATAACAACCTATTGCTTTCTTTTTCATATCCCCACTTTTTCTTTTTGTATATTTAAAAATTGATAGGTTATTTTTTTGGGGTTCCCCCTCTCTTATTGAATAACATTCTCCGAGATCTTCTTCGTTTTCTCGGGATAATGTAAACATAACTTCTTTTGTTTCTAAATCAATAAAATAATCTATGTAGCCTTTCTCAACTTGCACTACTTTTCTAATGAGGTAACTTGTTCGATCATCTCCTTTTAAGCGGTCATACATTACATTTTCTGAACTTTTATAGATTTCTACAGCCTGATAGGTCACAGAGTCAATGACTACTATATTATAAGAATGACTAGGTGTTAGTTCACCTGTTCCATAATTAGCACAATTTAAAAAATTTTGATGACTATAAAAGTAATAGATATAATACTGCTTAAACTCTAACGACGTAACAAACTTTGAATAATCTTTGTCCTTCACCAACTGTACTTCTACAGCCTTTCCATCATAATCATAGAGTACAGTTGAAGTATCTGTATAGGCAATTATTGGTCTTTGTTCTCTTGCAATTGAATTATATATACAAGGAACAAATTGGTTTAACATTCCTTTGTTGTCCAATTTAATCGTTCCCCATTTATCACCTTTTTTTACGTTAAAATATTTTCTTTCATCATAATTCCGTCCTCCAAGTGGAACAATTGTATCAAAACTATCATTAAATGTTCTGTCACCCCATATTAGTGGAACGAATTCCCATTTAAACGCAGAGTGGTCTTTATTCCATTTTTCATTTGCACCGTAATTAGCCGGTTTATATAACACTTGTAAAAAAGTCCATTTTCCATTTAGTTTACCCTCATAAAGACTATATCCTATCATTTCTCCTATTTCATCGAAAATAGGTTTTGTTGTTTCTAACCGCCCTAAATAACCAGGTACACCTGAGAGACTCCAATAACCATTCTTAACAGATGTGCCAACCCCTCTAATGTAGAATAATCCCCACTTATTATTTAGTTTATATTTGAAAACATAGTAAGGTCGTCTGTCAAATCCACTTGTAGTATCCGTATAAAAATCTACATCAAAATGAATTTTTACAATTGAGTCATAAATTGCGTCCTCAACTTTCCAGTAACTTTTATCTTTTGATAATAATTTAAAACTATAAAGCGTATCCAAACCAACTTGGTACGCAAAACCATATTTTTTATTTCTTTTGTATATAAAAACAGGGGATATTCTTTTAACGTCATTTTGTTCAAAGTCAGGAATAGACGAATATATAGTATCATTTTCTATTGGTAGAACAACTTCACCGTTTCTGTCAATAAGTCCAAACTTATTTTTGATTTTAATAATTTTTGGAAGGGCTTGTGAAAATAGACTTAGGGAGAAGCAGAGCGTAAGAAGAATACAAAAAATAAAACGCATAACAACTATTTTAAAAATTCTTTAACCTTTTTCTCAGCTTTGGCTTGTGCAAGTGCTACCAAAGGTTTTATTTTGTTCATTTTAAAATCATAAGTGCCTATACCATAGCTGTATAGCGGAACAATATGGCTATGATCAGAAACATCCTTTACCTGTCCCATTTCACTACCGTAAGCATAGCCTTCAAAAGCAATGTTTATAATTGATTTTGGTTGTTCCCATGGTGCAGATTGTCTTCTTTTTTTATAATTAGCTATAGATTCATCCGTTAATCGGTCTATAAGATCATTATTGTACTTTACTTGCTGGTTCAGTTTTTTTCGTTCTTTTTTATCTTTTTCATCTACTAATTTGATTACATCCATTGCCAGTTCGTTTCCAAAAATAATTTCTACCTGTGTGCGTACCTTAAATCTTTCTGTATCTAACATTTCTAGGAGCTTTCTAACTTCAGGATTTTCTAAATTATAGTCTAGCTTGCTGAGTAAATTTTCTATCTTAATATATTCTTTTATGTGTATATACACCTTTTCCATTAAGGGTTCAGGAAAACTACCATCCAATTTTAAAGCGAGAACATTGTCTAGTTTGTTTTTTTCATCCTTTTTTCTGAAAAAATTATAGGGAATATTGTTTCGGTAGCCTCCGTCTATTAAAAGACCTTTGAACTGGGCATTGTAGAAGAACTTGTATAAAGCATAATCAACTGTATATAATCTTCCGTTTACTGTTTTTTCTAAAGGAGTCTTTTTATCGATGTTAGCTGGGGTAAATATTCCTGTTTCATCATCAATTTTTCCGACGACTAATTCTTTTAGTTTTTTCATAAATGAGTTTAATTCTATCGCATTATTAACATCAATAAAATCTCCTTTTTCTCCCATTTCTTGAGCTAATGCCATTTTAACGATATGTTCATAAAAGTAATAATCCTTTACGTCAAAGGTTTTATCATTCCTGATAAATTCTCCTTTTTTACTTTCAAATTGGTTAGATTCGTTATTGATAATCTGATATGAAACTCTATGGGGCAATTCACTGCTTTTGATTACATCTGCTTCATTGTATAAAGGTTTTATAGCAGGAGGAATACTCATAGAAGCGCCTACTGCTTCCATGACTCTAAAATCAGGAGTCCATTCATATCCGAAGTATAAAGGCATACCTGTTGTATAATTAGAGACTGATAATCCAAAATTAACTTTTGTAATTTCATACAACTGCTCAAAAGTAAGATTTGATAATAGTTCTAAGACATCTTTCAAATTATCGTTTTCCCCAATTTTAGAATTAACTCTTCTGTCTTTATCCTCTATATTAAAGGAATCTTTGTAGTTTAAAAGTAACTTGATGTCTGATACGTTTATCTTTTTGCCAAGGTCACCAAACAATTTTGTTCGATTTATGTCATCTTTATCTTCCTTTTCAAATAATTTAATAAGTCCTTTGTAAAGTATTGTTTTACGTGTTGCGGCGTAAATAATTACATCCATGAAAAATTCACGCACAGCAAACCCCGAAAACATACCACGGTCTGAAATGAGAGCTGAAATACTCTTAGCATCTATTTTTATAGGTAAATGTAAAACTTTAGGAATGGTAATGTCAAGAAAGATTACTCTTATGAAATGAGCCACTCCCATTTTTGCAAGTAAGTTATTATTTGGACGTATTGCCCAGTGTAATAAACCTCGCAGAAAGGGAGGAGCATCTTCTGGAGAATTATTTTTAAAAAGGGAAGAAAGAAAATTTGTTATTTGTTGAAGATTGCTTGTAACACCATCCGTTAGAACTTTAAAAATAATATCAACAATAAAATTTCGTTTGCTACTTTTAATAACATTATCACCTATTTGAGTTGATTTTTGCTTAAAATTAAATTCAAATTTTGTCGTTTTTTTTCCTATTTCTTTTCTATCTGTTTCAGTATTTCTTTCATCTTCCCCAATTGAAAGATTTCCTTCACCATCGATCATTCGGTATTTCCCTACATCAACATTTTTTAAAAAGTTGTCAAAGTCATATTTAAGTATCTGTTCTATTTCATCACTATTTAAACCTAGAGCTAAGGCAAACGCAGTAATTGCACCTGCGGAGGCACCTGCAACACCTTGTATTATGGGGTTTTCGTTGCTGTCATCTTTTAAGTAATAATCTAATATAGCAGGCTTTCTATCTCCTAAATCTTCAGGCTTTACTGTATTAAAAAGTTTTGACATAAGAGATTCTAATGCTGATATTGCACCTTTATATACCGCTCCTTTTCCGCCACCACCCTCCATTACTATATATTTCAAATCGTTAATGGTGAGTTTAGAACTATTTATTTTAGTTACATCTGAATCATTATCTGTCATAGTAATTAATTTTAAAGCTGTTTTAAACTCTTTTTAATCATTATCACAACTGTCTGCAATAATTGCAGGGGAATACTGTTTCGGGATGCTTACATCTGTATCAGGTAATTCCTTTTGTGGGAAACCTATTGGTTTCACTCCGTCGCTATTCCCACATTCTAAAATGACTAAATCGGTCGGAACTTTAAAAACACCTAAATTAATAACTTCGACAGCTTCAGGAAGTTCATTTCCGTCGAGGTCGTAATAAAATTTAGTAGGTTGGTTGTCTCCTAATTCAGATAATAAAGGGTCAAATCCTCCTGGTACGACATCAAAGTTGGCAATTGTATTAAATTGTAAAAAGTTAATGTTCATGCAAAAATACATTTAAAAGATGACTAAACCAAATTTAATTTTGTTAAAATATGAATTTGAAACGTTTATTCATGCTTGATGGTAACGGAAAGTGGCTCAGAGAAGTGGCACATTTTAGG
>CAYYMF010000129.1:0-4544 GCA_964472755.1 uncultured Chitinophagales bacterium | reverse complement strand
TCTCGAAAGAGGAAGAGAAACTGTCGAGGAAGAAGTTAAATTGCGGTGTAAATCATATTTTGTCTCTATAGATAAAAGCTATGGAAAGTACGCAAGAAATACAGGACACTGTTGTTCTCAAAGAGCATGAAACAGTGGCACCATCAACATCGGATCCAGTTCCAGTAGTAAATGAGCCAAGCAAGGAGAAAGTCAGTATCGAGGTTTTAGCTAGTGTCTCACCATCAGTAGAAACCGAAAATGTTTGGCAAGTGTTTGCGGATAATGATACCAAATCTCCAGCTTCAAAAACACTGTTCTTTGCGGATCCGCCCTCGCAAGTCAAGGAGGAAGAATCCCCATCACCAGTCATTGAGGCGTCTCCAAATGACAATGAGCAAAAACCGTGGTATCTTTCCACGAAGCATATCTATGCGCTGATTAAGAATGCTGTCGCATCCATTCCATACAGTCAAACCATATTTGACAAAACTGTGTTAGCTATCTGCACCACTACAAGCTACATCAACAAGAGTACCAAACTAAATGTGGTCGTGGATATGGAGGACTGCCATAGCATCGTCCGCACTTTGGATGAAACCCTCTCTGGTCTCACTATGCGTGCTGATGACGGGTTCGATTCCCTGAGGGATAAACTCAGTGCGTCCCTGACGGAGCTGAGCGCAGCGCTGCAAACACACAGGGCCTGGGCTGAGGATTTCGCCGCGAGAACGACTGAAGATGCGGGCGAGGCCTCTATCGCCGCGATGAGCAAGATGCGCTCCGCCTACGAGAGCACCGTGAACATTGTGAAGGTCGCTCTCGCGGTGGGCAAGGAGTCGGTCATCGCCCACGCGGCGGACGCCAAAATCCTCGCAGAGGATCGATACAAAAACACCGTGAGCGCCGTGCAGTTCAAGGTGGCAGATGTACATTCGAAGGTGTCTGACGCGCGCGACCAGACCGAGTCCGCCTTGCGTGCCACCATCGAGAGCGTCCTGAACATCGCACAACCATACGTTCATGCAGGAGTCAGCTTGTCCACGCCATATGTCACTCGCGCCGTCGAAATGACCCAGCCGTACGTCGAGAAAGCCGCACCGTACGTGGAGCCAATCGTCGCGCGGGCCACAGCCGTGAACGCGTCCCTGCTCGATAGCGAGCGATTTGGCTCGCTCGTGTCGCAGGCCGAGGAGGCTGCACAACAGGCTATTGAGGGTACTGTGGCGTACTGCACGCCAGTCACCACGACTGTGACTGCGGCGGTGGGGGAGGAGTAGTGAGTGCTATGTTTTGAGGTCTGTTTTCTGTTTGTGTCGAGTAAGAGAGTCTGTGTGTGTTGGGTCGGTACAACATGATGTCGTTTTTGAATGTGGGTGATCAGTTCAGCTCACCATCCGAGGGTGGTTTTGAAGCCAAAAATTAAGACGGTTTGAGAACAAATTCCATTATTTTTCTGAGTTTGCACACATCCATGCCTAAAAATTCTAAAACAATTTCTTTTCAATCACTTTCTGTATCTGCTGTCTACTGCACATCCATGATCATGGCCACGCCAGCGAGAACCCATTTGCCCGACTGTGCCTTAGTCTTGAGTTGCGCGCAAAACACAAAGGTGGGCCCGCGGAACTCCGTCTTGTATGTGGGACACACGTAGATGCCCTGCGACACGTCCACTTTGTCTGCGGCCAGAGCCTTCACGTTGATCACCGGCATGCGGCAGAACATCTCCTTGGGCTTCGAGCGCTCCAGCACACCCGCAGCAGCGTCCCAGCGAGCGCCCTGTAGCGATAGGCCTGTGATGTATGCGCCGTCGCGGGAGGCTGTCTCCACTTCGTCGATGTTGGTCTTTTTGGTCACGTCCGTCCAGGTCACCAACTTGTCGAGCTCCCACTGGTTCTTCTGGGCCGTCACTTGGCAGATGGCCGTCAGGAAGGACTGCGGGTTGAAGAGGCCCGACAACCAAGTGACCTTGGGGATGTCCGCGGGGTTGTTCTGCCACTCCTCTAGCTGCACCAGGCGCTGGTTGAAGTCGTTCAGCCACGACGACAGAGGGCGCAGAGACGGCCAGGCGCGCTTCTGCCATGCAGGTGGCAGGCGGTCCATGTAAAGGGACGTCTTGAGCAGATCCATCGAGTCGCTCATGGTGAGCTCTCCGGCGAACCCGAGCTGCAGCTCCTTGAGGCTACGCACGATCTCCGCGAGCAGGATGTTCATAACATCCATCTCCTGCATAAACACATTCTGGTACGGCCCTTGCTCCTCCAGACTGCGCGCAATATCGTCCACATCGAATCGCTTCTCGCCGAATCTGTCCAGAATGTCCACCGTCACGCTGGCCGCCACCTCGTCGGGGGACAGAGTGCCCTCACCGGTGTTGACGACTCTGTCCTGCAGGTCCAAAATGGTCACCAGGATGCGGTTGCTCTGCGTGGTGCGGAAGTCAATCTCTGCATTCGGATGCAGTCCAAAGGCGATTGGCGTGTCCTGGGTGAGCGACACCTCCATGTGCTCCAGGTACTTGTCGTAGGTGGTGGCGGCGGGGGACATGAAGGACAGGCTTTTCTCCTCGTCATTGTACGGGTACATCTCCGTCTCGTCCAGCAGCTCGTCCTTCAGGAAGAAGTCCAAGTATGTGTTGCACATCTTGCGGTCGAAGTCGTTCACAATGTGACCGCCATACATGATCTCGCCGAAAATGTATCTCAGATCTGCCCAGGGGATCTTGCCTCCACCACTGTTCTCCATGTAGTTGGACAGCACTACGGCCGAGTCGCGCAAGTCGCCGATGCTGAAGGGATACATCATGTTGAAGCCCATTGGCCCGTACTGCTTGCGCTCGAGCATGATGGCGTGGAAGTGGCACAGGCCGAACAGGATGCTCTTCATCTTGCTGTCGTAGTCCTCAAAGCTCTCTTTGTTCAGGGACGCAAACGCACGCTTGATGTTCGCCTTGAGACCTGCAGGCGGCTCGTTCGTGATCTTGATGCATCTGTTCAGCAGACCGATGGGGATCGAGTTCGCGGCGTCCGAGGACAAGAACAATCGGAATTTCTTGTTGCTGCCCTCCAGCGCGAACTCGTCCAGCTTCTTCTCCAGCTCGATCAGCCAGCGGGGCATCAGATGTACGTTGTTGAGCACCACCCAGTGGCCCTGTCTGTGAGCCATCTCCAAGTTGCGCATCGCCACCACGTCCTGGCCCTGGCCCATCGACACGTTGTGGTAGGTCTCGCCGGGCACGAACCCATACTTGGCTGCCAGATTGTCCAGGTCGCCCATGACGTTGGCACCGGGCGACAGGATGAAGTAGATCGGCACCGCGGGAGTTGAGTCTTGTAGACAACTGTCCAGAACTGCCACTGAACTGAGCGCACCATCACAGTCAGCGTACTCGTTGCCATTAGGCAGTACCACGCGGATGAAGTCCAGCAGTGCTGTGGCGATGCGGTCAGGGCGCAGGCATCGCACGACTAACATCTTCTGGAAGGGCGTCCTGTCGAGGCCGGCCCAGTCCAGGGGCAGCTTCTCGCTCTCCGGCGTGATCGCGTTAAACCACTCCCGGAACCGCGGACCCGCCTCTACCAGGTCGCTGGGGAACTTCTGGAACTCCTCGATGTCGCCCAATGCCAAACAGCCCTCCCAGGCCGACTTGGGCAGCCAGGCCAGTGTGTTCTCCTCGCCCTCTCTGCGGGGCCCACGTAGCAGGAACTGGAAATGCTGCTCATTAAGCAGGAAATCCTCACCGAGGTTGCCGCGCTTCATCAGGTTGAAAGTCAGCTGCGCCAGGAAGATTAGCTTGTGCTTCACAAACAGACCGCGGCTGACCATAGTGTACATGGTAATGCGCAGACAGGCGCGCAAGTTGTTGACGCGGTCTTGCAGCTTCTCGGCCGGCACCGCGCGGTCGATGGCCTTGTAGAAGTACGACACGAAGCTGTCCAGCGAGTACTGGTACATGTGCTCGATCGTGCACAACTTGGTCAGCAAAAAGTACAACATGGCTCCCTCCGAGGCCACAGGGCGGTAGATCTCACGGGCCAAATTGATGTCAATTTCGGTCTTCTTGCCCTCCTCCACGGCCGCTGCAATCTCCTTTGCCGCCAGTTTAGTCGCCTCCAAACCCTCGATCAGCGGCACGTCGCTGAGGATGTCTTCTGGGGCGTTCGCGAGGCGCTCCAACAGGTCGTCCTCCAGCTGCACCAGTTGGATCTTGTACTGCTGGAAGGCAGATTGCAGCGCCTGCGCCTTCTCTTCCAACTCAGGTCTCTCCGCACCTACCACTTTAGCCAGCAGCTGGTCTTCCAGACCGCGCTCCGTCGCAATAAAGTTGATGAGCGTGCACTGGGCGGCGATCTCGGGTTTGTAGTGCGGGTTCGATAACTTCGTCTGCAGATACAACTGGAAGTTGTTGTCGTACTCGACTTCCTCGCCACCGAAGCCAACGGCGTCTCGGACAATCCGCTGATCTTCGCCGACCGTGGCGAGGCGCTGTCCGGCGGCAATTTCCACGCCGAGCCGGTGGCCTTCGCCGCGCAGAGCGCCGCCGCGCTCGCCGCCGGAGCGGA
>CAYYMF010000128.1:4111-4554 GCA_964472755.1 uncultured Chitinophagales bacterium | reverse complement strand
CTCTGGAGTGCCATCGAGTCAGCCGACCGCTCAACCCTCAGCTCAACCAAGTATTTCTCCCAGTGGGCAGCCCACGGCTCAACCTACGGTGCAGCCCTCTGGAGTGCCTTCGAGTCAGCCGACCGCTCAACCTTCAGAGCAACCGTCGTCTCAACCAACGTCGGTGCCTTCTACACAACCCTCTGCGCAACCCAGCGGCCAACCCACTTCAATTCCATCCGGACAACCGTCGACGCAGCCTTCCAGCCAGCCCTCCGTACTGCCGTCATCACAACCGAGTACCGAGCCATCGGGACAACCGAGTGCCCAGCCGAGCGGGCAACCTACTTCTAAACCCACTGGTCAGCCTTCTGCTCAGCCCACACTGCAGCCCAGTGCACAGCCATCGGGACAACCAACCAGCACTCCTAGCAGCCAACCGAGCTCGCAACCGACCGCCGAAC
>CAYYMF010000128.1:0-4101 GCA_964472755.1 uncultured Chitinophagales bacterium | reverse complement strand
GCCCTCCGCTCAACCGTCGGCTTCTCCTTCTGGGCAACCAAGTATACAGCCCATCACCGAACCCACTGGACAGCCAAGCAGCCAGCCTTCCGGACAACCGACATCGGAGCCCACTGGTCAACCCTCTTCACAGCCTACTATGATACCGAGTACTCAGCCGTCAATGCAACCTTCTGGTCAGCCAACAAGCGCTCCAAGTGGACAACCGACTTCCCAGCCCAGTGCACAACCCACAGGAGAGCCGTCAGGTCAACCCTCCATGCAGCCAAGTGGTCAGCCTACCTCGATTCCCTCTGGCCAGCCATCGAGCCAACCCTCAAGCCAGCCCTCTGTGCAACCATCAGGTCGGCCGTCTGCACAGCCTTCTACACAGCCGAGTGCCCAGCCCACAGGAGTACCTTCCGCTCAGCCGTCGATGCAACCCAGTGGACAGCCCTCGAGCCAGCCTTCCTCCCAGCCGACCTCTCTTCCTTCTACGCAACCCAGTGTGCAGCCCACCGGTGCTCCCACTTGTCAGCCCAGTGTGCAACCGTCTGCTCAACCATCCATTCAGCCTAGCGGTGTGCCCTCTGCACAGCCAAGTGCGCTTCCGTCTAGCCAGCCGTCGGAGCAGCCCACCGCAAATCCCACATCTCAACCGTCGAGTCAACCCTCTTCCTCACCCAGCGCTCAGCCCACTGGCTTGCCCTCTTCGGTACCTTCTTCGCAACCAACTGATGCGCCCAGCACTCAACCGTCGTCGGTTCCCAGTGGTGTGCCATCGACGCAGCCCAGTTCAAGCCCTACAAGTCAACCAAGCTCGCAGCCGTCAGGTCAGCCAACAAGTGAGCCTTCAGGTCAACCCACCGGACAGCCTAGCACGCAACCTTCTTCGGCACCCTCAAACCAGCCGTCAGACCAGCCATCCGCGTTACCAACATCGCAGCCCTCAGCTGCGCCGAGTCTGCAGCCAGTGAGTGCTCCCACTTCCCTGCCGTCCACGCAGCCTACTACTGCACCGAGCACGCAGCCAAGTGGAAGTCCTACGGGTCTGCCATCCAGTCA
Organism: uncultured Chitinophagales bacterium; assembly: GCA_964472755.1. Classification (GTDB taxonomy): domain Bacteria; phylum Bacteroidota; class Bacteroidia; order Chitinophagales; family JADIYW01; genus JADJSS01. The sequence continues at coordinate 3,057 of CAYYMF010000128.1, read as the reverse complement.
ACCGACAGGAGCACCGTCAGGACAGCCAACGCTCCAGCCGTCGGTGCAGCCCACCAGCAATCCAACATATGAAGGAGAGACGCCAGCTCCTACTATCTGTCCCACGAGCTCTGTGCCCACCGGCCAGCCATCTGGCCAGCCTACAAGCGACCCTACTGGGCAACCCACAATGCAACCCACATCGGATCCCACCCAACAGCCTGTAGCTTTCCCGACAGGAATGCCGTCCTCGCAGCCCACTGGGACGCCATCGATGCAGCCATCGGCTCAACCAACATCTGAGCCGAGTGGCCAACCATCGGTGCAACCCAGCGGGATGCCTACTACGCAACCTTCGTCGCAGCCGTCAAGCCAGCCTGTGTCTATGCCCACTGCGAGTCCCAGTACGCAGCCGACAGGGCGTCCCTCGGCACAGCCTTCTTCGTGCCCCAGTGCGCACCCATCTAGCCAGCCGTCAGTGGAGCCAAGTGGACAGCCGAGTGCTCAGCCGACAGGGTTGCCTTCCGGACAGCCATCAGAGAGACCGAGCAGCAGTCCTTCCGCGCAACCCACTTCACAGCCAAGCACCCAGCCGAGCTCCACTCCTACTTCTGACCCCTCAGGCCAGCCCAGTGTGCAGCCCAGTGGCAGTCCAAGCAGCCAGCCTAGCGGAGTTCCGTCACAACAACCTTTCAGTCATCCGACGGGCATGCCGAGTTCGCAACCTACCGGAGTGCCATCACAACAGCCATTCGCCCGTCCTTCGTCTGTGCCCAGTCAGCAGCCGACTTCGAGCCCAACGAACCAGCCGACAGCGCAGCCAACCAACTCGCCGTCATCCCAGCCGACTTCTGTGCCGTCGACTAGTGTGCCGACGTCCTCCGCCCCACTGATTCAAGGTATGCAGAGGACCCACAAGCCCACTCCACGCCCGACTGTGTACCCCACCTCACAGCCGACGGGCCAGCCGACCTCGCAGCCGACACTGCTGATTGAGACGCTGTGGAAGAATGAGTTGTATGGCGCCGTGCGTGCTTCCACATTGAGCGACGCCGCTGAATCCATTGTGGAACGTGTGGCCTACTCGGACCTTGTTCTGAACAGTGCTCAGCAGGTCATAGGTGGTTGCACCAAGTGGAGAGGCTTCCAGCTGGGAGATATCGCCAGTCACAGCATCACTCTGAAAGTCGACTCGATCCAGTTCACTGTGATTGACTCCCTGGCTGCGGGCTCGTCCAATTATCGCCACAACCGTGAGGTGGCCAACGCGACTCATGTCTGCTCGGACTACCGCAATGCGTCCAAGATTGTCAGCTACCTCAGCGGACAGAGCGCACGCACGAATATCGATGTTGTCTGCCATGGTAGTGTTTGGAAACTGCACGCCTGCAATGCGGACGATGTGAACAATCTCGCGTTGTGTGTGAATTGCGCGGATCCATGTGCACTCAACAACGTCTGCATACCAGATGGCTCCCCTGCTGCTGTTGGGTCCACTGTGGCGGCATACAACCCATTCACTGTCGGTAGCTGTGTTGACCCTGGGAGGCGCCACGTCTGCCCCACGGGCAGCAGAAGACAACAGAACATCGGCAGATTGCTCACCATTGGCTTCAAGGAGTACACCCCGGCTCCTGAAATCCGGAACATCACTGTGACGCCCGGCCAGAATAACGTTACTGTGCTTGTGAACGCCGACAGTGATGGCGCCATTTATTGTGCTGCGTTCCCCCGCTCTGCCCACATGGTCGTGTCAGCACATAGCATTATTCAGCTGCAGAACTATGGCGGGTATATTGTCAACAGAACCGCCGCGGTCACGGTGTCGAACCTTCTGGCGCTGACTGACTACGATGTGTACTGCGCGACCTACTCCGACAGCGGATCGAGTCTAGAGTTAATCAAGATCCAGGAAACCTACACTCTTGCAACCACCACCTGTTGTAAGATGGTGTCTGTCACCCTGTCTGCGGCGAGTTACCAGTTGAACAAAAACTCCCTAAACGCGTTGAAATTAACGATCGATAATGTACCGACCGAGTCTCTGACACTCACAGTCACTGCCATTAACAGCAAGACGAAAGCAACGGAGGACCTGTTCTTCCCGTCACGAATTATGCTTAACAGTTCCGATGCGACGCAGGGTGGCGGAAAGCAGACGCTGACTTCTTCGCTGATTGCTGTGCCGGTGCCCGGTACCTATTCTCTGTTCGTCGCCCTGTCTGGCGTCTCTGTGATGGAGTTCCGCTTAGAATATCCCGCGTCACAGATGCTGACTGTTCTTCCAGCTGTTGCGCAGCCTACCGTACCAGTGCTCGAGTCTGCGGTGTTTACCAACGATGGTAGCAGCGTTGTTGTTCGCTTCAGCACGCCGACAGACCGTGGGAACGGCAAGAACCACTTCCAATGTGGTCACTTGTTTGTTTTCCGTCACGCTGAGTCGTCGCGCTGCCAGTGGATTGACAGTAGCACGGTGGTGGCGTATGTGAGCGGCGACTCCGCAGTGGCCGCAGGAGACGCGCTGACCCTGACACCTGGTTTGGTGAGGGCACAGTGTGTGGCGGTGGCGCCGCCTTCTGCACCAAACAGCAACAATGCTTCAGTTCATGGCACGGACATGGCTGAGATTGAACCAGTGGCGGATTTCAGCCAGTGTGCGACCTGGGATACCGCGGCAGAGGCCACTGTTGTGGTCGGCGCCCCTACACTGCCCATCGTGCCCAAGGTGTCACTTCAGGCACCGGCAGTCATTGGTTCCTGCGACGATCTAGCATTGGATCTGACGGGATCCACTGGCAATGGTGGCCGCAGCTGGACGCATACACGCTTCACAGTGAGCAGTAATTTAGCCGACACTACCTCAGTAGAGAACACTTTGAATGCTGCTGCTGGCGATCTGACCGTACCACTTGTGATCCCTCAGGCAAAGTTAGAAAAAGGCGTTTTTTATTTCTTCTCTGTGGAAATGTGCAATTTCTTGGGTCAGTGTGCGTCTTCCACTGTGCGTGTGACTGTGTTGGGCATTGCGGTGCCATCTGTGTCGATTGCTGGCGAACCCACTCGCACCGTCTCGCGTGG
>CAYYMF010000127.1:0-4587 GCA_964472755.1 uncultured Chitinophagales bacterium | reverse complement strand
TTCGGTAGTGTTGCCTTCCTGCTCTCGGGGGCGGTGGTGTGGGGCCTGACCACCGAGCAGCTGGGCACGTGGCAAAACATTCTCATCGCAAAGGGACTGTACGGTCTGGGCCGCGGCGTATTCGAGGGTTCTTGCAGAGCCGTCTACGCCGGCATGTTTTCGGGCAGTGATCTAGAGCCTGCCTTCTCGGCGCAGACGCTGTCTGTGGGCTTCAGCGGTGGCATCTGCTTCTTTCTGTTCGGCGAGCTCACGAAAAACTCCATCGCCGGCATCACCGTGATGAATGGTGTAGCTGCCGTTGCATCCTACGCTGTGCTTATGTATGCAGTGGACGCCAAGTTACCGCTGTCATGGAGCGCGCTTTGCCGGCTATGTGTGTGCAGAGGAGCGGGAGGCCAGCCAGCGGTGGAAAGGTCTGCGGTCGGGGTGGTCAGCAAGTACGGCGGATCCTCCAGGACCCAGCGGCGGTCGCCGTCCACAGCCAACAATCGCGCTGAGCTTTCTCAGTCGCTCCTTCAATGCGCCGAAATGGGCGACAGCGAAGACCTCAGCGCAACGGCGTCGAGGGAGTGCAACACGCCGCTCCGCGTGCTACACTCCACCCCACAATGCGACCGTTAGAAGTTCGTCGTTAGATCGCAGTTCCGTCCTGCACCCCTGTTTTATTGCATACTCTGGTGATCAGCCACAGTGGCTTTCTGTAACGTATGTTATATTAAGTGAAGAGTGAAATTTGATTAGTATCCATTACATCTACACGTACACGCTCACAGTCCGATGTGATATGACCGTCCGTTGCTGTTCTGGATGGCGGTCACTGACGGGCTGCTGAGACACCACTCGTACCACACGCGGTGACCGTCCACGCATCTGCACGAAGAAGACACCGTGAGAGGGAGACATAGAGCAGGATGAATGGCGAGCGCTACCTCCACATGTTAGCGGTGATACACTCTCCTTGTCGCACGCGCAACGGCGCCTTGAGCGGCAAGAACAACGGGAACCAGCTGAACATGCCGGGCGTGTGGGTGGCGGGCAGGATCGACAGACGCACGTCCGCGTACAGAGTGGCTTCGAAGTAGCCCGCGAAGCCGTGCAGGGTCATGTCCACCTGCGACTCGAAAGACACGCTGCCAAACCTGCGACGGAAAAAACAGTACGAAGAATCGATCAGCACATGGAGTATGGACTACAGTAGGCACCTCCAATTGGTAGATCTAACAGCCCGTTGAACTATACCTAGTGTTGTCCACCGCGTCCACACCGCCGCTGGGATGCTCGAAGCGGAACAGAGGCATAGCGTCCGCAAACAGGAAGTGGCTGTGCAGAAGCACCACAAAGGGCGTATCGAGCCCCCGGCCCTCAAGCATTTCACTGGCGCACTTCCACAGCTTGGCGGAGGACATAGGCGCCAGGTAGGAGGTGGAGTCCGCCGGGATGCTAACTCCGCCCGCCTTGAGGCACTTCTGCGCGCCGTCCAAGCATTCGGGTGATAGCTCGTTATCGCCAAACGAGCCCAGCAATTCGCTGATCATGAGGTCGCACAGCTCGGGTGGGGACCAGTCCCGCATGTCTTTCTCCACGACCTCTACGTTGCTCCAACGCTCCGTCAGCACTCGGTTGCGCAGAGTGATCACCGCATTGCAGTTCTTCTCGACGGCGTAGATTCGCACTGGCACATCGACGGTGTATGCCGCACTCAGAGCAGCGGCCACTAGCGGTCCACGACCAGCTCCGACGACAGTGATAACAATTGTGTCGGCGTTGCTATGCGCGCTATCATTTCCATCACGTATCGTGTCGCAGGTCGCCAACTGCTTGGCGCGCAAGTCTCCCAGCGCCAGCGCGACCGCCGCCTCGTACCGCTCATACTTCACGGGGTCACGCTCGAAGGTCTCATAGGTCTGTGACTCCAGGTTGTCCATCAGTGGTTGCAGCGGCGCCTGTAGTGTGTCCCGGTACGCCGCTGTGAATCGGTCCTGGGAGCGGTTCGAATGAGCTGCATTGCTCGCATGCCGGGATTTCAGATGCCGCAAGTACTGTATATACGGCAGATAGAGAGGTCCGTCACTGCTGAATGTGGCTGCCGACGAGGTCCCACTGGTCATATCGCTGCTGCTGCTGCTGCCCGCACACCCGTGTCTGGGCCGGCCGGTGAGCACAACTCTGCACGCGCGGAACTCGAAGAAGAACTCCAACACGCGCTGCACAGGCCGACTGAGCACCGGATAGCCTGCCTTATTCGTCACAAACATGCTCGTGCTGAGCAACAGAGCCCGCACAGGTTCCGCCGCCCATCGCCGCATTGCCATTTCTGCGCTGCTCCAGACCTCCTCTGCGATGTCTTCGGTCAACTCCAGCGCGACACACAGGCGGTGAGTGTGACCACAGAAATGACGGAAACTGTCCCAGTTTTTCCAACCATCCTTCGCGAAGCTGTTGGTCGACGAAATGTTGTTATCGATGCCAGTATCATCAGTGTGGTGATAAGTAAGCCCTGACACCAGAGGAATTCTTACCCACATTTGCTGATGACAATTGAGACTGAGAAGCTGCGACACCGCTCTCGCGAAATTTGGTGAAATCAATCTCGGTACTGGAAGTAATACTGCTTGAAGACATAGATGAGATGCCCACATCAATTCTTGTTTTAATCCAGTGAAACTATCTCTCCGTATTGACAAATCTTCATTGTCCAGATCAATCCAGTCTGACACATGGCCAATGACGTTGTTTGCCCACTCTTGACATTGTAATTCTCTGTCACTACGAGTAGACGGTGCATTCCTTAAACAACTAATTTGACGAGAATCTCTTCGAAGGCGCGGATGGAACAAGGGCACCAAAAGAAAATCAGCTTCTATTTGTTGTCGCTGCTTCAAAGAAGCTTTGATGTCTCGTACATGAGTGGTTTGCACTCCAATGCTTAAAGTAGGGTCCATATGAAAAACAATACGATTATAATGGGAGTTTGCTGGAGATTACTGTGGAGTTTACGGCAGTGCCGTGTGATTGACAACACTTATTACTGTATGCATACGGTATGATAATACCATCATGGAATACCACCATTGAATAGTGCTCGGTATGCACGTATACACCGTACTACTGCTGTATGGGCTACAGTACGGCAAGTTTATGTAATGCTCTTCGTTTTACGTCCTGGCCACTTGTGCACCTCCGACACAATGCAAACCACTGCTCCATTGCCGTGCTCCATCCCCGGAATCAAAATGGTGTTTGTAGCACTGCTCGCAAATAAGACGCTGATCGCGAGTTGAGCACATTTACACATTTTACAACACGTACATAGGTATTCCACGCAAACTAATTCGTCCGCGGCCATGATTGTTATGACTATGGTTATTTCATTTGCTGCTGCTGCTGCTGCTGTCGCTGGTATGCCAGGACCTCCCAGTCGAAGAGCACGCTGTCATGCGTGAACCGCCGTCGCGCAAACAAGTCCCGGAAGAGTCCTTTCAAGTACGCGTAGTCGGGCCTGTCCTCAAACTGCAACACGTCCAAGTGCGCAAAGTATGCCCTGAATTCATCTGCAAGAAGACAGTGATTGTAGTAAACTCGGAGATATACTTTCAGCACACTCAGGCGCATCGTTACCTGGAATACCAAGGTCTTTACTGCAGAGTTCCTCCGCGGACGTGGCGCGCTTCTTGTGGAGTATGAGCTGGTATTTGTCTTCGCCAGCAGCGCACTTAAGGCTCTGCCAAGGAAGCGAACCGCGAAGAAAGTACAGCAACACGTAGCCGATGGAGTACAGGTCGTCCCGCCGTGACTGCTCTGTGAACCAGAACAGGTTAATATTGTACACCTACTAATAACGTTGGATGACTGCATACCCAAGCCATCATGTGCGTTGACTGAGGCATAGCGAGCTGTCCCCGTCAAAGAATATCCTTCACTCAGGGGGATGTGTGTGCCACTGGCACTGCGATAATACTTCGCTAAACCAAAGTCTATTACGTAAACTGTGTGCCTTGATCTACCCCTACCCATCAAAAAATTTTCCGGCTTTATGTCTCTGTGGATGAAACCTTTTGAATGGATGGTCTCAATCCGACACACCAACTCATACGCTAAGACTAAGACAGTTTTTAAACTAAACCTTCTTCCACAATACGAGAAGAGATCTTCCAAACTTCTGCCTAAAAGCTCCATAATCATGACACTTCTGTTGTTGTTTGATCCAAACCAAAGTACCTTAGAAAACCCAACTGTTATTGGTATAGCAAAAAACATAAGAAATTTACTGTGATACTTTCCACAAAACCTTCACCTTGTCCGCTGAGTTTCAAGTAAATTTTGGCTTCACGTCTAAGCTGAGATTTCGTTTCTTGATATGCACATGTCTCCACCTTTGCTGCGACATCTCTTCCAGTACTTTTCTGCTTTGCTAAAAATATCTCTCCGAAAGAACCTCCTCCAATTCGTGAAACCAAACCATACTCCGAATTTAATGTTGATAAAGACATAGTTTTATTCACACATCAGAGAATAAAGCATACAATGTCCGTATTAGGGGTGGTAGTGGAATTTCCATGGGAATCCCAGACTTCTATGGGAATTCCA
>CAYYMF010000126.1:0-4669 GCA_964472755.1 uncultured Chitinophagales bacterium | reverse complement strand
CTATCAACGGTTCCCATTAAAATGAAAGTTCCCATTTTTTTGCTCCGCTGGAATTCAAATTTAAAATTCAAAACTTAACTTCTGAAACGGGGTTGATCACTCGAGTCCAACTGCTCAAAGTTCAATTCTGGTATCTTCAAAAATGACTAGCAGATACGCATCTGATATTCCAGATGCGGAAAGTGAAAGAAGCAAATGCAGAGAGTTTCTTCAAACCTTTTTAGATGGTGCTGGAAAAAGGAAGTATCTAGAGATACTGGTTTGTGACTACTCTCACCATCAGATTGCTGATTAATCGATGTTTTACTACATTTATATTTTAGCAAGAGATCGCAAACCGTGAAACAAAAGTTTTGAAGATCGATTTGCAAGACATTAGCAATGTAAGCACAGCCTAGCACACTCCCTACTACTCGTCTCATAGTTGTCCAAAATATTATCAGTTTGACACTCTAACGGGAGACTTTGTTGCCAATATCGAACGGAATACAGTTCGATATGTTCGACATTTCGAAAGTGTGGCAGATAGTTTGATGCCTGTACCGAGCGTTTCAGGAATGATACGAAAAGATGTGTTTGACATTCTGCAGGTTTGCTCCAGTTAAATTCCGGTCAAACCGTGTTTACGATGCTTTCATTAGGACCAAAGGTTAAACCAGTTTCAAGGCGTGAACAAACCGTCAGCTATATTGAACCGCCGATTCGAAGTCGTGTTTTCTGCGCTTTCTTCAACACCAATCAGAAAGTTGCGAGAAGTTAAAGCGGAAGGTTTTCTCGCAGTGCCTGATTATCATCACTAAGATTGTAATGAATCGTTATATTTAGATATTGGGCGTTTGGTGCGAATCAAGGGCATGGTTACGCGCGCATCGGATGTGAAGCCGCAGGTGACGGTTTGCACGTACACCTGCGAGGTGTGTGGATCAGAGATGTTCCAGGAGGTGCGTTGGGCTCCAGTCTTTGCTGTCGATGATGGAAACTTTCGTCGCACGATCAACTGACTTACTTCTCTGTGCACAGATTATGGGTGCACATTTCATGCCGATGCAGCAGTGTCCCTCCCAGCGGTGCGTTGACAATAAAACGGGAGGCCGCGTGCACATGCAGACGCGCGGGTCTCGCTTCACCAAATACCAGGAGCTACGGGTACAGGAGCTACCCGACCAGGTGCCTGTGGGCCATATTCCTCGCTGTGTGACCATCCACTGCAAGTCAGTGTGCGCACATTTGCTCTGCGTTTGCGGCTCTGATTTTCTTTGCACAGAGGCGAACAGACGCGCCAGTGCGGCCCAGGCGACGTTGTTACCATCACGGGTATCTTCCTGACGGTAAGGGCACACGAAGACCATTCAGTCGTCCAAACATGCGTCAGTTGCGTCGTTCCGTCACAGGTTAAGTATGGAGGGTTCCGGGCGATCAGTGCCGGTCTCCAGGCCGACACGTACATTGAGGCATTAGGCATCGAGAAGCAGAAGCTGGGCTACGGAGACCTTGGCGTAGATGCCGACAGCGAAGCGCTGGTGAGGCCCTGAGCGGCGTTCGGGTCGTTGTTATTGTTGTTGTTCGGTCCTGATGACGTTCTTGCAGGTGCGCGAGATCGGTGCGGACGTGGACCCGTACGGTAGACTGGCCAGCAGCATAGGTGCGCGACGAAGATTGTATGTCTGATGTTTTCTCCTGACAATCCACACTGGCAGCGCCGGAAATATTCGGACACGAGGACGTAAAGAAAGCTCTACTGTTGCAACTGGTCGGTGGGTCCTGCAGGCAAGTTCTGCGCTGGGAGACTTGTCCTGGCGAAAAACTGAAGTCATGTTTTCAGGGTGTTGAGTGACGGGATGAAGATCCGCGGGGACATTAACATTTGTCTGATGGGTGACCCCGGCGTGGCCAAGAGCCAGCTGCTGAAATACATCGCGACTGTCGCACCTCGCGGTGTCTACACTACGGGCAAAGGCTCCTCGGGCGTGGGGCTTACTGCGGCGGTGGTTCGCGACGCCATGACAGGCGACCTTGCGCTGGAGGGCGGCGCACTGGTGCTAGCGGACATGGGCGTGTGCTGCATCGACGAGTTCGACAAGATGGACGAGAGCGACCGCACCGCCATCCACGAGGTGATGGAGCAGCAAAGTATCTCCATCGCCAAGGCGGGCATCACCACCACGCTCAACGCGCGAGCGGCAGTGCTGGCGGCCGCGAATCCGCTATTCGGGCGGTACAACTTGCGCAAGTCTGTGTCGGAGAATGTGGACCTGCCCAACTCGCTGCTGTCACGGTTTGATCTGCTTTTCCTGATCCTGGATCGCGCGGACGTAGAGAAGGACCTGGCGCTGTCCAAGCACGTGCTCTTCGTGCACAAGCACCTCCGAAATCCCAAACAAGTTAATGCTCCAATACCTCCCACGGCCTTCAAGCAATACATTGCCGCCGCCCGGACGCTGAACCCGGCTATTCCGCGTCAGCTCACTAACTACATCGTGGAGCAGTATGTAGAAATGCGCAACAATAACGTGGCCGGTGACAAGCTAAGCGGCGCGAGCAGGCGATTCGGAAACAACAACACAACCGATCAAGCTGTAATGACGGCGCGACAATTACTGTCAATCCTGCGCTTGGGACAGGCTTTGGCCCGCTTACGAATGTCCCAGGAGGTGAGCAGCGGTGACGTGGAGGAGGCGATTCGCCTGACCTACTCCTCCAAGGCCTCGCTGATCGACGAGGGGTCCACCGCGGGAGGCGGAGGTTTGGGCGCTGAGGATGCACTGTCGGCCATTTTCAACGTGATTAAGGAGTTCGCGGGTATGCGTGACGAGCTGAGTTACGGCGCAGTGGAGGCAGTTGTCGCGAAGAAGGGCTTCCCGGCATCGTCACTGGAGCGCTGTCTGCGCGAGTATCAGGACCTCGGTGTCCTATCGGTAGACTCAGACGGCGCTACAATCCGTTTGATGCAGAGATGGGACTAGCTCGTCTGTCACAGCATTTTAAAAGCCTAAACGGAGGAAATCAATTACGGTATTAAAGTGTATGCGCAGCAGAAATTAAACGATTTCAAAACGATTTTTTCTTCGTTCTTTTTTTTATTTCGTTCCAATTGGAATTGCAATTTCTTTCTAAAACAAATGTTGACCCTCACCAGTAATTATAAACTGAAAGTATAGTCGTGTAATTAAGGTTTATTATAAGCGTGTAGAGCACAAAGCTCTTTTTGACTCTTCTATGACGTTCTCGGTTCAATGTAAATCGATTATACAAAATAACTCCACAAATTCTTAATTTACTCGTATTTCATCTTCATTTCTGCAGTTTGAAGCTGATAAAGTGGGAACGGATGAACCTCGACATCCAGATTGAGTTCCGTATAAGCACCAAATAAGATAATGCTTTAATCTTACTTCTTTACTGGTGAGAATCGTATCTTTTAACATATGTCATGAAACACAGTTCACATTTGCCAACCGTGTTGCATGTTAATTAGTTACCGTGCTCTTGCTCTACATGTTTATGATAAACCCTAATACACTGATATACTCCCAGTTTATATTATGGTGCAATAAGTGGAAGTTCTCGTCCGGAATTGTAGGACCATATCTTCAGCGTGAGTTGTTTCAAGTTGCGACATTATTTCAACGCTCAGAGGGATTTTGTAGTTTTGTGTGAATGTCTGAAGTAATGTAGTCAGGGATTCTGGTGCCTAATTACCATCACAGCAGACGGAAATTTGCGAAATATTTTGTATATAACACGTTACAGCACTTTGAGTGCCATACTGTAGCAGTTGTAATACATAGAACTAAACCCGTTTAAATATATTAACAAAGTTCTATTATCATTTTAAAGACACTGATAAATGTGCGGAACAACACGAAAAACAACTACTCATTGCATGGAGTCACAAACAGAAGAAACCAGCAGTCACAAAACTTATCCCCACAGCGGGTGTACACACAACCATATGTCAACAACATAAACATATCCCTGTGCTTAGTCACACAACAACACAATCTGTTTGCTCAAAGACGAAATCAACAACTCGATGATCGATCGAAGGTGATGAAACCATAATCCAACCAAACCCACTCTCATATCAACAAAAGAAATTGACTGCAGTATTTATATAAGGTTGCCAGAAGTCTGGAGTATTATGCACAGAACATTCGTTAATAATGCATGGTATGATGATTGATTAATGCGAGAGCTTACTGATTCTGAGTAGTCAACGCAAAGGCTCAAACAAGCCCTTCCAGAAAATCATCTTAATGCTATAAAACTCTTAATAGATACTAATAAAACATGTCAAGAAGATATATATGACATAGGATAGACTTGAAAGAGAACAATTGAAAGAGAAGATTAAAACAACGTATTTCTCAGCGAATTTTACTCAATTCTCTATATCACTCAACCAGACTCAAATGCAGAGTAGAGCAAACACTCATAAACAAGGAATAGCAAGATTTGTGAGTGTTTATTGTAGTTATATGGACAAATTGTGCACTGGAAATTTTGACCTACAAACTTTTGTGATAAAATCCAGCATTTCTGTGCGACCCGGCACACTTGAAAACAGCAAAAAAACACATAATTTGACGTTTGTGCGACCGTCAAAATTGCAACTTTTGAGACCAAAAAAAATTACCCTAAAAAAAATACAATTTTTTTGAAGTGTGTG
>CAYYMF010000125.1:3126-4673 GCA_964472755.1 uncultured Chitinophagales bacterium | reverse complement strand
TAGCACATCTTTCATTTTCCATTATTATATATTATAACAAGATATAATTTTTACACAATTAATTTCACTTACACCATAACTTACAAGATATAATTTTTATACAATTAATTTTCCCTTATACCATAATTTACAAGAAGATCCCCAATTAGGATGAATAGTAAATATACATTGCGGGTAAGGGGTATTATTAGTATAATCCAAACAGAGAATAGTTGTATAGTTTGTACTGTCCCATACTTGTAACCTATAATCCGGATAAATAATATAACAAATATCAACGTCATTATGTGAATATGTAGACGAATTTCCGACTACAATTGGTCCAACCGATCCATTGTTATAAAAATCAACATAGTTAGGTATACATTTTGTAATATTTACATGAACACCATTATTTCTAACCAATTGACATTTGATAATATTATTATTGCCATTACATATAATATCATTAGTTTCAATTATTCCACTATTTACAGACCCATAATTATCATTTGCCTCAGAATAAGAAGTTATTTGATAAATACCTTCTATTCCATCTGTACGAGTACAATTGGTATATGTTGACGAACTAAATGTAGTATTTGCTGTAATAATAACATTACAATTAAAGTTAAATATACTTGCTGTATAAGTGACTGTATAAGTATTATCGGCACTATCCAAAGGTATTGTAAACGTAGTTGTTGCATTACCATAAAACCAAGTTGCTGTACTTAGAGCTGCAAAACTCTTAGAAAATTTATCAATAGTTAATGGAAATGAACCTCTATCTAATGTAACTGATTGAGTTAAAAAAGAAGAACCATTTTTTAATATTGTTGCTGAAATACCAGTTATTGAAAAATTAAAACTTGTTCCACCAATACTAGGGGATGCAACAGATACATGAATTGGACATTTTAAAGTAATTGTATTTGTGTACTTTTGTGGGGCAAATATACTAGCGATCAATAATGTTGATGGATTTGAGACAGTACTTTGAGTAACTGTTCTTTCTCCATAAGTTAATAATCCAGTTGAACAATCAATACCTTTAGAATTAGAATAATTTGGTATTGTTAATTCTCCATTTCCTTTTAATGTACCAATTACAGACGGGGCATTTACATGGTTCATTGTATGGAATTGAAAACCTCCCGAACCACCCTGTGCATGATTTAGTAATCTTGTATAACCCGTTCCACCTGTCATATAAACACTCATACCAATTGATGTTGATGGAGTTGTAGGAAATGTACCATCACCCCATAATATTACATTGCCTTTTAATGTACTAGATGATGATGTTGATGTATTAACACCACCATTTAAATTTGATATTCCTGAAACTGTTAAATTCCCTGATAATGTACTATTTAATGCAACGGATAAATTACCTGTTGAAGTAATATCACCTGTATTCATAGATGTTGATGTATAACCCGCACATGATACATTACTTGAAAATACACCATGAACGGCATTAAGATTACCTGATAATACACAATTTACTGCATTAATATTACTAGAAAATGTACCAGTTGTCGCATTAAGTGTACTAGAAAATG
>CAYYMF010000125.1:0-3026 GCA_964472755.1 uncultured Chitinophagales bacterium | reverse complement strand
GCACTTGTTGATGACATCTGACCATTAACTGTAATACTATTTCCAAAATTTGCACCTTTTAATGTTGTTAATAATTCACTAAAATTACCTGTTGTTGCACTAAATGCTTTACTAACTAAACTATTTGCAAAGGTAGAAACACCTGATGAATACGAAAGATCTGTTGTTTTTACCATTAAATCATTAATATTAGCTGTATTTGTAGAGCCTGTACTACTAGCATTATTTATTTGTGTTTGAATGGAACTTGTAGCATCCAAATAACTGAATGTAGTAGGTGTTACACCATTTAAAGAATTTGTAAAAATATTAATTCCATCTAACATACATGTACCAACATTATGAAATTTATAAAGTGGATTATTTGTACCATTACCAAAACCATTTTTATTAATTCTACATAACTCTATATATGATGTTCCCGTAGGATTTCCGACAGAAAACACATGATTATCAGTATTATTAACATTATATCTCATTAATGATGCTTCTACACCAAAGCCGAGATTAGTAAATTTGTTATTGTTATTGAATATTATAATTTTTTCAGTTAATCCAGAACCCAAGTTAAGTTTAGGGGCAATTATATCTCCATTAAAAGTACTTAATTGAAATATATTAGAACCTGTTGATGTACTTTGATTAATTCGACCACTTCCTTGGAATGTTAAATCTCTATTATTATTTAAGGTTATTGCTGTCATTAAATTTGTACCTGTTGAACTAGTTTGTATAATTTTTCCCGTTCCTGTTGTAATAATATCAAAATTACTATTTACATCTATTTGATTACATGTTATTCCTCTCAATTGACTTGTTCCAGTTATTTGAGAAATTCCTGCGCATATTGTTGTTCCTGTAATAGTTGGTGTTTTTAATGTACAAACTGCACTTCCACCTGTCATGTTGAAATTACCACTAACTTCTAAATCACCATCAATATTTGTATCTTTTAATATATTTTCACCCGTTCCAGTTTGATAAATAACTGCTGAACCTGTATAAACACTATCATCTGTATAAGTTGCTCCCGGAATTGTCACATTACTTGGAACCATTAAAGAATTTGTAACAACCAATTCATTCACAATAGTTTTTTTTAATATATTTGTACCCGTACCTGTTTGACTAATTGTATCAATTCCATTTTGTGTTATTGTTCCTATTGTTGTGTCAAGTAAAGTATTACTTCCAGATGTTTGATTAATATTGCCATTTTGTTTTAATTCACCTGTTATTTTTGTAGATTTTAAAGCATTTTCACCACTACCAGATTGTGATAATATACTTGTTCCTGATTGTGTAATATTTGCACCTGAATTCATAGTAATTGCTGTCAATAAATTAGTTCCAAATGATGATGATTGATTTATATGACCTGTTCCTGATTGTGTTAATGATGAATTTAATGATTGTACAATATCATCACAATTGACATAAGCTAATGTACTATCACCACTTACATTTAATTCAGTTAATGTACCTAAACTTGTTATATTTGGTTGATCGGCTGTTGTTAATGTTCCACTTAAACTTGTTGCATTAATACTTGTAGCATCAATATGCTCGGCTAATATATTATTTACTGTCATATTACCACTTTCTATATTGGCTATTCCATCTGATAATATTTTTACTCCATTCATTGACTTTTCGTAAATTGTTTGATATCCTAAAAGAGACATTTATGTAGTTCTATATTGTTACTGCATAAATAAAAAATTAATAATTAACTTAATGAATACTTAATTGTGATTTTGCATTAGCCATTGCATTTTGAAGTTCACTTTTACCTGTATTATATGCTTGTTGAGCCTGTCCTAATACTTGATTTGATTTATTTGTTACTTGTTGAGCTAATTGATTTGTCATTCCTTGACCAACTTTTGCTCCATCTTTTATTTGTTTAGATAATGCTGTAGCTGTTGTCATTCCTGCCATAATTGCCGGTGCCATTCCTGGAACTAATGTACTGGCTGCCATTCCTATCATTGGGGCGGCTTTTTCTAATGTATTTCCTACTTTTCTAGCTATATTTCCTGCTTCATGAAGGCCTTTGTTGAGCCCATCTTTAACAACATTTGCTCCTTTTTCAATTTGACCTGGAATTTTTTTGAAAAAGTTGGAAGCTCCATGATCTACCTTTTTGAAGAAGTTATTTGCACCACGACTAATTTTCTTGAAGATGTTTACCATTATAATATACTATACAAAGTGATAATTTTATTTTCTATATTGTTATTTTAACTCAATATCATCAGTATCATCTTCATGTTTTATAATTATTTCATCAAACCCTTTATATATTCTTTGATTAGTTTTAGATATTAAACACCATTCAAATGGTTGATCAAATATAATATCTCTAATTGTCTCAAATTTGTCTTTATGTAATTCTACCATATCATTAAATATCTTTTCTGTTTGATTCTTGTCCATTTTAAAAAATATTAAATTATTTATAATTTCTCTAATACTTTTGTCTATCATATAAAAATTTTGTACTAAGATTAAATTGACAAGTTTTATATGTCTTTGGTTAGCTATCATTTCTTTTAATTTTTGTAAAATATCATGTTCCTTTAAACTACGTTGTACATCATCATATATTACCAATGATTTTAATCCTTTTAATGCATCTTCTTTTATTATATCATGTAAATTTGCTAATGATTCAAATGTTAATTCTTCATACAATTGTTCTGGTGGTAATTTATCAAATAGTTTTTCTTTCATACTGTTTCTACTACTTGCTGGCATAAATACATAAATTTTATTGAACTTTTTTTTGTATAATTTTTTAATAATATTTATTGTCAAATTTGTTTTACCACTTCTTTGTCGTCCACATATAACAGTTGTATTATATGCATTTAAATTGTCTCTTACCATTGGATATTGATCAAGTGATTTACAAATTGGTTCATCACAAAGAAAGTCAATCTTTTCAATTTCTGGTTTTTTGTTTTTGTGTATCTCTATTTTATAACTCATACTATAAAATAAAGTAAGAAAAAAGTTTATGC
>CAYYMF010000124.1:0-4724 GCA_964472755.1 uncultured Chitinophagales bacterium | reverse complement strand
GAGGAATTCGTGCAATTCAGGCGTGAGTTTGAAGCGTTTGAAATTGACAAAAAAATTGAGTATAAAGAACAATGGCTGATAAATCATAATGCTTATAAAGAGATTCGAAGAAACAAGCAGATCAGTAAAGCAAAATTAGATGAAAATATTATGTTACTGCAAAGTGAAAGCAATCGTGAGACGGTAATTGATGCTTTCAAAACGGGAATCGTTGAAATTGGTAGCAAGATAAAAGCTGCTGTAAAAGGGTATAATAGCATTGTTTCTGTGTTAACTGCACGTGTTAAAATTGGTAGCAATACATACATAAATGACCCATATTCAAGCAATAATGTATGTGGAATGTATCATGCTTTGTACAATAAGTTTTCAAAGGCTTCACTGGTGAATTTTGCTCGTAACCTGTTAGGTTTCATGGAGTATCGAAGTTCGATGCAAGAGAGCAATCAACAACCATTGGCGGTATTGTATAAAGTAGAAAGAATGTTAAAAACATGGGAGGATTTGAAAATGCAGAACTATATGAGCAAGGATAATTTGTTTACTGTTATTGCACTACACGCACTGGACCCTGGTAGTATTACGTTTAGTGATTGTTATGCTAAAGTTTTGGATTATCTTCGTAAGTTAGAATCTGGGGATGAACATGAGTTGTCCCAGCACAAAAGTAAAGAAATGCCACTATTTCAAGTAATATCGGATGCTATTGTTGACATGACTACTCTTGATAATGGTCTCACGCCGAGTACAGCTAAGACTGATGTTGGTACAGGTGGTGATGGTGGAAACGAAAATGGTAAAGGGGTAAATCCGCCTTCAGTGTCCACTGATAAATGGAAGAATTATAATAAAAAGAATAAATTTGGTGGTGAAACAGCTGCAGCAGCAACCACTGTTAATGAGTATGGTTCTGGAAAATTTGCGGAAGGTACTTATGACCGTGAAATTATCAGAGGTGACAATCTGTACACTCGCAATGTCGGAGACGGGAAAGTGTATTTGTATCAGGCGACATCGCAACCGTGTAGTGAGTGCCTGAAAGGTGGTAAACATGCTCATAGTAAGGATACGAATAATTGTTTTGGTGGGTACTGCAAAGTTTGTCTATTCTTTGGCCATAAACAGTTTAACTGCAAGCAAATGAATAGAAACACTCGCTCAAAATTTCATGACGAAGCTGACATAAAGCAAGCTGAATTTGTCGCTCGTCAGCAACGAAAAATGTGACTCAATAATGGTAATAGTGGTTATGGTAGAAATGTTTTGGGTAGTAGTTGTAATTTGGGGGAGAATATTGGTAATTCTCACCACGGTACAAAATATGTTGAGGGAATGTTTAGTATCCTTTGATGAAAAAAATGGTAAAAGCGAGAGTGGTACATCTGTTAGTAATGACTGTGGGTTGAATGAGGTTATTTGTTATTTTGTAAAAGAAAAGTTTGATACAGCTGCAAGTGCAAACATGTCAGGGGTAAAAGGACGACTTGTGTCTGGTAGTGAGGTTCCGATGGAGCGAAGTATTTCCATCAATGGTTTCAATGGTAGTAGAAGTAATGTTACGGCTCTGGGGAGCAATAAAGATGGTAAAGCAGAATATTTTGTGCAAGACATGCCAGAGAACTTGGTTTTGTTATGTGCACATCTGTATGCAAGTGATGGTGCTGCGATATTGTTTAAAGACAGTGGTGTTGTGTTGAAGTTGAGTGATGATGAATTGCACACATTGAAGCAGCATATTAGTGAATATAATGTGTTCAAGCGGTTGAAAGTGAATAATAGAACATATGAGGTGGATAATAGTGTGGATGAATCGGGTAATTTATGTGTTGAAGCATTCTCCGGTACTGCACATAGGTATTACAACACGAAAGTACATGTGAGCAATGCTACTGAGAGAGTGTTGGTAATGTTGATGACTGGTTTGTCGTACAATGATTTGTATAACAGCGTTAAAAATAAGAGTATTGATGGTATGCCACCAGATCTGAGCATTAAAATGTTGAATCATTTTGAGCACAAATATGGTCGTACACCTGGTATTGTGAGAATGTCAAATCCGGTGGATTTTAAAAGTAGATATGGTCTGATGACATCTGCTGAAATCAGAGAACCTGGTCAACGTATTGAAATTGATGTTTTATTTTCTGATTACAATATCACTGAGAATGGTAAAACCTCGAAGTTGAAATCTCATGGTGGAGCCGTATGCGGTGCTGTTTGTGTTGATGTTGACTCTGGTTTTGTACACGGAAAGTTGTTGAAAAGCACTGGTAAAAGTTTGGATTATGTGAAGTATTTTCTGGATCAATACAAGTTGGATGGTGTGTCAGTACAATTGTTGAGTGCTGACAGTGGCGTTAATCCGATGAGTAAGTTCCAACTGTTCACAGGTGAAGTTGAACGGTATTTATTGGATAATAAAATTCGAATTGAGCGAGCAGAACCAAATAATCACTCGCGAGGTACGCCTGTGGTTGAAAGAATGATTCGGATGATTAAAGAATTAATGAGGTTGGCGGTAACATATGTGCTTGCTAATCCCAACTTTGATCATTTTGGTATTTCCCAAGTTAATATTTTGAAGTGTTGGGGTGAATTGTTTTATTGGGCGGTTGCTCTGGTTAATATGAAACCGAGTCCAAGCTATCCCACAATTAGTAGATATGAGAGGTTTAAGAAAGTAAGACCAAACATGCAGAACATTCGTTTGTTGCCGATATTTTCATGTATAATGGTATTTCGTCCCACGGACACGATCAATGTTGGTATTAACAATAGTGATTGTTATGAAGATTGGGAAGTTGGTAGTAGTGTTAATAGTAGTGGCAAAAGAGTGAGTTTCTCAGTGAATCAGCCACATAATAAGAGATGTTTGTATATCGGTCCGTCTATGGATACTGTTGGTGCCATTCGTGCTATTGGTATGACTGGCGGGAAATTACAAGTTTACACAACAAGTAAATTTAGTGCGGCAACAGATGGTGGCGATCTGAACATCCACAAGCATGTGGAATCCGGGGTAAAAGCATTGATTAATGATACAATTATTGTTGATGAGAGCAAAACATTAGCAGATGGTAGTAGTGGTAATAATAGTAGTGATGGCGTAAGTTGCAGTGATAGCAATATACCTGTCATTGGTAACAACAACATTGCAGACAACATTAGAACAGAGTGCGATGATCATGCAGAAGACAAGAGTGAGAAAGCTGGTAGCGGTGCCAAAAGTAGGCCAGTGGATCAGTATGCGAAAGAATATCGTAACAGTGGTAGCAGTAGGCGTGAGCGATACAAAGCACGCTGTGGTGAGTTACCAGATGTTGCAAACACAAGTGAGGAGGTTGAAGTAGCGTGTTTAGCTGACTGGAGTAATTACTGTGATGATGATGTGTTCTGGTCTTTTGGTTATAGTGCGTTTGTTGAAGTGTGTGACTTTGATGCTGATGTTGCCGTTAATAGCAATACCAGTGAGGTAGAAGAGGGGTATCGCGCAGTGACTGAGAATGTGCCCAGAACATTCGCGGAAGCTCTGTCACATCCTAAGTGGGGAGATGCAGCGCGTAAAGAGTGGGACACGTTGGTATCAACAGGTGCAGTGGTAGAGATAGACAGCAAGGTCGCTCGAGAATGTATTAATAATAAAAATGCTGATCTTGTGTTGCTGTTTCCTGTGTATGAGGAGAAAATTAAGGAGGGTGTTTTAGTGTATAAGGTACGCCTGGTGGGTGATGGTAGAACCCAGTATGGTGCTGGTAACACTTACAGTGCCACGCCAAGTCGAGAGGAGCTATTGGTATTGTTGCATATTATTGCTTCTCTGGGGTGGTCGTATGCTCATGTTGATGAAATTCGTGCGTTTTTGAATGCGAAGTACTGTGGTAGTAACAGAGTGTTCACGAAGTTCAGAGCAGAGGACAAGTATTATGAGATTAAGGGTGCCTTGTATGGTTTGAAGTCATCGCCCAAGGACTACCAAGATGTTGTAGCAGAGCGGTTGAAGAAGTTGGGCTACACTCGGTTGGCAAT
Source organism: uncultured Chitinophagales bacterium (assembly GCA_964472755.1). Classification (GTDB taxonomy): domain Bacteria; phylum Bacteroidota; class Bacteroidia; order Chitinophagales; family JADIYW01; genus JADJSS01. The sequence continues at coordinate 698 of CAYYMF010000124.1, read as the reverse complement.
GTGCAATTGTATTTACATCAAGGTGGTTGGTAACAAGCTGGTCATAGTGTATGATTTCGTCGATGATTTCATATTCACTGGTAACTGTAAGGTTTTTGTTGGTGAGATGATCGATGCGTTGCGCAGTGAGACGTCGTTTACTCCTGCTGTGTGGGATGCTGAGATAGTGTTGGGTATGGAAATTGAGCGTGATTATGACAAGAATATAATTTGCGTGACAATGAAAGGTAAAATTGGTGAAGTGTACAAGAAATATGCTAGTGATTTCGTGCGGAAAGTTAGTATTCCTATGCCGTGCTCTGGTTATATTGTCAAGGATGAACAGTTTGAGAAGCTGCCAAAAGTTAAGAGTAGACTGTGTGATAAGAAAGAGATTGAAGTTTTTATGGGTATGGTTGGATGTCTTATTTGGATCTCAGGTGTTAGGCTGGATGTGTTGTTCACTGTCATGTATTTGTCGTGGAGCACTAAGTGTCCTAGAGTCCATCACATCGACATGGCGAAATATTGTATTGCGTATTTGTATTGCAGTATTGAGTTGCCATTGGTACTTGGGGGTACAAGTGAGTTGAAGGTGACTGCATATACTGATGCCTCGCTTGGTACAGCAGGCAAAGGTCGTAGTGTCATGGGTCACATGGTTAAGTTGAACAGTGAAGCTGGTAGTATTTATGCTAAGTCGACTGCGACTCAACGAG
>CAYYMF010000123.1:0-4810 GCA_964472755.1 uncultured Chitinophagales bacterium | reverse complement strand
TTACTTTTTTCATACTTCAAATCTTTTGATATCTAACTACAAATTTAGTGCAGATATTTTTAGCTAAGTACTAATAAAACACAAATGGCGGTTAAAAAAAGTTAATCGAAATCATTTAGTATTACTTTCATTGTAGTTTGCAAACCTGCAATGAAAAGGGATACCTAGGCTACACCACTCTTGCCTACTTTTGTTTATGTAATCATTTAGCTCATTTGCAATATCAAGTGCTATTATAACTTTATATTTATCATATTTAAATGCAAAACATGAATCTAACGTTATTAAATCACATTTAAATATGGAATTTAGGCGATAGGTAATAGAAAAATTATTAAACAATTTCTTTTCTTGTCTTATTTAATTTTTTATCGTAATTTAGATATATGAAATTTGTGCAAAATAAATTAGCTTCTGATGTGCGGAAACTCACACCTCACGATTTAGCATTTGGCATTGGCAGAAAAGCAACTTCTGAAGAATTGGATTTGTTGATAGAAGATTTAGATAATGAAACATTCTCAGATGCAGAAACAGTAATGAAGCGGATTTCAAGAAATATTGAAAAGAAGAAATTGCCAAAAAATGCTGAAAATAAAATATAGCAAAAGTGCTGAACAAACAATTGAACACATTGCTAATTTCATAGAAAGTATTAATACAAAAAGTGCTGGCAAACGTTGGAAAGAACGATTTAATAAAAAGATATATAAAATATGCTGTTCCTATATCGTATCCATTATGTAGAAATATAAAATTTGCATCAAAATATTATAGTTGTATTTCTATATACAATTGGGTAATAATATTTAAAATCGAAAATAATATATTTTATGTATATAGTATTATTCATTCTTCAATTTTAATATAATTACATTATATATAAGAAGCGTAATAATCTCTTTATGTATATACAGTAAACTATTATAAAAACTTCTCGTATTGCCTTGGAGTGACGGGGATACTGTTTGTGATTTCACCTCGTGCCTAGTCGAAATGAAGTTGTTCTGTTTAGTAACTAACTTTTTGAAGGTAAAACTCTCGGAATAAATTAAATTTAACTTCTATATTTATATTCAGAAACACACTTTTATATCTGTCTTTTTTCAGTTACTTTTACCAATATGAATTTGGAATTTTATAAATATCAAGGTACTGGAAATGATTTTATACTTGTAGATAATCGAACTTTATTTTTTCCTAAAGAAAATCATAGTTTGATTGCTAAACTATGCGACAGAAAATTTGGAATAGGTGCTGATGGTTTGATGTTATTAGAAAATGCGGAAGGATACGATTTCAGAATGGTTTATTATAATTCAGATGGAAAAGAAGGTAGTATGTGTGGGAATGGTGGCAGAGCAATTTCTAAATTTGCTATCGACTTAGGTATTGTTACTAAAAAAGAAGCTGAATTTATTGCAGTTGATGGCAAACATGAGTTTTTATATAAAAACAATTTGATTCGGCTAAAAATGATAGATGTAGAAAAAATTAATGCTTATCAAAATGATTTTGTTTTAAATACGGGCTCGCCTCATTATATTAAAATTGTTGAAAATATTGACATTCCAGATTTTATTGAATCAGCTAAAAACATTCGATACAATAATGATTTCAAAAAAGAAGGCATTAATGTCAATTATATTTCAATAGATGAAGAAGTAAAAATTCGTACTTATGAGCGTGGTGTTGAAGATGAAACGCTTTCTTGTGGAACTGGCAATGTTGCTGCGGCATTATGTGTCGCACAAACTAAAAATATAGATGCAGGTTCTATAAATTTAATTACCAAAGGTGGCAACTTAAATGTATATTTTACAAAGAAAGAAAATACATACGCCGACATTTGGCTAGAAGGTCCTGCCGAATTTGTATTCAAAGGAGAAATAAAAATTTAAGATGTTTTTATACTTTAAAATTGACAACGGAAAACTCTCGCAAATTGATGATGCATCAAATGCAAATTGGATACATATAACTCCGCCATTTGTAGCCAAAGATTTGGAACAGTTTGCCTTAGAAAATAATATTCCCAATTCGCACTTTACAGATTGTATGGATTTATATGAACAATCACGATATGAAATTGGTAAAGAATTAAAACAAATTATCATTAATACACCAATTTATAATAATGAGGTTGATGTCGATGATGAAGCGGATTATTTGACAATTCCAGTTGGGATAATTCAGACAAAAGATAAACTTTTTACTTTTAGTGCTATAAACAATCCAATGATGGATTGGTGTACAAAAAATATATTGGAAAAAGAATTGGAGTTTACTTTAGATACGGTTGTATTGTATATTTTTAAAAGAACTGTTTTTTACTTTATTTTTTATCTAAGAGAAATTAATGTACAGATTTCAAAAATTGAAAAGAATTTAAAACATTCAAGTTCTAACGATGGTTTAAATAAACTTTTAAAAATTCAAAAATCATTAATTTATTTTCTGAATGATTTACGAGCAGACGAATTAATTTTAGAAAAACATAAGGAAGCTTTATCAACACAAGACAATTCTTTAAAAAACAATAAAATAATTCGAGATGTAATGATTGAATATAGTCAGGCGATAGATATGTCAAATGTCTATTCAAGTATTTTGGGCAATATGATGAGTGCCTTTGGTTCAATAATTTCAAATAATTTAGCCTATGTCGTTAATCGATTAACAGGAGTTACTATTGTCTTAATGATTCCTACTTTGATTGCTGGTATTTATGGCATGAATATTCCCTTGCCTTTTCAAGAACACCCATTTGCTTTTTCAATTGTAATTATCATTACAGCAGTAGTTACTGGAATATCTCTATATTATTTTAGACATAAAAAGTGGTTGTAATCTAAGGCAAATAAACGGCTCCGCCTATCACGTTTTTATTGGCACCCGTAACACTCGAAATGCAATTTGGAATTTGTAATATTCGTAACAATCCAAAAAAGGCAATTGCTAAAGCTTCTTTTTGTTCCACTGTTTGTTTATCTGGAACAATTACTTTTGATATTGTATAATTTTGAATCCTTTGAATTAAATAAGTATTAAAAGCACCGCCTCCAGTTACTAAAAGTTGTTGAGATTTTGATTTTAAATGCTGATTAATTTGATTTCCGATTTGCTGAGCAATATGTTCGACACAAGTTGCTAATTTATCTTCCACAGAAAGATTAAAACGCTCCACAATGGCAATCCAATCTTGATATATATGCTCAGAACCAAGCGATTTTGGAGCTATTTGTTGGCAGAAATCAATCGAATTTAATGCTTCTAAAAGTTCCATATCAACTTTGCCTTGCTTGGCTAAATTGCCATTTTCATCAAAACTTTTATTTCTTTTTGTAGAGAGATAATTTAATAAAGTATTTCCAGCACAAACATCGTAAGCTAAAATATGATTTGCTGTTTTATGGTGGAATGCAATATTACAAATACCTCCAATATTTAAAAAAATATCATAATTTGGAAATAAATACTTTTCAGCAATAGGTACAATAGGAGCGCCTTGTCCACCAGCTGCCACATCGCTCATTCTTAAATCTGATATAGTTTTTGTTTGAGTAATTTGAGCAATCGTTGCACCACAACCTATTTGTGAACTGAAATGCTGCTGAGGTTGATGAAAGATAGTTTGCCCATGAGAAACAATAAAATCTATTTTTTCTATTTGATGTTTTTGAATAAAATCTAATGTAGCATTTCCAAAAAAATGACCTAAATCAATATGTAGTTTTGCAAAATTTATTACAGTCAAATTTGGAACTTGTTTTAGTTTTTCTCTAAATGCTTCATTATAGGATATACAATCTGTCGCTAAAATTTGATAAGAAAACCATAAATTATCTTTGCGAGAAAAATGCACATAACACAAATCTAATCCATCTAAGGAACTGCCACTCATTAATCCAATAGCAAAATATTCTTGTTGCATAATATGATGTGAATGTACAAAATACAATTGAGACGAGAAATAAGTAGAAAAAATACCTATATTTAGTGGTAAAAGTATCTTATTAATGGCATTATTTTTGTCAAACTATTATTTTAATTAAAAACAACAATATGAAAAAAATAATTTTAGTGCTGGGTATGCTAGTCAGCATCAATACATTCGCTAAAGAATCAATCACTGAAAAAAAAACAATGATTGGGTTTAATATTGGAACAAGTGCTAATACTGCCTATGTAGAAGGAGAAAAAAAATACGAATCTAAAAACAGAACCAAAGTAGGTGCATTTGCTGGCTTTACCTTAGAAGGAAGATTAGCTGATAAATTCTCAATTGAAACTGGAATTACTTATGTTAATAAAGGAGCTGCAAATAGATTTCAAAAATCTGTTCTAGTAAAGAGTGGTAGTACTACTTATAATTTACATTCTTTTGACATTCCTTTAATTGCTAAAATATATCTTGGTAAGAAGAAAATCTTTAATGTTAATGCAGGAGGATTTTTCTCTTATGCTTTCAAAATACAACAAGTTACAAATGTAGATTTTGTTAATCCAGGCAAACCTGATGTTAAAAACAAAAAAGAAGATATTCCTACAAACCCAGCAAACAAAGAAAAAATGTTAAATCCAATAGACGCAGGTATCAATTTCGGTGTTGAATTTATTTCTCAAAAAGGATTCGGTGCTGGATTTAAAGTCAATCAAGGTTTTATAAATGCAACTAATAAAAAGTTTTATGAACTGCCAATACTGTTACCCGCCCCTACAAAGAAAACATTCCAAACTGGAGCTCAACTATACTTTATTGCTAAATTTTAACAAACAAAACCTTTATATATATAGGGTCATTCGAGAG
>CAYYMF010000122.1:0-4924 GCA_964472755.1 uncultured Chitinophagales bacterium | reverse complement strand
CTAATAATTTTGGGGCCTTTCTTTCTCCGTGATTATTAAATAAGATTCATCTACTTATACTGCTCTACTGCTGGTCTATTCAATTTCATTGAGCATAAATCATAGTACTATAATATATTTGAACTTTGAGGCCATGCAAAATGAAAAAATTGGATCGAAATCGTTGTTAGACCGGACAGAGACATTTACTGGTGGATCATATGAAACAAGAACAACTTTCGCTGAAGGATATGGTAGAAAATCTACATTCACAAGAGCATTCACGTTTGACGGAGATGCTATACGGCAATCCATGGCTCAGCCTTTTTCGGGATTAACCAGGACTCTTACAGAAGTAGGACAGCGATTTGATCCTGATGCTCAATTTACGAAAGCTGTGATCAAAGAGTTTGTGAAACACAGAGAGTCTGGAATTCAAGGAGATGTACCATTACCACCGGGTTTTGCCCGCAAATCGCAGTTCTGGAAAATAGTTTTTCTGGCTGGTAGCGTTGCCTGTTTCATGGGACTGGCGGCAGCAGGCTTTATGAATTTTGTCGACAAAGTAGCTTTCTTCACTAGCAGCCTTGACAATAGTTAATGTGACATCGTTTTGTCTAGGTTCCCAAACAATGGGCGACGTGTGATTACAGCACGGATGCGTCTTGTGGCGACTGGTACAAGGGCGAACTGCACTGGATCGCCATCACCACCTGCATGGGGTTTTGCGTGGGTCTGCTGCGCTGGGCTTTCGAGTACCCCGAGAACATGCCCGGTATATTCCAGGAGATTACCTCCTGTCATGTCGACCCCAAGTGGTCGCCCCTCACCTACTTGTTGTCAGCCATGTCTCTCGGAGGCGGGGCCGCGCTCGGGCCAGAACAGGCGTTGGTGAGTGATCTACGGACCCAACTGTAGTCATGCTGAGCGCTGAGTTGCTGCACAGGGCAATTTGGGGGGTGGCCTGGCGACCTGGGTATCTGAGTGGCTGCAGTTCGAGGACGAGGACTACCGGAAGGTGTTTGTACTCTCGGGCATGGCGGCCGCCCTCGGCTCACTCTTCCCCACGCCCATGCTTGGCGCCCTCATGATTCACGAGCTGGGCAACCCGCCCAAGTACGTGCTGTATTTACTTTCACCCAGCTGTCTCCCGTCATTAATCGCTCACTGCTACCAGGACGTTTATGGAGTCCACGATGATTTTGTCCGTGGCGGCCGTGGCTGGCTTCGCAGTGTACTACTCGATCGTGGAGGTGTCGTTCCTGGAGCCTGTCACCGACGCAGGCATAAAGGTGCTCTATCTACCTCCGACTCGTCAAGTATAACTAATAATTGATTGGTTCGTCCACAGTTATCCCAAGACTGGCTGCTGTCGCCGGGTTACCAGAACTGGCAGGTGGCAACTGGGTTTGCCATCGGTGTGGTCAGCGCGGCGCTTTGCCTCACGGTGGTGCTGACCATCGGCATCTGCAAGCAGATCTTCTCACGCATGCGCATGCGACTCGCACACAACAAGTTCCTGAAAGAAGTCCTGCCGCCTACCATCGGAGGGGCGATCATTGGTATGTCCATCTTCCTCCGAAAGTCTCTGTGTTGAGTGTCTGCTGGCTGCGCGTTCTGCACTCCCAGGCACTGTGAACTGGGCGCTGCCCGCGACCGTCGGGAATGGTAGCATGATTTTTTCCTGGATTATAAAAGACGGCGCCAGTGGGATTGTCTCCGAGAAGCTGCTACTGTGCACTGCGTTTGCGCGGATGTTCCTGCTTGGCATCAGCATGAACTGCGGCTTCATCGGCGGAATCATTTTTCCTTTCCTGACCATGGGCATGATTGCCGGCACGGTCTGTTATCTTCATTATCCGTATCTGCCGCTGGGTCTGTGTGTTGGATGCTTCATGATCTCCGTGCCGTGCGGCATCGTACCCATGCCCTTCACCTTCACGTGTCTGTCGGCCTTCATGTTCTTCTTCGGGCTATACCAGATCGTTCCCATCTTTATTGCCGCGTTCACTTCGTATTTGATTGTGTGCGGATCCGGTCTATTTAAGAAGCTGTCCTCGCGTGCGAATGCCCAGGCTGATGACGGCGCGTCGAACGTGAATGCAGGCCCGTCGTCGTCCTCTCCGTCCGACATGGAGAATGCGGCGTCCAAGCAGGAGCAGATCGCCAAGAGCGAGGCGGACGACTTTGCGCTGAAGCAGTACTTGGGCAATGGCAAGAAGAATGCCACCGCCGAGGCTAAACGAGCCGCCGCGAACGGCGAACAGCATTAGGCACTGAAAGAAAAACCTAGCAATGCATCGCGCCTGGATTGGGCGCTATGCTTAGTGACGTAGGGTCGGTTTTTAATGTAGTGTCTGGAATCAGTTCGGTTTACAATATGTTTACAAAAAGCGCTGTCAAAAGCAACAGAGCGCTGTCACAGCCACCGCTCACTTCTTAGCGTACATGATGCTGTCCTTCTTGGTCCCCAACAGCTTGCCTTTCTCGTCGCGCGCCCCAGCGGCTGCCTGTGCGGCCGGGTGCTTGGCGAGCTGCGACGGCACAGGTGTGTCGGTGCTCTCCAGGTACTGCTTGAGGTCGAACATAACCTCCGTGTCGCTCTCCGTAACGAAGGTCGTTGCCACGCCGAACTTGCCCGCCCTGCCCGTGCGGCCGATACGGTGGCAGTAGTTTTGGATCTTGTTGGGACAGTCATAGTTGAACACGTGTGACACATCCGGGATGTCCAGACCACGCCCAGCAACGTCAGTCGCCACCAGGATTTGCACTTTGCCGCTGCGGAAGTGATCCAGCGTCTCCTCGCGCTGGTCCTGGCTGCGGCCGCCATGCAGAATGCCCACACGGTAGCCGGCGGTCTCAAGGTGCCACCCGAGCGAGTCGCCCTGCTTCTTGGAGTTGATGAAGACGATGGCTTTGCTGCCACCCGGCATCTTCTGCAGCTCCTTCATCAACTCACCCTTCTTCTGCGTCTCGGTGACGAACTGCACGCGCTGCTCGATCCGCTTGTTCTTCCCTGACTCGTCGTCGCCGATGCGGATGATGGCCGGGTGCCGCAGGTACGTCTTAGCGATCTGTTCCACTTGTGGGGGCATAGTCGCCGAAAACATGGCCGTCACGCGGTACACATCCTGGCCTGACTGCGCCGTCTGGATCTGCCGCTCGAGTTGATCCTCGTCCTCTGACTTAAGGAGCCCACCCATCGCGTCCAGCACGGCCACAACCTGCGGCTCGAAGCCCATGTCCACCATGCGGTCGGCCTCGTCCAGAACCACGTAATTGCACTGGTTTAGCACGAGGTAGTTGTGCTCGATGCAGTCCACCATGCGTCCCGGCGTGCCGATCACGATCTCTACGCCCTTACGCAGCTTGAACCCCTGCTCCTCGATGCTCTGTCCACCCACCACGCAAGCCGTGCGGAAGTCCGTAAACTTGGCCAGTTTAATGCACTCCTCCTCAATCTGCTGGGCCAGCTCGCGCGTGGGTGCCATCACAACCGCCAGTGGGCCCTCGTCTTCACAGCGACTGACGAAGTGCTTCGGGAGCTGAAGCATATAGCACAGCAGAGGGATAATAAACGCCGCCGTCTTGCCCGATCCTGTTTCTGCAATGCCGATGATGTCTCTGCGAGCCTGGCCAATCGGGATGGCCTGACGCTGAATAGGCGAGGGCTGTGCATACCCGACGCTCTCAATCGCCCTCATCAGCGGCTCAGGTAACGCCGCCTCACTCCAGAAGCGCAATGGGAGGGTAGCTCGTCCGCCCTGAACGCGGATGTCAAAATCCTCGCGAAAGATACGCCAGTCACGTTCGGTCATAGCTTCTAGCGGCTTCTCAGACCAATGGCTACCAGTCTTGCTCAAATCCTTATCTTTGTCGTTTTGTTCGATTTGGCGAAGCCTCAATTCCTCAGTCATTCTGTCCACAGCTCGCGTGCGTTCCTTTAATTCCGCATCAGTTAACTGCTTTGAACCGTGCTCTAAAGAATGTGCCTCCAACATCCTCTTTTCACTCAATGAATAAAGAAAACTAGAATCCTTTCGTTGTTCTTTTTGGTCAACGCCTGCAATGTAACCTCTTCCAAACAAAGCATTTATCTTTACTCTTTTGTTGTACAGAGGGTTTAAGTCATTTCTTGAGGTATCATCAGTGTCTTCCCATTCAAATTGAAAAATCTTTGAAAACTTCTCACTGGGCTTCGTGATCTTCCTCTTTTTCTCTCCACCGCCGAGGTAATGTTCTCTTATGGCCTTTATCTCATGCTCGTGTTCTTTCGTCTCCTTATTCTCTTGCTTCCTTTGAAGTTCGCGCAATTTCTCATCTTGCTCTTTGCGCTGTTTTTCTTCGCGTAGTCTGTCTTCAATGTTCTTTCCAGTAATAAATTTATGATGTGCTTCAACCGCCAGTCTCTGTTTTGTCTCCTCTTCTTGCCGTTTTTCCACGAGCCTTTGAACTGCTAACTCTTCACGTTGTTTCTTGGTGAGAAATGTAGGTTTCATTTTTAAGTATATAGAGTATACTTTATTTATGCTCAATATGGATAAGAACAGAATAATTTATATTATTATTAGGCGTTCGTCAAATTATCTAATCTTATATTGCACTCTCTCATTCACATAACGATGATCTTAATACGCATCAACACAAGATCTTTCTACTAACCGCTGAACCAACCTTCTTACCGGTAAGATATCAATGGTTCCTTCTCTGATCAAAATTAAAGATTTCCGCCATTCTCCCCCTTCACGCTTCACCCTCTCGTCCGTTGTTCTGTAGGCGAAAATTTCTCGTCGCACCTCCTCTTCAATCTCAGAACTAGGTCACAACCTTCCGCGTTTGCTGCACTGTTGGTCGTGGTTAGTGTTGCATAGTTGGTATGGTCACCCTCTCCTCCTCTGTTCTGTTCATTTGTGATCAGTGGACAGGAATACTCACAATTAATCTA
>CAYYMF010000121.1:0-4932 GCA_964472755.1 uncultured Chitinophagales bacterium | reverse complement strand
AAGCACTTACCACCATTAACATAATCCATAGTGTATTGATTGAATAAATACCACCTGTATTATAAATACTAAATAATGATGCTGGACTACACAATAACATAAAAACACTCAAGGATTTTTTAAGATTATCGCTATACTTAAAATAAACGAACCCAATAATAAATACTAAGGTTCCTATTAAGTTTGTCCACAACTTTTCTTTATTATCAAAATGAACTACTAGAAAATAAACATTGTAAATCACTAGGAAAAAAGAGTAACAAATGAAGTTGAAACAAAAATAACTGCCTTGCGATGGTCTTTGTGTGTAGGATTATACAATGTTGGGTGAATGAAATATTTTAAAATAGACATATTGAAAATAAAAGAAAAAATATTCAACTTATTCGAAACAAAAATAATTTAAAAGAAAATAGGCTTACCTACCCATTTCGGGTAGTACGAGCAATTTTTGAATTGTATAATTTTTCACTCAACAAAAATGGCAATATATAATAAATAATTTTTTAATCAATTTAAACAACAACATGAAAAAAACAATTTTAGGGTAAATTTTACTGATGAGTGTCGCTTTTTCAATTTCATCATGTTCTAAAAAAGATGAAAAAAAGATGAAAAAAGAAAAGTAGTCGAATTACTTACAAACGAAAAATGGTATTATCAATCAGTCAATAATAATACTTGCTTTAATTCAGACTATTGGGAATTTAAAACAGACGGAACTTTTGATGAAAATCGGGTCTTCGGCGACGGAACATACACTGTTAGTGAAGATGGAAAAACAATCCAAACAACGTTTGATAATGGAACAAAAGCTACATTTTCAATTATTTCAATAAGTAATACCTCATTTAGTTTTATACTAACATTTGATGATGATTTTGATGGCTATACAATTGTTTTGTCAAAAATTGCTAACATCTGCGCCTCGATTAAAGAATAAAACCATATTTTCTTGTATTAATTATGGCACTCCTTTTGGAGTGCTTTTTTGTATAATAAATTAAACCCGAATTATGCAATAAATATTTTATTACAATCGAAAACACCTGCAAAATATAACGCTACGCTAACTTTTGCTCATTCACCATTGAGGTTGCTATGTTTCAATCGCAAAAGTTTATATTTTATTGATATTTTCACTTTCATAACGAATCCTATTGCATAATTCGGGTTAAAAAAACAATAGCATAATTTCTAAATCTATAGTAAATTACAAGTACGATAAAACAATTTATAACCTTAAAAAATTAAACTATGAAAACTTTAATTTTTGGTATTGTACTTTTTAGTGCATCTATTTTATTTGCACAAAATGGGATTATTGGCACTTGGCAAAATAATGAATTAAGTGCACTTGTTTTTAATTCAAATGGAAACGGTTCTTTTGGCGGTGGAAATTTTACCTATACTGCAACTTCCAATAAAATTTTTGCCAGCAGTGAAGATGGCTATTTTATTTATAATTATAAATTGGTGAATGGTCAAATATAGTATCGGGTGGAATATTTCCTAATCCTGTTACTTTCTCTAAAAATAAAACAACAATAAATTCCAATAGTTCTAATACAAACAAAACTGGCTCTATTGATAAATCTATAGTTGGAACCTGGTGCTGTACAAATGCTTCATCAACCTACACGTCGAGTTCGAGTAATACACGCTGAATAGTAATCAATGCAAATGGCACTTATGAATATACTTATGAAGGTTCTATTGGTGGCTATGGAGGCAGCTATTATGGCGGTTCCAGCAATCAAAATTCAGATAGAGGTACTTGGAAACTCAATGGCAATACGATTAGCATTGTTTCACAGAATGATGGTGCACAAAATCTATCATTTCAGAAGAAAAACCATCCAAATACAGGCGATCCAATGATAGTGATAGATGGTGATGCTTATGTAACTTATTATCAAAAAAGTCCGTGGTAATTTTATTTAAAAGATTTTTTTATGTGTGAATATTAACTCTTTCAATCATTACAACCCATTCAAAATCAAAGCCGCACCTTTTTCAGCAATCATTACTGTGGGTGCGTGAATATTACTTCCCGTAATCGTTGGCATGATAGATGAATCTATAACACGAATATTTTTAAGTCCATGGACTTTTAATTCAGGGTCAACAACTGCCATTTCATCAATACCCATTTTACAAGAACCAGCAGTATGATACACCGACTCGGCTTTGTCTAAAATAAACTGACGAATTTGCTCATCTGTTTGTACGTCTTTTCCTGGCACTTCTTCTTCTCCTCGATAAGCATCAAATGCTTTTTGGGCAATAATTTTTCTTGCAATTTTTACACCATTTACCAAAGCATTTAATTCCATTTCATCATCAAAATAATTGGCTTCTATTTTAGGGTCATCAAATGGATTAGCTGATTTTAATAAAACTCGACCTCTGCTATTTGGTCGCATGTGGCAAACGTGTAAGACAAAACCAGCTTTTGACGGTGTAAATAATCCAGCACCATGGGGCAACATTCTGAGTGAAGCAAATTGCAATTGTAAATCTGGAACTTCTACACTAGGGTCTGATTTTACGTAACCTCCAGCATCTGTTGGTGTAAAAATAAAAGGCTCTTTATTATTTCGATAAAATTTAGACATAAATTTTACCATATAAGGCTTGGGAACTATTACTAGAGCAGTTCCTGATTTATCTCTATATCTTATAATTATATCTGGGTGATCTTGTAAGTTCTCTCCCACGCCTGGCAAATCTAAAACAACAGGAATGTCATGCTTTTCCAATTCTGCTTTTGGTCCAACACCTGACAGTTTTAAAATTTGTGGCGAACCAATAATACCTGCACTCAAAATAATTTCTTTATAAGCTTCTATTGTTTTAAGTTGCTTTCCATCTTTCATATCAAAATATTCCAAAGCATAGGCAGTTGTATCTTTAAACAAAACACGTTTGGTATGTGCATAATTGATTATAGTAAGATTCTTTCTACTGCGAACTGGATCTAAAAATGATACTGAAGAATGACATCTACGACCTTCGGGTGTTTGATTGATTTGAAAGAAATCTACCCCTTCATATTTTTCTCCATTAATGTCGTGATTGTATGGAATACCTGCCTCAACACAAGCTTTGACAAATGCATGACTTGGTGGAAAATGGAAGGTTGGGTCTATGACATCCATAGTGCCTTCTCGACTGTGGAATGCATCTAAATCTCTATGTTGTAATTCAGACTTTTTAAAATATGGCAACACAGATTTCCAATCCCAACCTGTATTCCCTAATTCTGCCCAATGGTCATAATCTGATGAATGTCCTCTGGTGTAAATCATGGCATTGACAGCACTAGAGCCGCCTAAAGTTTTACCTCTAGGCCAATAAAATCTCCTATTTCCTGTTTTTGCATTGCCCTCTGCATAATAACGCCAATTGTATTTTGGGCTATTCATCAAGAATAGCATATTCACTGGATTGCAATTATGAATAAAATGAGAATCATCTGGAGGTCCAGCTTCTAGTAAACATACAGTATTATTCGGATTTTCAGAAAGCCGATTAGCTAAAACGCAACCAGCAGAACCACCGCCAACAACAACATAATCAAATTGCATCATTTGTATATTTTTAGAAAAATAATCAATTCAAAAAGATTCTCAAAATGAATTTTTAATTTTTTATGCGGTGTAGTGTTCTTTTTATTAGTATATTTGAATAGTTTTTATAGTTTAGAAACATTTCATATACGAGGGATTGATTGCATGTACTTTCTACTTCTATTTTTAACATAATAAATTTGTTTTAAAAGGGTCAACCATATTTAGAGAAGGACAAAAGTCCTGGTTCTTGGCTCTAAAAATCTTTATTCTCATCTCTCACATCTCACTACTATTTTTTCAACCACAAAGGTCACTAAGTTTTTTTACACAGAGTTTTTTTAAGTAAATGGTAAATGGTGAATGGTAAATTGAAATAATAAAATAATGAAGGAATGAAATAATTTCTCATGATTCGGCTTATTAACCTTCTCTAGAATCAGTCTTGGCTCTTGATTCTAAAAATCTTGGCTCTCAAGACTTTTTTTAACACATAGATACATAGCTTTTTCATAGTTTATTTTGATTGTTTGGTTAGTTCATAAAGGATTCATCTTAGATGAATGGTAGGCTTTAGTCTTCAATCCTTACTTCTTAATACTTTCAACTCAATACTCACATTTTACTAATCTAAAAAAATCAACTTCCCTTAAAAGAAAGAAATAAAAAAAAGTATTTTTGAATATCATATCATATTAATCAAAAAAGCATCAACTATAAATTCAATGAAAAAGTATCTCTTATTATTTATTTATCTCTTTTGTTTTAGTTAGCTAATTAAAGCTCAAAAATTAATTGAATTCAAAAATGAACAAGGATTGGTTGGTTTGAAAATAGGGAATACTATCAATGAGATTAGAGAATTATACGCAAATGCAAAAGATATAGACATATCAGAATCTGACTTTGAAAGTATTACTGAAGAAGCCAAAAAGGAATTAGATGCTGAAAATGAAGTAACTCCAAACCCTACAACCCCTACAAGTTCAAGTGAAAAAGTTAAGAAAGATAATAGAAAGAAAACTTACGAATGGCATAGGGTACACGAGGGGAAATTTCCTAAAGAGTTAGTAGAGGAATTAGAAAAATATGATTTAGAACACGAAAATGAAAATCAAGAACTAGCAGAAAAAAGAGCATTAGCAATTATTGATAATTTCGGCATAGAAAATGCTTTAAAAGCAGTAGAAAAAAGGTATATAAAAGGTGCAGAAAAGGCAGTTGTTTTTTGCTAAAGCAGCCGAATCAATACAAGCAGAAATGCAATTAGAAATAGACCTTGAAATACGAGAGAAATTGGCACGATTCAAATTGACAATAATCCTGCTGAAGTTATTTCTGAAATAAGTACAGATATAGA
>CAYYMF010000120.1:0-4944 GCA_964472755.1 uncultured Chitinophagales bacterium | reverse complement strand
CTCCTATTGTCGGACAGTATGTCCAGTGGCGTAATGAGCTTCCTATGGTGGAGCCTTTCTATGCAGTGAAATGCAATCCTGACCCGGTGATTGTTAGACTTTTGGCATCGCTGGGATGCAGCTTTGACTGCGCAACCATGGGTGAGATTGATCTTGTCCTGAATGGACTGGGAGACTCTCTAAGCTTCGGCAACAGAGGCCTGGCGTCTACCTCCATCGTGTACGCCAACCCCGCCAAGATGTCTAACATGTTAGACTTCGCTGTCGAGAACGGTGTTCGCATGACTGTGTTCGATGGAGAGGATGAGCTGTACAAGATCGCCACCATCAAGGGCCACGAGAGCTTCCAGTTGCTTCTGAGACTCACAACGGATGACAAGGCATCCATCTGTCGTTTCTCTAAGAAGTTCGGCTGCCCCGTCGAGGAGGCTCCCAGACTTCTGGAGGTTGCTCAGTCCTTGGGCTTGAATGTGGCGGGTGTGTCGTTCCATGTGGGATCTGGCTGTGGCGACTCTGACGCGTACACCACCGCTCTGCGCCACGCCAAGATGGTCTTCGACGAAGCCGAGCGCAGAGGTATGGCTCCGTTGCACATTGTGGACCTGGGCGGAGGATTCCCCGGTGATGCTGGCGGCTATGGTGGGCCCGGTATGCCGACCTTCCAGGACCTGTCGCGCGCCATCCGCGCAGGCATCAGTGACTTCTTGTCCACCTTGAGCCCCGCTACAGCCGAGAGCGTGCGTTTTATTGCGGAACCCGGGCGCTACTTTGTGTCTGCATCAACGACCATTGCGACCAAGATTTACTCGCGCAAGGGTGGCGCCAACAAGTACCAGGCACTGTATGTAGACGATGGTGTGTATGGCTCGTTCAACAACGTGGTGTACGATCACGCTACCCCTGTGCCCAGACAGCTGTCTTCTGCAGTGGCCGCGGACAGAGCGGTCATGGCCAAGCGCGACGGGGAGAGTCCGGTGTCTGTGGCGAAGCCCGTGGTTGTGGTGGAGGAAGAGGCGATTCCCTCGGCGGTGTTCGGTCCCACTTGTGATGGCCTGGACCAGATGTGCTCGTTGGAAACCACGCTGCTGCCTCGCTGCCAGGTGGGTGAGTGGCTCATCTGGGAGAACCAAGGCGCCTATACGCACACGGCGTCCTTCGTGTTCAACGGGTACACGCACGTGCCCAAGAAGTGTTACTGCTTCCACTAGGAGGAAACTGGTCGGCTGAGAATATTGGTGATGGTCGAGAGACGATGAGAGACGGGTAGTTGGTTGAGTTGTCCCTGCGGCTGAGCGTCCTCGCCGCAGTGTATATAGTCGAGTGAAGAGGAAAAAGTAGTCCGTCCGTAGAAGGTTAATTTCGAGGTACTTTAAGGTGCCGGTTTAAGTTGTTGATTCTCTGCTTTGTGTGTGTCTTTCTAAAATCCTTAAAACTTCGACATGAACTGCTGTAATACATATAAGTGACACATATCTTTCTTGATTTCAAACAGAAATCGAAGGTATCACTTGTGGTACAGCAGCTTTTATATTACATAGCACCATTTCAAGCTGCTAATGCAACAGCAGTTCTCTAGTGGTAGTACCGGCAATGATGTACATTGTGTGCAACTATATACAATGAAACAAAGGCCTCACCATCAATCCTCACTCAGCCTTTTTTCTTTTTCTTGCCTGAGGTTTTCTTGCCAAGTTTCTTGGTCTTGATCGGAGGCAGCACAAACTTCGGGTTCTTCTTGACCATGAGAGCGAGGAACTCCTCTGCGGTTGCGGTGCGGACCTGGTGCAGCCCCAGCTCGCGAATTAGCGTATTCTGATGGTACTTGTACGCCCAGAATGCAGCGTTGTTGCCGAAATTATCTTTCTGTTCCACCGACGCACCTGCGTTTATTAATCGACGTGCTGCCTCTATGTTACCAAGCTTGCAACATATTTGAAGTGGCGATTCTCCAACCATATTGTTGCATTTAACATTAGGATTAGCTCCATTTTGCAACAGAATTTGCATGGCTGTCAGGGAACCAATCAGGCATGCATGATGAAGAGCTGTATATCCACCTACTACAGGTAATTCCATACAGTCTAAATTAATACATCTATAACTAATGAGCTTCTCGAGCGTAAGTATGTCATTTCGTTTGGTCGCAATGTGTATCAGAGTTGAACCGTTAATGTCTACTGAATTAAGAGATTTTGCATAGTCATAATGTGTAACTAAACGAGCTAATGAATTTACATCAGAAGAAGCCACAGTGGTTATAAGAGCCGCTGTCTGAGTATTCGACAAAGCTGGCAGAGTATCATCAGACGCTATAACCAAGGGCACTTTAACGACTTTCTTTTTCGCAACCGTCTTCTTCTTTTTTGGTGGCATCTTACTATCGGTACAAGCTCGACTATTAATAAAACACTTGAACTCTTTTCATAAACCACTGGCCACTGGAAAGATCCTATCATAGCAGCAGGCATCAGGGATCGATGGCGAAACGGCTGCTGAAAATTTGCTATACTATGGTATAACTGGTACACCATTGTTATTGGTATCTTTAAAATCGGAGCTAATTATTTGGTTAAGTTGTCTTTTTCCTCTGCTCTCATGAACTGTACCTGGAATTTTGAGGAGGGAGAGATGTTGGTTACCTGCCCGTTGTGAGCAGCGATATTTTCATGATCCGTCGTAGTGTTTTAGGAGGTTTCTCTTCACGGACTGAAGGGTCAGTTCGTGTGTAAGAGTTTTTCCCTGCTGCTAAGATTAATGCTGTGTTTGTTTGCGTATCAGTAAATTTGATACGCGTCTAATAATAATAATAATAAATCTTTAAAAATCATATCAAACAGAAAATTGCTAACATTCAGAGTTTAAAAGCGTAACTTCCATAGCACCCCAGTTTTTATTCTGCTGTAATATTATACATTGGTAGTGCAATCTGTGTTGGCAATTGAAGACTCGACCACGACTGACTCGACCACGACTGCAGTCCTATGTCCATGATAAAACACAAACGCATCAAATCAACGGACAACTTGATACCTACTTCAGCAAGTGGTTCAAACGAACTGTCTGGTCCGCGGCAAGACTTGATGCAACTAGGCATTGAACTCGATGATGAACTTATCCAACGACTACAGAAAAATCTTGGAATTGAAAAGATTTTTGCTGTAGCACAGCGCTCTGTTAAATTAATCAAGAGCAAACCACATGTACCTGTTGGTTCTATCCCCGAAATGGCATATAGGAATGTGTCAAATAATAAAAGAGACAATAGTAGCCATTCCGCGAGTCGTCCATTCGAAAATAACATCCTACATAAAGACAACAAATCGTCAGCATGCATTCTTCATGAACTGAGCAATAACGAATCGCGAATCGAAGGCAAGCATCGTCCTCAGCTGGAAAAACTGATCGAAAGTTACCGATTGCAGTATATTCGATCTCCTGAGCGCTTTGTCTGTGCACTACTGGGCAGAAAGCCCAAACCCACTGACCCGCGTAACAGCGACAACCTGTCGCGGCTGGTGCTGCGCCACCGCTACGTTGACGAGGAGGATTTCCTCGTGATGGTCCGGCGCGTGGACCGCAATGCAGAAGATGCCTTAGTGCGCTCGCTGTTTCGACTGCTGGCTGTGGACAAGTCTTTCGGCAGCAGCAGCAGTCGCATGCAAGACAGGAACCGCAGCATCATCGACCTGTGGGAGTTTCTCACTTTACTGAAAACTGCGTGCGACGAGTCTCGGCGGTCTTTCGACTGCCGCACCTCCCACCTCGCTTCTGACGTGGAGTTCTGGAGGCGATCCAACTTCAACCTGTCCCTTAGCAGCAGCAACAACGGCCGTCAAAGTGGTGGTGATGGTGGCGATAAAAAAGTCGATAAAGTATCCGATGGTACGGAATTAGTGGCGAAAAGTAATGGTGGCTGTGACAGCGAGAACGCGGATACGAACGAGCAGTTCCAGAAGCAGCGGCAGCGCAAGCTCGAGGCGATGGCTGCAAACACACAGCGCTGCATGGGTCGGTTCACTGCAAGTAAGTCCAGCAATGCAGGGCATTTGCTCACAGTGGCACAATTGCTGAGTAGCAGCAAAGGCACTGACGACGCCGATAAAAGAAAGGATGCTAATACTCGGCCGCGCACCGGCTCCAAAGGCACTCTCCTGCAGGAGCGCATGAACGCTTGCGACGTGCCCGCGGCCATGAACTCGCCCACCGTGCGAAATGCCCCACAGTCACCCAAAAAGCACTTTACGCTGGTCTCGCGCAAACCCGAACTGCTCCCGGCGGCAGGCGGCGATCGCGGCTCGCACATTATGTTTGGTGGCTCTCAAGTGGGGGCAGTTCTGCGCGGCGTGGAAGTTGCGAAAGACGCCTGTCGAAACGATTTCCGTTTCTACAGCGGCGTTCGCCAGTCCTGTGACGATATCGGTCTGTCATATGTGCAGAAGCAACCACTACAGCTATCATCATCGTCATCCTCCGGTGTCGGGGAGCCGACTGCGGTGGCGCCTGATTCCCGCCAGACTGCAGAGCGTGTCCGCAGCCAGTCTGCCTGTCCGACTGGACGCCCCTCTGATCCCAGTCTGACTACCACGACAGGCGCCGTCTTCTTGGCCCCTCGGTCAGCCAGTACTCTGTCCAGGGAACAGGTCAATAAAACGAGCGTGGCATTTGCCTTAGGATGCTTAAGGGACGACAGTGGCACGGACGGTACCAGCAGCGGAATTCTTGCGTCTGTGGCGCAACCCGGCCGAATCGATAGGTCATTCACTCGATCGTTCTCCCAGAGTGAGGGTTCTATAGGCCGTACCAGGCAGGGCAACCGCGGCGCAGTATTGCGGCCGTCTAGCGCATCGGACACCGTGTCGTCTGCGCTGAACAGCACGCTGGTGGACTCTGCCTCGCCCCGCAAAAAGTTCACCTGCTTCAACCCCGCCGCCGGGGGTATCGTCA
>CAYYMF010000119.1:0-5031 GCA_964472755.1 uncultured Chitinophagales bacterium | reverse complement strand
CCCCCACAATCTGTTCTCCGCTACAGAAACTGAATCTGAGCAAGTCGCGCATTACAGACACCACGCTACTGCGCCTGCATTTCCTGCAGCAACTGCTCGAGATCCGCTTGCAGTGGTGTCACGGGATCACGGACAAAGGCGTCGCGTCGCTAGTTGGCTGGTCGCCCCACTTGCGCCACATTGATCTACAGTCGTGTGTCGCTGTGTCCAACGAGGCCGTGGCGCACATTGCCCGGGGTTGCGCCCAGCTACGATACCTGAATCTCTCTTGGTGCCCTGCCATCGGCACAGAGGGCATACAGCACTTGGTCCCCCGGTGGTTGTTCGACGGGGGGTGCGCAACACAGAGCTCTCCGCCGCGTCACCTCGAGACGCTGAGTCTGGTGTGGTGCTCCCAGGTGGACGACGAGACGGTCAAGGCGCTGGCCGCTATTCCTTCGCTGCGCACCGCGGAGCTCATCGGATGTGCGGCAGTGAACGCTTCCTTTGCATCGGCTCTGCTGGGGAGCAAGGGCGTACATTGCGTCCTGTGAGGCGCGCGCTGCTAGAGCGACGAATGATCTATTTCTCTGCCGCACTAGCGGCTTGCCAGTATTTACATGATTTTGACAATTACGATGCACATATAAAATATTGATTCGGTAAGAATTTGTAGAGGGAACGATAAATGCTCGAATTTGTTTGTTAAGATGCAGACAAAGCTCTTATTCCGCCCTGAACTTGGCCGCCTTGCTTTGGCCACCAAAAAACCAGCCGCCTCTGCCGGTCACTTCACCCTGAGTTTCGCGCGGTGGGCCGTCCTCCGCCAGGGATTCTAGGTTGTCGAATGTAGTCAAGAAACCATCTTCCGCAGCGTTTCCAACTCCCTGTATCCCGCCCCCGCTGTTGCTGCTATTGTAGGTGACACGGGATGCGCCACCCGACCTTTCGGCCAAAGGGCCACCGTTAGATTGAGTTCGATGTTGCTTCCAGGCTTTCAGTATTCTGTGTGGGTTTGTTTCGCACATTTTGCGCACAGCCGCCAAGTGAACCGCGTGGTGCACGTTAGGCTGTTCGCTTAGCAACCTGCGATAGGGACCAATGATAAGTCTGCATCCACAGCACACGCGTATCCGCATTACCTGTGGAACTCTGCGAAACAGCCGTGGTGAAAGTCGTGCAAGACGGACAGAACTTGTTTTCGCTTGTTGCACTTGTCATTGAGCGCCCCTCCACGAAGCGCCTGCAAAGCCTCCTTGGTGAACATGATGGCCACGCACATGAATGGCCACGAGTGGTCCACACTGCCTCCTGGACGGCTACTCCCGCGCTGCAAAGGTGCAGCCACCTCGCTCTCCGACAGCTGGTGCATGCGGCGTGCGAACGAGGCGTCTGTCTCCATGAGCCGCAGCATCTGTGTCACAGCACATACTTCATTATTAGTGCTGCAGGTAAAAGGCGCGCAGTGCAGCTCACCTGCAGAAGCGCCAGCATTTTCATGGACCGGTTCAGATCCGTGCGTGGATCCACGCCTTGGAAACCAATCTTCTCCCAGTGGGCGCCTGTGGTTGGTACAAGGTCGTCTGTCCCGTCGCCACTGCTAAGAGTGCGTTTATCGCCTTGTTCGGTTACATCCGCAGCAGCAGCAGGCGAGACAAAGAAGCGATAGATGGTCGCGAGCACGACCGCCATCTCAGCGTCGGCTGGATCAAAGTCTAACTGTGCAATCAGGAACGGCAGCGACAGATCGGAGGCACACTGCTCGGGCGACGCGTAGGACAGCGCTCTCGTGCCTCCGAAGCCCAGGGTCCATACAGACGACCCCCGGGACGCCTCGTGCGTGATCACGGAGCCTGCAAAGCGCTGCAGATCTCGAGTCTGCAGGTACCGCAAAGTTTCCTTGTAGGAACACTTTGTGCGTTGATTCGGTTTCAGGAATGCCACAGAAGCATCAGATTTGCCAGCAGAATTGTCTGCACAGTGGACGGAGTCATCATGTCCCACCGATTCCCACTCTGATTCCAAAGCGCTCTTTTGCTCGCTTTCGTGGATTGCCGCCTGCTGAAGTTGTGCCTCCTCTGCTGCCTCCTCCTGTTCCTCGGCCTCTTCGTCTCCTTCCTCGATTGTGCAGCCTGCGACGCGCCGATCCAGCACAGTTGATGCCTCAACGGCTGACCCGGTGTTGATGTCGTCCAGGATTCGCACCTCAAGGTCACCCATGCCTCCGCAGTATATCTCAGAAATCGCTTGGAAGGCCTTGCGAGCGTCTGCCAAAATGTTAGGCGCGTTTTCTCCTGCTGCTCCGTCAAGCGGACCCGGTGATTGCAAGTTGACTGCGCTGTGCGGTGACAATATCGGCTCCTCTGTAGGCTGGAAAGCAGCAACGAAAGAACTTAATTTGGCGGTGGGGCCTTTACCGCTGGTGGGTACCGGTTCTTCGTCGAGAACATCCGACGAGGTGATGGTGTCCTCGCTGTTGGCGACAGTGTCCAGGGCCTTGGCAAGGGCTGCGTTGAAGTCTGCTGAATCTGAGTGGGCATCAAAATCGAACTCATCATCCTCAAAATCATTGGCAACAAATTTTAATTTGGCGGCGGGGTTGTAGGCACCGACAGTGGTGTGTCTCACTTCGTTGTTAACTTCGCTCAGGCTTGCTTCATCTACAAGCTCGATGTCGAAAACATCCGCAGTTTTCGGTTGTGTGACCTTGATATATTTGATTCCAAACTCTTCAGTCGCTCCTAAGCAAGCAACATTACAAACTTAAAATACTATTAAACCTCATTATTACTTTGAACTGACCGGAAAGTTGAACTTCAGATGGAAGAGTAATAATTTGTTGAGTTTGTGTAACTGATGGCTTATCGCTGTGTCTCTGATGTTTATGGTTGTTGTCTCTCTCAGTCTCTGTTCCAAACACTTCTAATGACTCCTCATCACTGTCGCTCAAATTGTTTCCATCTACTTCAATGTCTGAATCAGAATCGGAAGATGAGTCTCCGTCATTTAACATTGATCCTTCCACAAATACACTGCTCGTTTGGTTATTGCTTTCCATCAAGCTTCTTTAAAATAATAAGAGATGAATCCTAGCGGATATAAATTTGGTCAAAATAATGTGTTTAAAAAGCATTCACCCATATGGTTCAACGGTTGCTATTGTAGTGGTACAGACACTCCAGCCCATTCAGATTATTGAAAGCTGGTAAAGGTAAAATAATAACACCTTATGATAACTAAATAGATACTGCATAATAAATGGAATGAAACGTTTGGAAAGAAAGTAAATGTGTAGTTTCAGCAAAGTCTATCTGTCATCATCATGTTCATATAGCTCGTCACCTAAGTTATGCGACTAAGTGGAAAAAATGCGAAGATGCTC
Source organism: uncultured Chitinophagales bacterium (assembly GCA_964472755.1). Classification (GTDB taxonomy): domain Bacteria; phylum Bacteroidota; class Bacteroidia; order Chitinophagales; family JADIYW01; genus JADJSS01. Next base: position 1,670 of record CAYYMF010000119.1, on the reverse strand, counting down.
TTCGGCATAACATGTGCCTTCTCTGTCGTTTCTTTATGGTTGGCTCTTTACAGAAGTCTGCCTTCTTCGAACAAGATCTCGGTAATAGTGTTTAAACTTCCCCGGTCTGGATCCGCATGGTTCACTGAGCTTCTCAATGAGTAAGTTCTTTAACTACTGTCTTATGCCATGGCAAGCTGATTGGTGTACGGATGATCCTATCTTTTCTCAGTATACCAGAGTATTATATTTCAAAGGAGATTGTTCAGTCTTCGGATGTTGGACGTTTCAGCCAAAGCATTGTGGAATCTCATTTAACTAATGCACTCCTCAATCCCACTGGTAAACTGGACGCGTTATCTCTACAGTACAACTGGATGCTTAACTGGTTTTGGTTGCGGTCTTCGGGGCGCATGGTAGAGGACTACTATCTTCACCGCACGCTCAAGCCTTTCCGTGACCAGGATGTGGTTGGGTTCACCCTCAACCCCGAGCACTGTCCAGGTATCGCCAACACTATCTAACTTTCTATTGGTTGTGCTTACCAGTTTCCTCCACTCACGAGACGTCGACTGGACCAACGTGATTCAGGCCGTGTCCGCCGCCGACCCGCATCGCCGAATTCGCGTTATGCTCCTAACCCGGAGCAACATCCCCAAGACAGTCGTTTCTGGTGCATGATCCTACTGGCATAGTACTGCCGTGATGTAAACTTACTGGTACCATTTCTTGTTCTCTGCAGGGTATCTCGGCGCGCAGATGAAAGCGGTCTGCGGCTCATCCAATATGAAACGGGCAAGAAGCGGATTCTTAGGAAGTGCCAGTTCCCCGTGCTCCTTTCCACTGACAGTTGATGTAAATGTGACGACTTTTATTCGGGACATACAGCGACGCCAGGTGCAACAAATGCGCAGTGTAACTCGTTTGCTCTAGCTGACTCTTTTTGTCAAGGCTCGGCAGCAGACACTGCTCAGCTATATAGCGAGTCGCCAGTCGCTGTCGGGGCTACCACTACTGCATGTTCACTACGAGGACCTCCAGTCACGACCAGCCACCGTTATCCAGGTGCGAACACGTTTAGTGCAAGATTGACCTCGCGCTGACTCTCGTTCGACAGGACGTTCGTCAGTTTCTGACTCGGACCGCAGAATCCGCCGCTATTGCGGTGCCGTCACCACCCCAGCACCCGGACATCGCCCAAAGTAGCCGGTGGGTAAAACGGTCCTCGGAGCGCCTCGCTACTGTACTGCAAAGCTTTTCCGTCCTACACAAAGTGTTGTCCGCATATCCGCAGTGCAGTGGTTTGCTGCAGCAGCTTGTCGAAGAGGGCCAACGTGTGTTCGCGTACGGAGGTGACGTCGACGAGTGTTGTCGGCGAGTCTTGCAGCACGCAGACGAGCCGCCATAGTATTGAATATTTGTCGAGACAGTGTAACCGTCACACAGAGCAGTAGAAGATGCGGCGATTGGCGTATTTGTTTATTTACAACACATATAAAAAAAACGTCGCTCAGTTCCTGACTGGCTCCGCGGCCTTGCCTATGCTCTTGGGCATCTTCTTGTTGGTGGAGTCCTCCACCTCGGCGGGCTTGTAGTAGTGCGGCGCGATCTCGACCAGCCACTCGCTGCGGATGGGACAGACCACGCGCATGTACTCCTTGCTGGTGAAGGTCAGTTCGAAGTACAGCAGC
>CAYYMF010000118.1:0-5307 GCA_964472755.1 uncultured Chitinophagales bacterium | reverse complement strand
TTGCCTCTTCCGCGGCGAGTCTGATGGATACTTGGTGCGTGAGGTCGATCATCTCAGTGATGTGGTCGCTCTCCACCAGCAGGCGCTGCAGACGGCGGAAATCAGAGCACCCCTCGTCCGCGATGCGCACTGTGCCCCAAGGGTACACTCTCTCGCCCTCCTCCTCGGTGGTGGCGCAGATCACAGCAAAGATGTTGGCCACCATGGGCAGCGGAGCAGAGAAATCGCTGCAACCGCTGTGGTTGCAGGTGCTGACGGTGCGCTCCATGCAGTTGGATGCTGCCAGCCTCCCTCCACCTTCAGTCCCATCTCCGCTGCGGCGCACATCCTCCTCGGCACTGAAGCATCCGAACTGTGACAGGCCGTACTGGATCTCTTCGTCACTGCGCGTGGTCTGCAATTCGTCCACACCGTTCAAGCACGCACTTAAGTCCAGTTTGAGGGTATCGCACGCGTGGTAGACATTGTGCTGTTCGCCTGCAGCTGCTACAGTTGCGTGCACGAGGTCCTCGATTTTATGGGCGATGGACTCCTCCAGCCTGTTGTTGTCGTCGCTGTTGTTGCTGTTGTTGCTGCTGCTGAGAAGAGAGTAAGACTCGTAGTCAGGAGAAGACCCAGTGGAACCCTCACTGCCACTGCGGCGGTGCTTCCCTGCAGCTGGGGAAGAGGCACCAGAGGTGGTGGATACTGTGATTTGTCTGGAGTCCAACAATGATGACAGAGTCTTTACTGTGTCGACTGTATCCGAAGTGCACTCAGTAGCCTCCAGGGACCCAGGTATTTGCGAGGTGCTACCATCAGTTACTCCGTCATCGCTTTTAGCAAGGAATCTTATGTTATCCTCTTTGAAGTCACAGATCACAGGCTTGCCGATCTTTGCTGCAATCTTCTGGATCTGTCTGTTCACCTCCAATAGACACTGTTTGCGCTCCGACAGTGTCATCGAGTCGGCCTTGGACACTACAGGAACAACAGGTACCAAGGAACCGATCTCCTCCAGGAACTGGAGATCCAATGACTTCACTTTGTGAGGAGACATCAAGTAGAACACACAGTGGATTCTGTCATCAGCTCGTTTCATATCCTGCACAATTGAGTTCCACATCATTTCTCAAAAGATAGCATTGCTCAATTTATTACAAACCTGTTCAGTAATCATGTTCCACTTCATGCTATTCCATTTCCTGTGTCCTTCTAACAAGAATGCCTTAATTCTCAGCACGGACTCTGCATTATTGATTCGATCACCGAAACCACGCGACTCAAATAGGTGAACAGAACAGTCTGGTGTAAGGTTCATAAATCCGACGCATTTGACTCCATTTCGTTTGCATGGAAACATAGTATTTGTGGTGGAAGGGTTCAGAGTTGCATATTTATTCAATAACGCGGACAAGAGGGTTGACTTTCCACTTGTTCCCTCGCCTACAACGAGGATGTTAAAACGCATTGAGGCTCGATTTCCGAGCTTAACAGACCCCGAAAAATCGGACAATTGTGAGGATTGCATGTTAAACTGCTTTTAAGAAATGACTAAAATGTGAGAATTATCGAGTCAACATTTTTGAAGTCAAAAGATATGAGAACATGAAAATGTGGAGCAGCGGGTCTCCGGTTTGAAGTGTCCCTTAAAGATACGATTTTATCGAGTATTCATCTTTAGATTCGTCGCTACTAAGTGGCAAGAGAAGATGAAAATAACTGTTTTACAACGATCAGAACACACTACAGTTGTATCAGTGAAACGCCATCGTAATATATTTTACATTCATTTGAAGAAGTCACCTGTCTTCCACAAACACAGTTATAAACATAAATTAACTGGAAACTTGTTGTTCCAAGACTATTACAAGTAACATAGATTAATCGATAATAACTCAGTCACACATTGCTGTTGACTGCCGACGCAACATTCTGCTCTTCCACCGCGCTTACCACAACCGTAGTAAATTAACTGGAAACTTGTTGTTCCAAGACTATTACAACTAACATAGATTAATCGATAATAACTCAGTCACACATTGCTGTTGACTGCCGACGCAACATTCTGCTCTTCCACCGCGCTTACCACAACCGTAGTTGCGCATAAAGGACAAGTATTTCTGCGGATCAGCCACATTGATAGACATGCTTTATGATACATGTGAGAACATTGCAACGGGATTAGAACATCACCATTCACAAAGTCGTTCAAACAAATACTGCACGATTCGCTGGCTTGTGTCGGCTTATCTTCTGGTACTAACTGTTGGTATGAAATGTAAGATTCTGCACTCAATGGCGATGGCGATGGTGAAGTAGTTTCACGTTTGAAAATACTTGTCGGCAATCTGCTGATTTCATTTTGAGTCATACGAGGTTGGACGGGTAATGCAGCAATTCGATCATTTACTCTCCTCATTACAACCAGAAAGCGCATGTGAATGAGACAGATGTTTATAATGTTCAAAAGACTAACAAGCAAAGCAAATGCAAAGAGCAACTTGTTACTGTGTGATGAGAGAAATGCATTGCAGAAGTATATGGAGACACATGTGCTTCCTATAATCTGAACAGAGAAGCATATTTTGCGCTCAGTAATGGCGTTCATTCACTAAAAATGATCGTGGACTTGATGAAATTGTGTAAATAATCTTTAGCATAAGTGAAAGGTCAACTTGAAGTTGGAAGTGTGACGAATTACCCTGTCTACGGTGACCTGATTTAAGGTGTATTTCTGCCGAAGTTAAGACGGTGTTTTCCGGACCAAATGAGTGGTTCTCCTGAACTATTATGCCACAATTATACTTCTTTATACCTGCTGAATCTTGTGTAATTGAGTAATATCTAAAGCAAGCCGTTCTGACTTAGCTTTGCATTGGTGGACAATGAGGGCTGGGTAATCCGTCACAGAAGTGACCATGTGGCAGGCGAAACGAAAAACCTGCGCGGTATAGATGGTACAAAGGAAACGCATGGAGTGAAAAGTGGTTACGGTTGGCAGTTTTAATATTTTGCTAAAATAATGGCAATGTTGTTGTAGGAATTAGTTACAGGACCATTTTTCGAATAATACTTTTATCCAGAAATATGAAAATTCTCTAAGCACTGTACAGTTTTTCTGCTGCTGTCAGACAAACTGAATCGAGCTGACCAGCTGCTGCCGTCACAAAAGCAAAAAAAACAACTCATTGGCTCCAGTCACTCGTCATCTAGGCTACAATATAAACAACAAATCCAGCTCTACACATACACAAGCAAACAGTGGAACTGCTGCCACCAGCCGCCTCGGTGGCCGCCGATTTGTTACTGCTGTTTTTATTTACATGCACCCTTTCCCTTCGGGTGAACAAATTAAGAAAAATGAAATACAAGACTTCACGTGCCTCCAACCTTCTTGTGAATGCTCACACTTCCTCCAAATATCAGTGACCTCATTTGGAAGCAAGCAACACCACACCTGAATGCTGGGAACTCTTCATTGAAAATCATGACTCAATAACAACTTTTGTCAGAATGTCTTTGCTCGAAATATCAACGCTTCTTTCCACATTATCAACATCGTGTTTAAAGAGCTGATAAAACGTTTGTAGATTTGATGACATCGCACTAACAGAACTTTTCATCTTTGTTGCGTCTACTGTCGGATTTTCGGCAGAAATCATCTCATTAAACTTTTCTCTATCTCTGATAAACATGCCGACAAGTTTGTTGGACTGTTTATCAACAACAATAGCACCATTCATCCCACTACGTCCAATGTCTCCAAAAAATACTATTGTCTTCTTTAGATAGGAAAACCACATCGGACTTATTAAGCAAGTCAGCTCTCCCTTTTGCTTCATCGCGAAAAGTTGATCTGAAAAACAATTGCAACTGTTATGGTTGATTCATATGTTCCATGAAAGGCTCCAAAAAAGTTAACTGCAGATTCCTGACTTTTGTCCAAGCGAAGTCAACCAAAGGATTGTAAAACTCATTTGTAAACTGTAAAGATACACGCCAATCAAGCTTCGAAAGTTGTCTCATATCGCCAGAAGCAGCATGTTGAATCTTCAAAGCTTCTGAGCAGGATTAATATCAAAAGCGGTACATATCTCCAAACAATACTGAGAATGCTGTGACAAAGAAGCTACACTTACTTTCTGAGCTAATAAGCTTGCCATAATCAGAGATCTCTGCGCAAAGTATACAAAGTGGCGCGTTTACAGGAATTGTCAGCAGGAATCTTGCATGTTGCGGGACGGACACAGCAGCTAGAATACGGTAGGTACAGCAGTACCGGTACCGTGGACTACCGTACCCTCCCGATTAAAGGGCTTTTTTTTTGGCGGGCATGGTCGATTTTTTAGGGAAATAGTGGTCAACTCAAAAATCGACTCAAATTCAAAAAGAACAAAACTTCACTCTGGTCTTTGACATTGTTGTTTGTGAACTAAACAGCCTCCCGAATCATACTTTTTCTTTCTTTTAATAACTTAGATTCTATTAAATGTGAATCTCAACGGAAATTTGCATTTGTTTAGTGTTCATTGCAATCTTCTCTTTGGACAGCGATTCTTCAATTTGAAGTTGAAATTTTTAGGTCATACTGAGTTCCACAGAGCGAAATACGATCACTGGTGAAAAGTACAAATAACCAACATATATATTTACACTTCAAATTTTGCTCAGTGATCAAATCTCATCCTGTGAAGTATGGAATCAGTCTCGGAAAATTTGAAGCATTTCAGATTGGCTTGAAGGTTAAAAACCTTGTCAATGGAGCTCAGTATTCAACCAACAGGAAAGGCACATCATTGTGTGGAATGGAGTAATGAAATTATAATGTGAAATTGATTGTTGTGCTTTGTTGAAGTAAGTCTTGAGGTCTTACCGATGAGACCAATTTCTTTGCCAGTTTACCTTCAACATGTCATTGTTATGAGAACTTTTATTAAGTGGTTAGTTGGGTGGTTGGTTGGATGTGTGTAGTATTTTGCTGTAAAGATTTAAGAAGCTGATATACATATAATGTAGCACATATTTAGTGGTATATCACAAGCAGCTAACCCACAGGGGAAAAGACTATCAACAAACAGCAAAAACAATATTGATTGAATTAACACATTCAAAAGTTTGCTTAATCAACCTAGGGTTTCTATACAATTGTGTGATTTCATGGTATACTATGATCCTGTGATGATATCACTTGTAAGTACTGGGTTGGTGCGCCCCACCATTTACTCGCATCGCATCAAACATAGCAGTTTTCACCTCTAGTTTCAATACACGCATCGTTGGACTTTGTATATGTACACGCCTATCTTTATCAGCAACTCATGAAAG
>CAYYMF010000117.1:0-5354 GCA_964472755.1 uncultured Chitinophagales bacterium | reverse complement strand
AGCTTTTCTTTAAATTTTCTGCTAATCTTGCCGTCGGTTCATCTGTCAGTGCAACATAAAACTGAGTGTCGAAGGTGGTACTCCATCCATTGCATTTATACTCAATAGTCCGATGAATAATATTGCAGCAGCATGATTTTTCTGAGTTATACGGGATCTACAACGACCAGAATGAACGTCTGATTCAGTGCGATAAAGTGATATAGTCTTGCCGTCATGGTGACAAATTAGGTGCTTGTAGACAATCATACGTCAGATATGATAATAATGAATCACACCCATGATAATAATGATGGTTAAAGTTTCGTACCCAACAAATTAACGATGAATATTCATGATAATAGTAATAAATGCCCACAACACAAAAAAGTTACACCAAATAGACAGGTTTTGGATGGCAAACAGCTTTTTCTTTTTTGCTGAAAAGGTTTGGTTTTGGTGGGCAGAATTTTTCTTTTGATTTTCTTTTGCTTTTCTTTTGCTTTTCTTTTGCAAAAAGAAAATCGAAAAGAAACGGTTTTGGAAGTCTTCCATGGGATATGGTAATTTTTTATTAAAATCAGTGAACTAAATTTAAATAATAAATTTTACATAAACAGTGTTTTTTTTTGTAAACTGTACACTTTTGTCGTAAGCTTCATCTGTTGAACAATAGCAGTAGTTTAATGGAAGTGTTGGCAGAATCGCTGAAAGGATTACCGGAGATGGTAGATATTCGACTTCAAAAACTGAAAAGTATGGATAGATATTCAAGAGATTTGTTAAATAAATTGAACAAAGAAGAGAATGATTTTTTAGAAAAATTCAAACAATGTTCAAAAGAAACTTTCGAAGAGGATAGCACTGCACAAGCGTTTCAACAATTATTTCAGAGGAGGCATGATTTGCTCGCTGTTCTTGATAATCAGATGAAAGACGTGCAAATCATTTATGATCATATTGACAGAAAAATTAACTATATAGGTGCACTTGTTAAAGGTTTTCACGTCTACTGTGCTTTAATCAAATTGTGAACTGTTTCAGACCGAAGCACTGCAAATATTAGTTACTTGTTTCCTCAAGGAGTAGATGAGGTATCATAAAACACATAACTGCTGGTAGCGCATCTGATAATATTTCGCAGAGTGGTGGGGGATTTCGAAAAAAGAAGAAGCGCAAGCAGAGCGCCGTGGAGCAGGGAGAGCTGGACTCGCCTCCAGTCGCCGATCCGAACGAGCCTCTGTACTGTACCTGCAGGTGACAAGTCGTGCGGTCAGCAGTTCGGTGGCATGTCATTTGTTGATTTCTCCTCGTCTCGATACACAGGCAAATATCTTACGGTCAAATGATTGCATGCGAAAACCCCGACTGTACGACTGAGTGGTTTCACTTCGCGTGCGTGGGACTCACGACGGAGGTGAGTGCTTGCTCAGTCCAGCTGATAAAAGTCTCTGCTCAACTGTACACCATTATCACAGCCGACAGAGCCGTGGTTTTGCTCCGTCTGTTCCCAGCTTCCTGGCGCTGTCACGGATGCCGTTCAAGTGGATGAGGATGATGAAGATCTCGTGAAATGAAGTGGGGGGACGAACGACAGCATCACATGAGAATTAACCACTTGGTAACATAAACAAACTCTCAGACGCCCTCCCAATTCAGCGTGTTAGACTTCTTTTTGACCAACTTTCCTCCCGCTGCGGATGCCTTCGGCCGTTCCTCTTCTTCCTCAGCCTCATCGTCTTCCCAGCCTGTGGTGTACAGCGCAGCCTGTTTCGACTTGCGGGAATCTGCTTTAGACTGCATTTTCCTGTGCACTGGCACGGCCTGGCACACAAACAAGCAATCAGCGTGACAGTTAAAAAACAGAAAGCAACACGGCAAGCAGTGTGCTGCAGGAGTACTTCTCATGCCACATCATCGTAGCGAAAGCCCTGAATATCTGCAGAGTGCCGCAATGCGGCGCAACTGGGCGCTGAGGCCACAGCTTAAATCTCAATGTATGATGTGCGTTCATATGAGCAGTCGACAGCGCACAATGAACAATGTGCGGTCGATGCACAGCCACCAAAAATAGCCAATGGCACCGCTGCTCTGCACGCTCACCTGTGGCGCCGAGTCCTCGTCCTCGTCGTCCTCCTCCTGCCCCGCGCTGTCGCAGTCCTCATCGACAGTGTCCATGGCCACCGCCTCCTGATGCTCTTCTTCTCCCTCCTCCTCCTCCTCCTCCTCCTCATTCTCTTCGTCAGCGGCAGTGGGGTCGTCCATTGGGAACGGCTGGTCGTCCTCGTCCTCGTCCTCCCCAGCGGACCTCGGCGGAGGCACGAAAAATGGCAGCTTACCCTGTAAGTATGTGGTGTGTGACAACCAGAGACAGGAGGTGTGCGCTGGAAACTCACTCTCTGCCAGTCGTTGATCATGCTCTTGGCAACCCCGACCGTATCTGGCTCACCGCCTTTGCGCAGCTTCCCCTTGAGCAGGGCCAGCTTGTGCAAAAAGTCGTACGCGTCCGCCCACTCCTGGATGCCGTACTTCTTTTGAATGTGCTCCGTCTTCACACGCGACAGAATGGCACCCACAAAGTCTTGTGGATTCTCGAGACGCTCCGCGCGCACAATGCCCTTCAGCACCGTCTCCGTCTGATAGGTCATGAAGAAAATTTAAGCAAAACCGACGGTAAACTTTCTAGGGACCCACCTCGTCGTCACCCGTATCGTGCACCACTCCGGGCGAGTCAATCAAAAAGATCCTACGCATGAGCGTGATGTACTGCCAGACCTTAGTCTCGCCCGGCACTGGTGCAGCCTTGCAGCAAGGCTTTCCCACCAGCGCATTGATCACGCTGGACTTGCCTGTATTAGGATATCCGATCACGCCAACCGAGATCTGACGCTTGTCCTAGAAAAATGCGGACGAGGTTAGAAATGGCATCACACTGACCTCTCATTCTTACCGCGTGTAGCTTGCCGAACTGGCGTAGCAGACTTATCAGCGCCCCCTTGCCAAACGAGTTTGTGATGCTGGCATGAAAGGCCAGGGTGGGGAAAGAGGCTGATAGGATTTTGACCCACTTGCGCGTAACCCAGTTGGGCACGAGGTCGCACTTGTTAATGACGATCACCATGTGTTTGTGCGAGGCGTGCTTCTTGATGTGCTGCTCAATGTGCTCGCAGCGCGTGCCGGGAACATTGCGCGCATCCACTATCTGCAAAACGACATCTGAGCAATCCAAAACTTTGTACAACTCGGACCAGATACGCTTAGACTGGCCCTTGGCGAACATATCGTCTTTCTTGAGGTCGTAGTCCCAGCTCTCTGCCGTCTCCACATTCGTGTCCTTGGTAGGGTCCAACTCGTATGATTTATTGGACTCTGCCGCACTTTGTAGCAAAGATTCATAATCAACCACCGATGCACTAATCTTTGGCCTCTTTCTGGTCTTCTGAGAACCGAAGGTACTTCCAAAAGACTCGGTCTCCAGAATGTTAACAGTCCCAATTTTGGCAGACTCCTGTAAAAGTGCCATGGGGATTTTCTTTCTGTGTAAAACTACTGAGTAAGGGTCTGCTTCCTTCGTAGTCATTTCATCTCTAAAGTTGTCCAATTCTCGTTGAGATAACACTCTCGTATTACCAAACCATTTCCTATCAGGAGCAATCCTGGCAACACTTTGGATATCTTTCCCTCCCGATGTATTACTCATCAGCAAACTACCACCAACTACTTTTCCATCTTTGTTTCGGACCGGTTTACCTCTTTTATACATATTTAAACGCATGATAGTGCTCTTCGATCGCAGACCTCCTTTACCCTCAGTGGGTCGATTGGGGTTGTCAGAGTTGTTCGACTTTTTGTTAAGTGCAGCATGTTTGTTTTGTTTTCCCATTACAGCAAGTCAAATGGTTAGTCAAATGCAGTGTGAATATTACTCTACAGACTTGAAAATTATATTTTAGTTTTAAGATAGGCTTGCAAAATAAATGAATGGTTGTTACAATCAAAAACAAAAGCAAAACGGAGTTTAGACACGCCCACCTTAAAAAAGGCTACGTTCAGCACCGATATATGAATGTATAATAAATTAGCAGCAAAGTCGAAAACGACACTTAAAACTCTCATAACCTTTGTTCCACGTATTCTTTTATACCTATTCTTTTTGATTCACTTTTATATGACTTATAAGAATGTACTTTAACCTTAAAATAGTTAAGAAGCCTCAACATATCATACACACTATATTGTTTTACTTTTAAAGGTTGAAGTACGTTCTTCTAAGTCATATAAAAGTGAATCAAAAAGAATAAATATAAAAGAATACGTGGAACAAAGCTTATGAGAGTTCTAAGTGTCTGTTTTCGACTTTCTCCAGAAAGGGGGGAGGCAATTCACGGTTGTGCGACAGAACAATCTCCATTAATTATGTGATACATACCACTGGTACGTAACTAAAAAAGTTACTTGTCATTTTACTTGTCACTCCACCAGTCAACTGACACATTAACATTGATCAAAATTAAACAACCTTAAACATCCGCTCACCAAGCGCATTGCGAACCAATTTATAAAACAAGGAGTGTTATGGCCCTGTTTACAACCGCGCTTAGCGTCTGAAGGTCTCCGACACCTCCTTCATGAAGCTGCCTGAGTTGTGCACACACGACCCACCTAACAGCACCCGCATACCCTGGTTCGCAGCGTTGAACTCAGACACCTTAGTGGCCTCCTCGAACGTCGCACCGCCCACAATAAACACGATGACCTCGGAGGGCCGCGAAGTGCCGCTGCTGTTGGTGGCGGATGACACCGCGGGGAACGCCGAATCCTTCAACTTGCCCTTCAGGATCGAGTCCAGGACAAAATAAAGCACAGGCTGGTGCTGCGTGTACACATTTTGCACTCCGTTGATGGAGGATGCTAGCTTTTTATGAATGTTCGCCATGAGCCCTCCACCAGCAAACAAGTTCGGGCCGCGGCGCGCCTCCCCGGCGTAGTCCAGGAGCGCGTCGAGTTGTGCCAGCTGTTTGCTGTCCGCACCCTTCTCCGCCAATAGAGCCTTCAGTTCGCGCATCTCATTGTAGCTTTCGTACCGGATCAGGTAGATCAGGGTCAGTCGAACCTTGTCGCCGGTTTTCACTTTGGGATTGCGGATGCGCGCCAGCAGCTCCGCCTTATGAGCCGCGTGGTCGCTGGTGCATGCCATGTCCTGCTCCAGCTGCGAAATGTCCAGCAGCTGGCAGGTGTCAGTGAGCCGCGCGAGTTCACCCATGACCGCCACGTGCTTGGACACATTGATGGACTTGGACCGGAAGTCTGGGTAGCGCTCCAGGAAGTTCTGCATGTCCTCGATGGAGGTTATGTTCTCGTTGCGCTTTGTGACA
>CAYYMF010000116.1:0-5364 GCA_964472755.1 uncultured Chitinophagales bacterium | reverse complement strand
TATACTAGTCGTCACATGTCTTTGAATGGCAACAATTAGTTATTGGTTACACAAGTTGCATTCCCCTAACATACAGATAAATTTTACTGTATGTATTATTATGCATAACGGCTAAGAAACTATTATTACTTCTAATAAACTGCTGGTGTATGGTGTATTGATTGGGATTCAGTAAATAATTATAAATCATTCACGACATCTTATCCCATATTGACTACTTAGTCCAGAGTTAAGTTTGTTATAGTTATGTAGTTTGTTTGAGAGTTATGTTATAGTAAGAGGAAAAGATTTCAGTGACCGGTCAATACCGTTAACGAACCCTAAACTAACAATGAAGGTTGTTACTGATAGAAGAACAAAGAAATACGATCTATTTAAAGAACTGAACGAGAAAAAGGTAAGGAAAGCTACCATTCATGTATTTGAGTAACGCCGTCATTGTCTCCTACAGGCACTGATCAAAAAAGAAGAGGTCGTTTTGAAGAAGATGGCAGCAAAAGATCGGCAAATAACTATAGCGAGGTATACATGTAGTTTCATATATACCTTAATACGGTGTTGTGTTGAGATAGTGATGATTATTTGTTGCTCATTTTACAGGGAGTTTTATGCTGCGTCCAAAATAGGCGCCCTCATTCGCGGATACCTCGACAGGCTACTATGCAGCCGTCTTCGGCGGCGCCTCCGAGCGATTCGTACAATCCAGCGCATAATCCTCGGCAAGTTGGGGCGGCTGCGGTGGAAGCGCGAATACTGGCGATCTGTGTCGGTGGTCAAGTCAGACATGGCGTTGCAGGTAACAATCTTATATCAGGACACGTTAGAACTACAGTGCTTATAACATACTGTACACAGGAAATCCTGGCGCGGTCGAGCTTGCTTCGCACGGCAGAGCAGGAGGGGAATCGCGGATACCATTGGTCAGAGTACTTCGACCCACTCACCGAGTCTTTCTGGTGAGCGAGACAGCGACTTTTGTCTTCGTCTGCTACATCTAATCTCCTACGTCTCGGCCTGTGTCTAGGTACTTTAACAAGGTGACGAAGCAGAACACGTGGCAGTGCCCGCTAGTTTTTCAGAAGGTGTTGGTCTGCCACTGGGAGGGATTTCACCAGTTCGGGGGCCTGCCTCACCAGCGGCCCTGCGGGTGTGTCTTCCGCAACCTAGAGGAATACCACGGACACATGCGCACCGCACATACGTGAGTGTTGCAGCAGCTGTACTGTACTGTACCGCCAACTCTGTCTGACTCGGGTCTATTTTTACATAAAACTGTAGCTGGCACTGTTCAGCCTGCGGGGAGCGCAACCCGGCCTCGTGCTTCCCCAGGTGTCACCTGTGCGACAACAAATACAGTGCAGAAGGCGTCGACGGAGAGAAGGTGCGCACTCGAAAAATGAATCTTGTCTTGGCTTGGCTTGTTTTAGTTGCAATGTCGTTCACATTATTTCGTTTTGACTCTCAGGCACTTCAGCAGCAGATGGAGAAGGTGCAGCGTACACTGGTGGGTTTTCTGAACAAAGACGTGGGGGAGCGCGAGGCAGGCATGTACAGCATCCGCGACCGATTGGTGGAGCTGGCGGCCGAGCGCTCGACTATGCAGGCGCAGATGCTAGCGCTGTCTGCGTCTGGGAGCAGCGCGGCAGAGCAGGCGGCCCTCAACAGGAGCTACCACAGCTTGGCGAGGGAGAGCTATCGGGAGCGGGAGGCGCGCCTGGGCAAGGTCGCAGGCCGACTCAGTGAGAGCCTTGTCTCTTCGAGTGCATCGGGCGGGGACTCGGTGGCTGGGCAGATGAAGCTGTTCCAGGCGGTCACCAAGGCCGCGCCCCTCGACTCCGCAGTGGCGCAGTGTGCCATACAGCTACCACATGTCGCAACGCTGTCCGATGTGAACACAACGAATGCAAAATTCGGCGGATTCATTCCATCCACAGTGACACCAACGCCTACTATTATGGATTCACGGAACGATAGTGTATCAAGCGGGGACGAGCAACCCGTGTATCGGTCAGTAATAGCCGCCGCGCACGCGAAAGAAGTACGGCGGACTGGCGGCATGGAAGGCGAACATGAACGATACCGGGATCCTGCGACCAGGGGCGTTTTCAGTGCGGATCAGTTCCAGCTGCTGACTAGCGTGCACAATGAGGACATGGAGTCGGGTATGCACCTGGACCTCTTCAGCGACGACGAGGACGATGACGAGTCCACCGTCCCGCCCGCTGCCTCCGATGAGCACACAGACGTAATCAGCATTGCAGGCCTCAAACCTGAGGGTTCGGTGGTAGTCTCGTTGACTCCGGGGCGACGAAAGATTCAAGTCTGCGCCCGCTTCCTGACAGGCGAGTGTTCCCTCTCAACGTGCTCTCTAGCGCACCCCGGAGTCCGGGACAGCTCGCAACCAAAACTAAAGTCTAGTCGCGGCGACAACGGCGAAATAGTGCGCACGCCCTTCGTAACGCTATGCCCTTTATTTGACGGCGTGGAGTGCTCTTGCCCCAAAGGGAAGGCCTGTCGCAAATACCACGTGTATGTGCGGCCATCCACTAAGGAGATCGTACGCGCCCTGTACCCTATTATCACTGGGCTACGTACCAGGACTCTGGTGGGAGGCGCGGTGATTAGCGGCAATGTGGCACAGGACCAGTTTAGCGGATACGCTGTGATGACCTGGCGCGACGGGTCTACTTACTTGGGTGACTGGGCCGGCGGTCGTCGCGATGGGTTCGGCATCTTCCGTAGCGGCGTGGACTCCATGAGTGGGCCGGGGCTGGAGTACGTTGGCTGTTACAAGGACGGTAAACGACACGGCTGGGGGTTGCTGTGCAACGCAAACGGAGACGAGTACCTGGGCGAGTGGCGGGACGGGTTCATGGAGGGCGCGGGTCTGCTTCAGAGCAGCAACGGGGACCTCTATCAGGGCTCTTTCCGTAGGGGCAAGTACGAGGATGTGGGGCTGTTTCGCCGCGGCGCCACGGGTGACGTGTATATGGGGCAGTGCCGCGACGGCATGGCCTGGGGCCTGGGCGTGCTGACCATGGCTTCGGGCGAGAGGTACAAGGGCCACTTCGACCGCAACCAACGCCATGGCAAGGGAGCCTGCGCATATCCGAATGGCTCACGCTACGCGGGAAACTGGTACCGCGGATCTCACCAAGGCTTCGGAGTGTTTTTGTCTGCAGACGGCGACAAGTATATTGGCCAGTGGGCTGGCGGCAAAAAGCATGGTCCTGGTCGTTACATGTATGCAAACGGGGACATGTATGACGGGGAGTTCCATAAGAATCGCGCGCATGGACTGGGCGTGTACTACCACCACAACGGGAACATCTACACCGGGCAGTGGGTCGACGATAAGCGCAGCGGGAAGGGCACCTATGTGTTTGCGAATGGCAGCAAGTACACTGGTCACTGGGCAGAGAACAACATGCATGTGAAAGGGCGCTTTGACTTTGCGAACGGGTCCTTCTACCGTGGGCAGTTTGACACCAACACCAAGCACGGTAGGGGCATTTTTACCTGGCCTAACGGCAACGTATACAAGGGGGAGTTCCACAAGGAGAAGATGTGTGGCCCGGGCGAGATGCAGTATTTCACGGGCCATCGCTACGTGGGCCACTGGGTCGACAACAAGAAGAACGGCTTAGGAACAATGTACTACTCCACTGGGCCCATCTATGTGGGCGACTGGGTGGACGACCTGCGACACGGTCATGGTCGTATCACGTTCATGCCGGGATCCGCGGTGGAGGAGGCCTATGAGGGACAGTGGGTTGACGACAACTGGCACGGGGAGGGCACGTACTGGTATCGCAAGGATGAGGGCACGGTTTACGAGGGCGAGTGGGACATGGGCGTGCGGCACGGCTTCGGGCGGATCAGCTACAAGGACGGCAGCTACTACCGGGGAGACTTTGTGCGGGACCAGATGTGGGGCAAGGGCGTGTACGTGGGCGCGGACGGGTCTCAGTACGACGGAGAGTGGCGCGCCAACATGCGCCAGGGCCTGGGTACCAGCATCGGGCCCGACGGGTGGTACGTGTTAGTTGGTTTGTTTCATCCATAATGCCCCGGTTTAGTTGCTCTTCGCACCCTTGCAGCATCCACCACGGCGAATACTGGGGCAACATGAAGCACGGCAAGGGGAAGCTGCTGCGGCCGGACGGTAGCACCTACACGGGCACTTGGGAGGGCGGGATTGTCCTGGGCACAGGTACGGTCACCTTCCCGGTTGGCGACCCCGCCAAGAAGGACGGGCTGCCCAAGCAGGTAAGGCGGTGTAACACTCAACAACCTGCAGCTCGCCGTTGACTGATTGCACTGCTGTGTCACAGATCACCATGAAAGTTTTTGGCTACTGATTTGACAGGATATGTCCATATCTCTCCCTGGGTAGCGCTTGTACAAGGTGTTTCAGTGTAATAAACGACTTAATGTTCAAAGTGTGAATGTATCGAATTGTGTATATTAAATTAACATAACGCGGCTAAAACGCTCAGGCGTTCCACTCATTCGGGTTCGTGAAGCGCTTCTTATTAACCGCAGCCAACACCTGCCGCTTCGCTCGAATGTCCGCCTGCTGTCGACCAATACCGCTTGGTTCATTCGACGCCGGACGGCCCCCACTTTTGCCAGAGTGACTCGAAGCGGCGAGTTGTCCACTGCGGCTGTTGTCAATCTGCCGCGGCGGGGCTACTGAGCGGTCACTATCACTGGTCGGGTGTGGCCACTGGTCGCCTGGAGAAATACCACCCCTCACGGCGCTAGACTTTCTGAACACAGTTTCGTATCCAACGGGACCTCCAGGCAGCGGCAGCCCCCTATCGCTGAGTTTGTTGCGCAGCGCTTCTATCACCTTGACGCTGCCCTGCTGAACCACCAGAGGGCGCACGGTACGCTGTGGGTTGCCGCCGACCAGCAACACCTTTAAACAGGCCAAGTGCGCGAGCTGCGGCGGAATCTCCTGTAGACAGTTGTTCTCCACGCTCAAGTACTCCAGTCGACTGCCGTCCCCGCCACTTAGCAGCGACTCCGCCAGTGATTCCAGCTTGTTGTTACTGACGTCGAGGGTCTCCAGGGAGCGCAGCGCAGACAGGTCCAGCTCGTCGATGCTCTGCAGTCCACAGTACGCCAACCGCAGCACGCGTAAGCCAGCCAGGCGGTTAATACTGGCGGGAAGATATGGGAATGCGTTGTTGTTCGCCAGCAGTTCAGTCAGCCCACTGTTTGATGCGTCCGGCCTGCCATCAAGGGTCCTGTTCACGTGGCCAGCAGGTCGTCTGCTGCTGCCACTTACAGAGCTGCTGTTACTGCTATCGCCGCTGTTCGCGCGCATGATTAGGTCCTCTAGTTGGTTTACGCCCA
>CAYYMF010000115.1:0-5421 GCA_964472755.1 uncultured Chitinophagales bacterium | reverse complement strand
GGACGTTGAGCATATTTCCACCAAGGATAATTCGAAGTTCCGTCAAAAGTCCAAGCCCATTTATTGATAAACAATACATTATCGCCCATACTTTTTATTGAATCATTGATATTTCCTCTGAGTGCATCAACTGCTGTGAGTATAGAAACAATGCTGAAAATACCAATACTTATACCAAACAAAGATAAAAAAGTACGTGTTTTATTTGACCAAAAAAGTTGTAAACTAATTAAAATAGTATCTCCTAAAATTCGAAACATAAGGTTATAAATTTATGAATATTTTTAAATTATTTGGAATAAGCTTTTTCTGACCTTATCTTTGTGTATTAATTATTCCGTAAAATAATATTTTTATGAAACTTTCACAATTTGAATTTGAACTTCCAAAAGAGAAAATCGCTCTTTACCCCAACAAAAACCGTGATGAATGTAAATTGATGGTGGTACATCGCAAATCTGGTAAAATTGAACACAAAATTTTCAAAGATGTGTTGAATTATTTTGATGATGGCGATGTAATGATTGTAAATAATACAAAAGTATTTCCTGCAAGAATGTATGGCACTAAAGAAAAAACAGGTGCTAAAATCGAGGTTTTCTTATTAAGAGAATTAAATCACGAATTAAGACTTTGGGATGTATTGGTTGACCCAGCTCGAAAAATTAGAGTAGGCAATAAATTGTATTTTGGAGATGATGATTTAGTGGCTGAGGTAGTGGACAATACAACTTCAAGAGGAAGAACTATCCGTTTCTTATTTGACGGAACAGATGAGCAGTTTAGAGCAAAAATAGATTTATTGGGTAATACACCTTTGCCAAAATATATTAAAAGAGAGCCTGAAGAATTAGACAAAGAATATTATCAAACATTATTTGCTAAGGAAGAAGGTGCTGTGGCTGCACCAACTGCTGGTTTGCATTTTAGTAATGAACTCATCAAACGTTTAGAAATTAAAGGCGTTGATTTTGCTGAAGTTACTTTGCATATTGGCTTAGGTACTTTCCGCTCTATTGAAGTAGAAGATTTATCTAAGCATAAAATGGATGCAGAATATGTAAAAGTAGATAGCAAAGCAGTAGATATTGTAAATAAAGCGAAACAAAATGGAAAAAACATTTGTGCGGTTGGAACAACATCTATGCGTACCATAGAGTCAGCTGTTTCAGCAGAACATTTATTAAAACCAATGGAAGGTTGGACAAACTTGTTTGTTCATCCACCTTATGATTTTTCTATTGCAAACTCAATGATTACAAATTTCCATTTACCAAAATCAAGTTTGGTCATTATGGTTGCAGCGTTTGCTGGTTATGATTTAACAATGGAGGCTTATGAACAAGCGATTAAGAAGAAATATAATTTCTATTCTTATGGCGATGCAATGTTAATAATTGATTAGTATAATCTATTAATTATCAATATTTTTATAGTCTATACTTCTCGTGTTTGTTAAGGTAGTGAAACAAGGCAGGGAAATATTGTACAAAATATTTGGCTACAAAAAGCTTTAGTTTGGCAGTGAGATTTAAATCACTGCCATTTCCTAATGTACTCATAGGATAATTATATTGTTGCATAATACTTTTACAATTCTTTTCGATTTGAGCAATAAAACTGGAGTCTAATTCTGTTTGCCAACGGTCAATATTTTCAGTATTAAAATTTTTATCTTTTTGGAATTTATCACCAAACGAACTATTAAAAACACCCATTTGTAGCATATCCTCTTTGAATTCAATTTGCATAAATGAGCAAATCTGCTTAATTGTAGTATCTGGTTGCAAAACAATATCTTCGTATCGAACAACTAATACATTTTCATTGCCAATTTTCTTTTTTATGGCATCAACTAAATAGTAAACAGTATTAAATCGTGCGATAAATGTCAATATATTAAAAGGAGCTAAACCCAAAGCTTTAATATTTTTCTTTACTAATTCAGAATAAGCAGTTGCTCTAGGATCTCGAATTGTAATAATAACTTTAGCAGGTTTAAAATAATTTAGTATTTCTTGATAATAATAAATATGAGCTGGTGTTTTCTCTCCAATATATTCTACTTTATTATTTTCATTAGGAATTTGTTTAAATAGAAAGTTTAAAAAATCGTTGGTATCCTTTGGAAAAAATTGTTCCTTTTTAATTTGTTCGACCAATTTCAACAATTTAGGATATTCATTTTCCATTTTCCAACCGAAATTAATCTCAGGAAATCGTGCTAATACATAGTCTGCAAAATCGTTGGGTGTTTTAATGTTTGACGGAATTTGCAATTGATTATCCCATTTCCAAAAAGCCAAATAAGCATGAGATTCTTGTTTAAATAAAGCTACTTTTTCACTTTTCTCAATAATTCGAGTAGCTAAAGTTGTTCCAGTTCTACCAGCACCAAAAATAAATACATATTTTTTCATTATGCTCAAAGGTAAAACTTTTAATAAATATAATACATAAGTTATTTGTAATTCCTTATCTTTGCACATACTTCAAGATATGTCAACAACTACAGAAAAAATTTGTTTTACACCAGAAGTACTACAAAAAGTACAAGAAATCATTAAAAGGTATCCTGAAGGAAGACAAAAGTCAGCCTTACTACCAATTTTACATATAGCACAAGCAGAGTTTGATGGCTGGTTAAGTCCGCAAACTATGGATTATGTTGCTGAAATTTTAAATATTAAACCGATAGAAGTGTATGAAGTGGCAACATTTTATACCATGTTTAATTTAGAGCCAGTAGGAAAATATTTGATAGAAGTTTGTCAAACAAGTTCTTGTTGGATGTGCGGTGCAGAAGATATTGTGGCGTATTTAGAAAATAAATTGGGAGTAAAAGTTGGTGAAATAACAGCTGATGGAATGTTTCAAATTAAACTAGCAGAGTGTTTAGGCTCTTGTGGAACAGCACCAATGTTTCAAATTGGAGATAAATATTATGAAAATCTATCTTTTGAAAAAATTGATGTTATTTTAGAAGAACTGAGAAAAGAAAATAAAAGAAGTAGATATTGTTAAAGAAGAATATTCATCATGTCTAGAAAGATATTATTAGAAAACGAACATATAGAAGGTATTGATACCTTAGAAGTGTATAGAAAAAACGGAGGTTATGCCACATTGGAGAATACTTTGAAATGTTTATCACCCAATGATGTACAATTAGAAGTAAAAAATTCTGGATTAAGAGGGAGAGGAGGTGCTGGTTTTCCAACAGGTATGAAATGGAGTTTTTTGGCGAGACCAGAAGGCGTTCCACGTTATTTGGTTTGTAATGCAGATGAATCTGAACCTGGTACTTTCAAGGATAGGTATTTAATGGAAAGAATACCACATTTATTGATAGAAGGCATGATTTTGTCGAGCTATGCATTAGGCGTAAATACAGCATTTATCTATGTTCGTGGCGAATTTTTTTATATTATTAAAATATTGGAAAAAGCCATTCGTGAAGCTAGAGAAGCAGGACTGTTAGGCAAAAATATTTTAGGTCATAATTATGATTTGGAAATATATGTACAACCAGGTGGTGGTGCTTATATTTGTGGAGAGGAAACTGCATTGTTAGAATCTCTAGAAGGGAAAAGAGGTAATCCAAGAATAAAACCACCATTTCCAGCGGTAGCTGGTTTATATGGTTGCCCAACTGTTGTGAATAACGTAGAAACTTTAGCTGCTGTTGTTCCAATTGTAAAAATGGGTGGCGAAGCTTATGCAAAAATTGGATTAGGAAAATCAACAGGAACAAAATTAATTTCTGCATCTGGACATATCAAAAAACCAGGTGTTTATGAAATTGAATTAGGTTTGCCAGTTGAAGAATTTATATTCAGTGATGAATATTGTGGTGGTATCAGAAATGGAAAGAAATTAAAAGCAGTTGTTGCTGGAGGTTCTTCCGTTCCAGTGCTTCCAACGGAATTGATACTGAAAACTGCAAACGGCGAACCACGTTTGATGACCTATGAATCGTTAAGTGAAGGTGGATTTCAAACAGGAACAATGTTAGGTTCTGGCGGTTTTATTGTGATGGATGAAGATACCTCTATTGTGAAAAACTTATTTACTTTTGCTCGATTTTACAGACATGAAAGTTGCGGACAATGTTCGCCTTGTCGAGAAGGAACAAGCTGGATGGAAAAAATCTTACATAAAATCATAGAGGGCGATGGCAAAATTGAAGATATCGATTTATTGTGGGATATTCAAAGTAAAATTGAAGGTAAAACCATTTGTCCATTTGGAGATGCAGCTGCTTGGCCTGTTGCGAGTGCCATTCGTCACTTTAGAGCAGAATTTGAAGAATATATAAGAAAAGGCAATAAAGTCGAAAATATAAGACATTATTATAGATTGAACAATTTGCCCGTTCCAGTATAAATAAAATTTACTATTTAAAATTTAGTTTAAACTACATAAATTTATTCAAATCATCTGCCCAAGCTTGAACCAATTGCATTTCTTCTTTGCCAACATAACCATTTTTTGTTAGCATATCGTAACAAGCAATTAAGTCATTTAATAAATTATCTTTTCCACCTTTTAAATTCAAATTCATTAAATCAGTTGCTATTTTTGCATTGTTTAGGTAACCAGGAATTTCATCTTCAAAATCTTTTAAAAGATTATGTTCGTTTCTTTCTTGCCAAACAGTTGCTTTATGGTATAAAATACTCCAATCATTTTCCCAAGCTATTCTTTGAGCCACAAAACTTCTCCAAATATCAGTCATTCTAAAACTACAATAGGCTGGAAGATACAACAATGGAAATGCATCTTTGTACCATTGTGTATTTTGACTATTAAATGGACTCCAAGCATTTTTCCCTAATGCAATATCGTGTGTAAAATCAAAATTTAATGGCAAAGGATATGTCAAACGATATACCGCATCAACATCAGGATTTTCATCAGCCAAGCCTTGTTGAATTGGACAATCAATCAATTTTTTAGAAAAACTTTCTAACTGTGCGTGTTCTTTTTGTAGTTCTTGTAAAGGCAAACCTCTAGGCCAAATAAAATTATTGCTAAAATACTTATAGATATTTACCCAGCCAGTATTTTGCATATCTATGGCTTCAACTTTTCTTTGGTTGTTAAATGCCCAAAATTCCTCTTTTGGTAAATTGTCATCATCAGTTTCTACCAACTCAGCAAAACCTTGTTGGATAGCCACTAAATAACCAATATTTTTTCTTGCATAATGTCTTGTTGGACAAATTTGTGCAAATTTAGAATCTAAGGTTAGTTGTCTTTCAACACTCCAAAAATCACAACCTTCTAAATTAAATTTATCTGGAGATTTGGTATCGCCAATACAAATAAAAGGCATATCAATTTCGCTACATTTTTTAGCATATAATTGCAAAACTGGGTGTTGGTCATTCGCGATTGAAGTAATAATTAGTGCTTTTT
>CAYYMF010000114.1:0-5485 GCA_964472755.1 uncultured Chitinophagales bacterium | reverse complement strand
ACTTGCTCTAAAATCAGTGCTCTAGTTCCTAAAGGAACAATTGTTCCAATTGCTGAACGACATATTACATTGACTGGATTAAGTGAAGGAGCCGCTCTCAAAATTGAAAAAGGGGGAAGATGGTGGAAAATAAAAGATGGAGCGAAAGTTGTAGCTTTTAATGTCGTATGTTCTGGTCAGAAAGTTGCAGATGAAGTTACTACGGCAGATCTTGATGATGATAGATTTTATATTTCTTTTTCAAATAATGGAGATATAATGAAGAGCACCACAGCAGATGGAGCAAATGCAATAAAAGAAGGAACCTGGAAATGGAAAAATGCAAATAAAGATGCTATTGAAATTACATCTGAAGATGAAGACGAACCAGGTGAAACAAATGTTTCTGTTTATTATTTAACTTGGTTGGATAATGATAACTTAGTTTATGTATATGTTGATGGAAAATTTCCATCAGAAAATTGTACAGGAAATATAAATGTTTATATTCAAACTGAAGCAGTAAAATAAATTAACTATTTATATTACAATTAAAAGGCGGAACTTTTAGTTCCGCCTTTTTTATTGCTTGAGATTTATTAAAATTTGGGAGTTTTTTTATAAATAATGAGCGTTTTACTTAAAGAACTAGCCTTTAAATACATTCTAAAATTGGTAGATAATGTTCATAAGGTTCTAATTCAAGTTTTCCAATAGCCTTTTCCCTAATACAAGGAATGGCATAATTCATTATGCCAGTTTTTTTTATGAGTTCTTCAATTTTAGAAGAATCGTTGATGTCCAATAGAACTAAATGCTTTTGAGAAAATTCATTTAGCATTTTGAAGTCAATTTCTAGTTCATAAATATTGATTATAAAAGCACTGTTTTGAAATATAGGCTCATTAAAATCTATTTGTTGTAGTTCATCAACATTTAATCTTATCCAAGATTGATTGTATTGTTCAATTATTCTTTTAAAATCAGGGTGATGGATATTTAACTCCACAGATGAGAAGTGAAATTCTTTTTGTAATATTTCTATCTCTTCTATATTTTGAAAAATACCTACTTCTAAAATAATATTTGGCTGATAGAGCCAACTTACAATCTGTTTTGCATCAAGTAAACTTATATGGTTTGGATTCATTGAATCTAATGTAAATCCAAAATTCTGAATCCCAAAAGAACTAAAATACCTTGCAGCACTCAAGCTATTAGTGTGATTTATTTTTATTTCCAATTTATAATTTATTTAATGGTTGTGAAAAATAATGTAAGGCAATAACTGAAAATAGAATTGCAAATGCACCTAATTGATGCAATTCTGCCCAAAATACTGGAATTGAAGATTTTGTAAATAATAAAGTTGCTGCACCTAATCCAATTTGAATAAATACTGCTATGATTAATATTTTCCTACTTCTGTGAAATGCATTAATAAATGATAGTTTTGAAAATTTAAAAAATAACACAATACTTACGATTGCTATAAAGTAAGCAGTCATTCTGTGAATGAATTGTAGTGTGAAATTATTTTCGTGTATAAAGTTTTCATAAGGCTGAGGAAAACCAAGGTTATCTGGAATAAATGCACCATGCATTAAGGGAAAAGTAGTACAACTAAAAGCTGCTTTTGAACCTGCAACCAACGCACCTAAGCATATTTGTATAAAAATTAAAATCAAAAATCCAGAAATAATATTTCTCGTAGAATTTAGAGTTGTTTGATTTCTTGGATATAAATAGCCTAAAGCAAATCTAAATGTCAAACTCACTATAAAAGCAGCAACTAATAAATGCAACATCAATTTTGCAGGATTTACTAATACTTTATTTTTTTCTAATCCGCTTGCAACCATTATCCAACCTAAAAATCCAGCTAATCCACCTAAAGCAATGATTAATAATAGTTTTAAAATGTCTTTCTGTTTTAAAATTCCTTTAAAAATAAAATAAATCATTGGTAAAAAGGCACACAATGCCATGAATCTTGCCCATAATCGATGCACAAATTCCCATAAAAATATACTTTTAAAATCGGCTAAAGTGAATGTTGAATTGACTAATCTAAATTGGTCAAATTGCTTATATTTTTCAAAAACCTCTACCCATTCTGCTTGATTTAATGGCGGAATAAAACCCATTATTGCGTCCCATTCTGTGATAGATAAACCAGAGCCAGTGAGTCGTGTAACGCCTCCGAGGAAAATTTGTACCATCAACATAAATACGCCAATCATCAACCAAATACCTATAATTTTTTCTCTTTTACTTGTTTCCATCTTGATATTTTTTGACTATTTTATGAATAGTTTCTTGCATTGGAGTGAAATTATAATTCAATGCATTTTTTACTTTTTGATTGGAATAAGAAAATTGCTCCATAGCAATTTTTGCATTTTCTTTTGTAAAGGAACGTTTTCTATTTGGATTTAAAAAACTTAAAAGGGCATCTCCATTGTAAAATATACTAGAAGTCCAAGTATTTAATGCTCTTTTAGGTGCAGGTACGCCCAAAGCTCTTGCTATAGATTCAAAATATTGCTTAAAGCTCCAATTTTCACTAATCGCAATAAATTTTTCTTTATTATAATTGCCTTGCATTAATTGGATACTAATATTTACGACATCATCAATATCTACAAATCCATTTGTTCCGTTTGTATAAAAAGGCATTTTCTGGTGAGAAATTCGATTTAATAAATTCAACGTTGATTTGTTTTCATCGTGTCCAATCCCAACAATTATTCCTGGGTTAATTATTGTTGCTTCTAAGCCCTCTTCAATACCACGAAATATTTGTCTTTCTGCCATTTGTTTTGTGATTCCATAATTTGAAGTCCACTCATTGTCTTCCCATTTTGTTTCTTCTGTAATCAACTCGTTTGGCTTGCCACCAATAGCAGCAATAGAACTGATATGAATTAGTTTCTTTAAATTTGAACTCAATGCCACATTGACCACATTTGCTGTGCCTTCAATGTTCGTTTTGTACATTTGAGCTATATTTTGTTTGTTGAATGAAATAATAGCAGCAGTGTGATAAACTTGGTCTATATTTTCAAAGGCATCTTCTAATGCAGATACATCTAGAATATCAGCTTCTTTAACTTCAATTTTATCAATTATAGATTTTAAATGTGCTAAATCTGAATTATTTCTCCTGATAATTCGAACAGATTCTCCATTGGCAACTAATTTCTTGACTAATTCACCACCTAAAAAACCTGATGCACCTGTTACTAAAACCAAAATATCTATTTATATAATTTCTATTTCTAATAAGTTTTTAATTTGATAGGCTGTTTTCATTACTTCTTCTATTGATGGCAGACAAATAGTTATATGACCTAATTTTCGATTAGGTTTGGCAAATTCTTTACCATATAGATGAACATAAACACCTTTTATTGCAGATAATTCTTTGAAATATTTCAGTACATAATGACCACTTTGAGTTTCAGAAGCTACAATATTCAACATTGCACTTGGCATTTTATATTGTGTATTGCCTAATGGAAATCCTAGTAAAACACGAAGCAATTGCTCATATTGAGAAGTGTAAAATCCTTCAATAGTATGATGTGCTGAATTATGTGGACGAGGAGCTATTTCGTTCACTAACAATTGGTCGTCTTCCGTAAGAAATAACTCTATCGCAAATAAACCAACACTATTAAAAGAGGATAAACATTGTTTGGCTATTAATGCTGCTTTTTCTTCGATATGAATAGGAATGTTTGCAGGAGAAAATAAGAAATTTACTAGATTGCTTTTCGGGTCAAACTCCATTTCTATAGTAGGGTAACTAACAATATTTCCGTGAATGTCTTGTGCAGCAAGAACGGCTAATTCTTTTTTGAAAGGAACATGAGCTTCTATCATCATTGAACCATCAAAAGGAATAATATCGATATTGTCTAGAATATTTTTCTTACTATTAATATAAACGCCTTTGCCATCGTAACCTCCTGTTCTGGATTTAACGACAACTTTTTCAAGGTCAAAAGAGTTTAATTTCTCTAGCAATTCACTTTTGTTTTCTGCTAGAAAAAACGGAGCCGTTGGAATATTGTTTTCTTGATAAAATACCTTTTGAGTTCCTTTATCTTGAATAGTTTTTAATACATAAGGATTAGGAATAATAGTTTTTCCTTGATTGTGCAATTCAATTAGTTTGTCAGCATTTGTATGTTCAATTTCGATGGTTACCACATCTACTTGATCAGATAATTCTTGAATAGCATCTGCATTTTTAATATCTTTTACAATATGTTGCTGGGCATAATTAGAGGCAACACAATCTTTACCTTTGTCTAAAATAATAATTGGGACAGACCATTGCATTGCTTTTTGAATCAACATTTTTCCAAGTTGTCCTCCGCCAATAACCCCAATAGTTGGTGTTTTTTCTAATTTCATAATCAATTGTGAAATTAAGACAATTTTATTGTTCATTATAAGGTTTATACTTATTTAATGTGCTTGTTTATGCTTTTTGTGGAGTAAGATTTATAGAATCAAGAATCAAGACTTTTTTGCATATACAAAAACGCTGATATTTGCCACTTTTGCAAGATTAACGAAATGTATCTTATGAAAGTAAAGGAATAAACAAGAAGCTAAAGTATATATCTATGCGTTCTGCTTTTTTTGCTTGATATCTTGAATTAAATTATTTTATAGTAAAACCATACCATAATTGTCCGCGAGATGTTTGTCCATACCCAGATGACTGCCCTTGAACTGACGCATTTTCTCCTAAACTAAATGCGTATTCCCCTGTTGTTAATTCTTTACCAATAGTAATTTTATAACATCCATTTTCTGTCTTTTCAAATTTTAAAGGAATACTAGTATCCTGAGATTTTTTGTCTTTTGAACCACCAAATATATTCGTGCCTCCAGTTTCTAAAGCTCTAGATTTTTTTTCCTCTTCAAATTGAAATAATTTAATTTGTTGATTAGGTTTAATATTATCATTTAGTGGTTTGAATACGAAAATAGTTTCAGATGATTTTAGAATAATTCCAGATGTCTTACCCGATAATTTGATTAAGTTGTTCCAACCTCCATAAAGACCTTGTCTTTTTTGTGTTAGAGTAGCATTTGCTTCTTCTAAGTCAGCCATCATATTATCTGATTTTAATAATGCGATGCTGTTATTAAATTCTGGACACTCTTGTGCCTCAACTAAAACGGTAAGCAATGTCAAAAAGATTAAACTAATTTTTTTCATCTTATTTTTGATACAAAAATATGAAAAATAAGATAAATAGAAACATTAATGTCCGATAAAGATGAATATTGAGTTTTCTGTTTTTGTAACTATCTGTTATTCAGATTGTCGTTCTTTCATCAATCAAAAAAAACAAGTCGTCAAAAAAAGGATAGTTTTCGCTGTCCTTTTTTTCAGTATATGCATCAATTAATGTACAAATTTATTATAAAAAGTGATATACTTGTTTTGGTTTTTAGCAAGTTGCAAACTTGCTTTATTTAT
>CAYYMF010000113.1:0-5562 GCA_964472755.1 uncultured Chitinophagales bacterium | reverse complement strand
GGCTTTATTCGTTGCCAACATTGTTAGCACTATAATTATCCAGAACCTCCGTATAATAGGTTTCATTCTTACAAAGGTTTAACAGTGTGCGGGGGTTGGATTGGTGAGACACGTACCACGTGTCGAGTAGGCGGATTACCAACGTCACTCGTCATTTCATGTTTCGGGACCCACATTTAGAATAATGGGCAGTTCAACTTTTTGGCAATCACCAGAAGTAATACCATGATATGTGCATATACCATTCTATACGTCGTTTAATCCGTTTACAGCTCGTTCCCGGTGCTGACATACCAACTGAGAAATAAAAAATGTTAGTTACATGTCATATTTACAGCATAAAATTTATAACTTTGTGAGTATATAAATAGCTTTCTCAGTTTGTCAATTGCACATTCAAAGTCTGAAAGTGTAAGTCTTTACCACCTTCTAATAATAATAATACTTACATGGTAGTATTTGACTCCGATTCCTCGGAACAAATCCACAATTTCTTTGTGTGATTTTAAACAACTCAGTGACAAATATCTGCTGATTAGTTTTAAAGAATCTGCAGTTGCAGAAGGACGTTATAAAACACACCGAACCAGAAGAAGGAAACTGGCACTCCGAGCGACAGATGCTTTTGCATGCGCACGCCACGGCTTGCAAGACGAGGAGAGGATGAGGTGTGTTGATTACTTGACCGTTCAAAAAGAACCTCAAATACAACACAACAAAAACAATATACAGCGGGTCTTCCTGCTGCGTAACAACAACTTTCCACACTCTCCGGTAGGCCGCGCGGTCTCATCTCGTAGTCTGCAGTGTGCCGACTCGTCAGCACACTCAACGCAGCAACACGCTTGAACAAAGCTACCAGCGACTTCCGGCAGTGAGGCGAAGTAGAGATTCTTACAGGAAGTAGTCGGGGGCTGGATTGCGGGACGGTACTCCGCGCGATTCCTGTGGAGCGGCCTCGAAAATCTGGAGAAGGTCGCGAGACAGTGAGCACAGGGAAAGAGAAACAGAGCAAGTTGCGGCCGTACCTTGAAATGCTGGTCGAGGTGCTCGTCCAGCTCTAGTATGGCGGCCACGTTGCCGCAGCGGTAGCAGTAGTTGGGCGCGGACCAAACAGTCACGAGACTATCTACTGATTGGCCGCTCCCACTCTTCGCGCCCTTCACCGGGAACATCGTCTTGTAACCCTCCATGACCAACTGGTGCGCCCGCGCTATTAGGTCAATGTGGTTGATTTCATTAAACTTGGCGACCACGTCGGCTCCGAAGAGGTATCCGGCGCCTCTAGGCGACAGGCCCCATCCCTCGATATCCTCGGGGTCGCTCCACATCAGGTCGCACATCGCGCCATCGTGGGGCACCTCCTGCTTACGATCTATAACTCGAATCTGCGTGTCAGGGGAAAATCATGTCGTTAGTTGAGGATAGGAAACAGAGATGCTAGCCAACGGCAAGTTACCTGATCCAAAGTGTTGATTGCGGGCGACAGTCCACCATGAACGCAAAATACTTTATCATCAATGATTGCCGATAAACTAAGATAATCAAAGATCTCTGTGCAATACCGCCAAACGTTGACTGAACCATACTTCTTTAAGCATTCATCATAAAAGCCATAAACTTGAGTAATTTGCCTCGATTCATGATTGCCACGGATCAACGTTATCCGATCAGGATACCGAACTTTTAGAGCCAATAATAATAAAAAAGTTTCAACGCTATAATATCCTCTGTCAACAAAGTCGCCGAGAAATAGATAATTGGTGTAAGGACATTCTCCGCCAACCTTGAACAACTCAATCAAATCATAAAACTGGCCATGAATATCGCCACAAATCTGAATCAAGACAAGAGAAATCAATTAAAACCAGTTTTTAATAGAACATCCATTTCATTGATTACCGTTACAGGAGCATCAACTCGTTGAACATTGCTTTCATCAATCAAAATTTCCCGCGCTTTATCACATAATGCTTTAACTTCTGATTCCTTGAGATATTCACACTTTTTCAAGCGCTCAATCTGCTCATCTAAATTTGAAACTGACACCATTAATAATATAGCACTCCTAAAATGTAGTTTTGACTACTATTGAAGTAAGTGACACTTGAATTTTTGCAAGTTGCACCGAGGCGAAAAACGAAAAGCGTTTCTTGTTCAAACAAAAGTTGAGCAAACCGTTAAAACGGATAAAACGCACCTTTAAGAGACACTTGACCACACTTGGCAGCAAAAAGCACCGAGTAAAGTGGTTAACATTTTCGAAGCAATCAATGTTGTTATTTGTTATGACCATTATTGGTATAGTGTTTTGCGGACACCTTTGTGTATATTAAGTTTCTACAATGGCAACAAAAATACATCCAACGAAATTATTTGAGGTTAAATTTATTTTTTTATTTTTTAAGCAATTGCTGAATGTTTTGTTCTGTTTAGCTTACCAATGGCCTTCGATATTTTGGCGTGGGAAGCAAAGTAACCAGAAACATATATAAGTTTCCTGAGACCTACTGGATTCTCACCCGGTATTGCGCTAGATAATTGTTCTTTTGAAGTGATTACCACTGAACATTTTTTTGTGTTTAGTGTTCGGTTGTCTGTGAAGGATCAAACCCATGGGAAAGCGTGGGGCAGGTTAGTTTGGCGAGGACGACCGAAAGCACAGGACGAAAAGATTGGTGGTGTTTTAAAGAAACAATGGAGGATGGTTCAAAAGCCAAATTATAAAACGTTTTCTGCCACACCAGAAGACTTGAACGCATTGATTGATGCTCAGAGGGCTAAGCACGAGAGTGAAGCGCTGATTAGAGCCGCTGAATCTTCCGTCGAAACCGCCGCCGAATAGAAGCCGTTGTGTTGTTAATATTGTATATAATCTCATAAAAGGAAAAAAAAATCATATAAAGTTCACGTTAACGTACGAGTGGTTTCATCAAACCACACCACAACATCAAGAACACTTATTAAAAATCTTTTAACTGTGCATTGTACTGGTCGATTCGATTGTTCTCGTCGCGCACGTAATCCTCCGCCAGTAGCGCCACATCAGGCCTCAGCAGGCTGCGAGATCCGCGGATATCAATGTATGAATGCCCGTCAAACCACACGTTCCCAGGCAACGGTCGTGTGCTGTATTTTGGATCGCTCTGTACCACGCGCTGCTTGTACTCGTCGCTAAAATCACTTGCGCGTAAGTGTTCTCTGCGAGGCAGTCGCACTTGACAACACTGCGCGAACAGGTCTGTCAGAATCGCGACATCGTCCACGCTGAACATACCCTCCACCACAAGACGGCTCTGAGGAGCAACCTCGATCTTCGCCGGGCGCATTACGACAAAGCCTCGACACACCTCCACGATTGTAGTGTTCTGGCGGAGAGTGAGCGCTCCGATGGCGTCACCGTCGCTTCTGGTGGCAACGATGCCCGCCTTAACTATTAAAGTGCCATGCACGCTGCGGATGTTCTCGACGATGCCGCGCAGCTCATCAGGACTGTGCCTTTCCAGCAGGCTCACAGCCGCCTCCAGCCGTTTCCTGGACTCCTTGTCCTGTCGTGCTGTCAGCACCTTCGCTCGGGCCAGGGCCAGTAAACGCGAGAAATGGCCACCGTCACCTTCTTTTTTAGCTGGAGCACTCCACGTATCCTCCACTGTTGGGGCACTCAGCTTGGCCGACGGGAACAGCAATTGTAATACCCGCGTTACGTTTGTCAGGTTCCATTCGCCCGGAGTGCCGACCGGAGCCAGGGCGACAGAGCGGAGCCCAGAACCAACGCTACTTGGTATAAAGGGAACAACCACAGACAAACGCTTGGGTTGCGCACAGCTGTGCAGCAATTCCAAGTAGTCGGGCTGACCGCCACTCATCACTCGCCAGGCCTCTCTCTGAGACAGTGCGCTGCCCTTGCTGGATCGAGAGCGCAGCAGCGCCTGCACCACCTGGTCTATGGTCTCCTCATCGAGTCGCAGACTGGTCGAGCTGAGTCGCACAAGTGAAGTGGAGGGGTTCGCCACAGACAGCAGCGCGCGCATCGCCCCATAGGACGATCGGCTGTGCGGGTCGGCTACGGCAATGACGGTGTCGCAACAACCCGGCTCGAGCAGCTGCAACACGTTGGCCTTCCAGGACTCATGGCCCAGCCCATGCCTCGACTTAGACAGTGGTTTCTCAGAGTAACTGCGGAGAATGACGAAACAAACATGACTAAATTTTTAAGAATGTATGCTATGACGATGCCAACGTACCCCCCTGCAATCCCACTGTCAAATTGAACACTGGCAGGCGCAACCACTGACAATACAGACACTAATGTGGCGGAGAGCAGCACCGATAGTGCAGACAACAGCTCCGGTAGTCTGCAGTGAACAGCGGCCGACAGTGTCAGAATAACCAGCACCGAGTCAGATGTCTCGCCTCGAGGATACTGCACCCTAGACGAGAGGAACTGCTTGAGCTGGTCACTCGGCGAGGAGCCTCCCTTCTCCAATGAGAAGTGAGACAAGTCAATAAGCACTGTGCGCAGAGACCGCGAGCGTTTGCCCAGACGCTCCTCCAGTTGGGCGCGCAGCTGAGTGCCAATGGATACTACGCCGCTGCCGACGTGGCCCGCCAACACAATCAGGGTTCTCCTCGCGAGCTCTTTCCGTGCCGCCTGCACCTGCTGGTGGTTTAGCGCGACAGAGCCGTCCGATGATGCGTCTCTCTGATGCAGTCGCTTGGCTTCGGAAAGCGCGTGCATGCATCTGGAAAAAAGAGAATATCGTTACATAATGTCCAGACGGTGCACGACGAAATCCATGTCTCACCTCAAAGGCAGAAATCCAGCACCCGGCAGTTGCAACGAAGGGTTCTGTGAACAGTAGGCTGCAGTGGACACCAAAGACTCCGCAGTAAGACACAGTTCTGCACTGATTCCCTCGGGATCGGCTGCGTCGCCCTCGTTCCCGTTGCGGGCGCCAGTCGACCCCCAGACATCTATTAGCGTTGTGAACGCCCGAAGAACAGAAACGGGCAGTGACACGTCAGAACCCCGGTGTTCCTGAACGTCATGCACGCGACAAGCCACTCGCCAAGCCGCAAATGCTGTGGTCATCGCTGCGGCCGCTCTGCAGTTAGACTGCACGAAGATCGCGATGTGTCGTGCAGCGCTACCCTCGCCACAACCGCTGCTGAGGTCACTTGCAATGAGTGGCATTGTCCGATCCAGCGGATTGTGGCGAAAGAGCGTATCTTTTGATTCCGAGTCCAAGTCCAAGTCCGCGCTGTTCTTTAGACGAAAGACAACCAACAAGCCAGTCGGTGCGTCGGCCGCCGGGAGAGATGAAACCTTGGACGCCGGCAGCAGCCTTTTGGTCTGTTCCATAGCCTCTGTTCCGTCGACAATCCACACACGTTCCACGTGGGTGCCAATGGACAGCAGCAGAGGCGTGCTGGACCCGTCCATCCGTTCCACCAAGAGCCCTTCGCTGAACAGACGAACATCTGCGCTGTCCACATGGGGTACCGCCGCATGGTCAGTCAACAGAGGCAGCGACACAGTCCCGCTACCAGCATAAGCTAGAG
>CAYYMF010000112.1:0-5565 GCA_964472755.1 uncultured Chitinophagales bacterium | reverse complement strand
TATCTGATATAGCAATAAATATTTTTAAACATATCTGAATTTCGCAAGAGGTCTATTAGCTTTTTGGGTCTTAATTTCATCCTTTCTCAAAGTTTCTTTTTCTGCTAATTTTTCAAACTTACGCTTTCTGATAAATTCACTTATTTCTTTTCGTTCTTCGTTTGTTAAGGGTGGGCTTTGAATCACAAAATCAAATCCCGTTGGCTCTCTTATAATTCCCATAATTAATCTTTAAAATATTTTTCAACTAATAATTTCGCAGGTACTGTTTCTATAATCATTCTTTGGTTTTTAAAATAATAAGCCCCTAATTTGTCTTCGTAATGCTTTATTAAATTTGTTTTAGCAACAAAAGCTAAATAACCGTCTAATCCTTTTTGAAAAGAAACTTTACAAGCACTGGCTACTAAATTTCCTGCTACACCATCATAAAGTTTATCTTTTCCAATATTAAAAGGAACACGCTCCAACAGATTCATATAAACATGACCATCAAAGACACTAATACTCAAAACTTCCTGAATAATATTTGGATTATCAACGATAGTTAGTTTATAAACTTCTTTAGTATTATCATCTAATTCTTCTTTCCAATTAAAATTCCAACCATTCTTTTTTGTTATTTGCTTTAAATCTGTTTTTGCCAAATGCATGACCTCTGTTCTAAAGCTATCTCCTGAAATAATATTGACAATTGAGTTAGTAAATTGATCAATTTCAAAGCCAAGTTCAGTTTTTTCGCTTTTTCACTTTCTTAAAGTTACGAAAAATATTCTTAATGAACAAGTTGCGATACTCTTGTTTGCATATTTACTTTGTTAGCCATTGGTTGATTTTTTTAATTAGCTTTTGCTCAAAATGAGTATAATTTCTTTGCATAAAAATTTGTCCATTTTTTAGCATCATCTCATTTTTCTTTCCAGAGCTTCCACCCATCTTGTGAATGATTTTAGTTCCTGCAAAATAATGAATTTCAAATCCTAGTTTTTGAATATCCATACACCACTGCATATCCTCAAAATACATAAAATAGGTATCATCTAATTTTTGTTCTGGTAATAAATTCAAAATTTCTTTTCTAAATAAGAAAAATGCACCCCAAACCCAATCTACTTTAGCATTTTCATTATGGTCGAAAAATGCTCCTAACAATAATTTTCCTGCTCTATTTTTTGAAAATAATTTTTGTAGTCTAAACAATTCCATGAATTGATATTTAACTGATGGAAATCTTTGTGCAACGGCTTGATGTGTGCCATCAGGGAAAATTAATTTGGGAGAAAGTACACCTATTTTCTTATTTGCTTTCATATAATTTAAGCAAAGCAAAATACTGTTTTCTATTAATTCTGTATCGCTATTGAGTAATAAAATATAAGCACCAGTTGCCGATTGAATGCCTAAATTATTTCCGCCAGCAAAACCTAAATTTTCTTTCGAGATGATTAGATGTATAGAAGGAAATTTTTCTAAAAACAAGTTGGCATCACATTCCACAGAAGCATTGTCCACTAGAATAATCTCATAAGAAAATCCATCATTATATTTGTACAGACTTTCAATGCATTTGCAAGTCATTTCAAAAGTGTTGTAATTGATAATGATGATAGAAATGTCCATATAGTGACTTAAAAACTATGCAATATTAAAACTTACTTTTAAAATTGCAAGGTTTAAACCTTTATTTTATCCTTAAAAAAGGAAATATCTTAGTTAATCGAGAATAATTAATTGAGTTTTTAAGCTTTAATTGCCAATCTGATAATGGAAAATCAGGAACTTTAATATTTTGGATTAATTCATCTATGTTGTTGGCTTTAAAATACTCTAATCGTTCCCAAACCTTTGGACTTGCTGGATGAAAATTATATAAATATTGATAATTGAACTCATTTGTTGTTTTCCATAAATTAAAATAAGCATTTCTTATTTCTGTTGCGTGTAATTCTTCAGCAGCGTGTCCCCAATTGTCTATTTTATATTTCATTTCTGCCTCACTTCGAGCCCAAGTATCATGAATAACATAGGATTTTGTATAAATATTAAAATAACCGTTTTGTCTTGCTCTTTCGTAGTTTGGTTTGTTTGTTGCAACAGGAATAATTTCTGGAAAATTATTAGAAGTATCTACATATAAATATCCATTTTCTGTTTTTTTAAATAATGGAATAAATGGACAACAAACATTTATTGGAAATTCGTTTTCTGTTGGATTTTTGTATATTTTTTTTAATTCTTGTACAAATCCTGAAAAATCTAAAAAATATTCGTCGCTATCTACTTGAATATGCCAGCCGCCTTTACCCATTCTATCTGCAATCATCATTCTATGTCTATTGCAGTTTTCTCTAGAATTTAATTCAGACAAAGAAAAGTCTTCTTCATAAATATCAATTTTATTTTGTGTGTCTATGGATTTCACAAAAGAATAAAACGCATCGTTATCAAAGTTGTAAGAGTTACACTTCCAAGAATGTCTATCTTTGTCTAAAGCCAAACAAATAATATCTGCCTCTTGATAGACACGTGGAATCGAGTGTTTTAAAAACTCCCAATCATACGAAACACAAAAACCTACTTTTATCATCAACTTAATTTAAGTTCCTAAGATAGGGAATTTATTACTTTTATAATTTATCTTTTAAATATTCTACTAAAGTAAAACTTTAAAGTAGTAATTGGAAATAAAAAGAAATTTCTAATTAATAAATTCAATGCGTTTCCATAAGATTTTTCCTTTCTATGTTTTACTATTAAAAATTTATTATACTCATATTGGTTTTGCCTGCTAAAAAGCAGATATTCCTCATTGCTTATTTTACTAACTTTTACATAATAATCAAAAATTGCTTGCCTAACATCAAATAGATTTTTTTCTAATTTACCAGATGAAATAACTTGAGTGCGTGTAAAATTTTGACTCCATATTCTGTGATAATGGCATAGCCTATCTATAAAATGAATTTTATAATTTGCTCCAATTCTGAAATAAAATTCGGTATCACCAGCTGGAAGTAAAGTATATTGACCTAATTTTTCAAGGATATCTGCTCTTATTAATCCATTTCCTTGTTGTGCTAATGCAGGAACAAACAAATCATTTCCTTTTTTTACTCGCCAAATAAAATCTGTTGCTGTATTTTTAAACTCATCAGGTAAATGATATTCAGAATTGGGAATAATAGCATCATGTTCATCTACACAAAGATATCTACCACAAACCATTCCAATTGTTTCATCTTTTGACATGATATTATAGCAGTCTTCTATAAAATCTTCCTGCCACCAATCATCACTATCTAATTTTGCCCAATATTTTCCTGTTATGTATTGCAAGGCATTATTCCAGTTGGGCATCATTCCTAGGTTTCGTTCATTTTTATACAATCTAACTCTATCGTCATTTTTTGCATATTCTTCACAAATAGAATACGTTTCATCAGTTGAAGCGTCGTCAACAATGATTAATTCTAAATCCTTAAATGTTTGATTTAAAACAGATTTAACTGCTTTGGCTATATATTTCCCTGTATTATAAACAGGTATGATTATAGAAACTTCTGGCATAATAGTTTGTTATTTTATATTGACTTAGTTCATATTTAAAATTATTATTGTCTTGTATCATTATTTTTTATAAAATATCCTCCTGTTTTTCGACTTCCTCTTCTTTCTATTAAACCTTTTTCTATTAGCTGTGCTATTTGCCTTTCAATTGTTTTTATAGGGCGATTTTCTAATAAAATAGCTGCATCTTTTGCTAATATTCCTTTATTTAAAGAAATAATTTCTAATAGTGATTTTAATCCCTCATTTAATCCGACATCGGTGACATTTTGTTTTCCACTATAAATAATAACTCGAAAGCCATTAGTCAATTCCTCAAAAACAGGCTCTACAACACCATAATCCTCGCATATATTCTGAATACGCAAAACCCCAGAGCCATATCGCTCAATCCACCCACCTTTTTTTACTACCAACATTAATTCTCATCTGTAATAACATAATATCCTCCTGTTTTTGGAGCTCCTCTAAATTCAATTTTCCCATTTTCCCGTAATTGTTTAAGCCAACGTTCAATGGTTCTTGTTGTAACATCAAACCCTGAATGCAGTTCTTTTGAGTTTATTCCTGGTTCTCTTTTAATTATTTCATACAGCTCATTTAATCCGACATTTAATCCGACATCGGTGACTTTTAATTTTTCATTAAACAATATCACTCGGAAACCATTAGCCAATTCCTCAAAAGCAGGCTCTACAACACCATAATCCTCACATATATTCTGAATACGCAAAATACCAGAACCATATCGCTCAATCCACCCAATTTCTTTAAAGGCTTTGGCAATGAGTTTATTTCTTGATTTGGAAGTGTAGTTGCCACTCAACAAATCCAAAATACTAATTCCTCCAAATAGTTTTCCAGGATTATAAAATTCTATTCTATCATCAAATATTTTAATGACGCTCCCCGAACTATCTCTGTAATCACGATGAACAATCATATTGATAACAACCTCCCGAATGGCATCAAGCGGATAATTAAACCTTTCGGTACGTTGAGGTTCTCCAGTAATGATGTATTCCACCATCAAATGTTTTTTGATGAAAGCAATGATTTTCTCAACTTCGGTGAATAAATCGGTATGGAGCGACAAAGAATCAATAATCGTAATATCACTTTTGAACCGTCCTATTTGTATATCACTAATTAGACAATAGTCCGAAACAAACAACAAATAAGCACCAAAAGTGAGTTTTCCTTCACGAAGCATTTCCATTTTTGACAAAAATTCAAGCGGAGTGTAAGGAATAGTTGTTTGTGTGCGTTGTTCAACTTTTTGAATATAACTATTGACTTTTTCCAATGAGATAGCTTCCAAAGAGTGCTTAGGGTCGATATAGAAATCCCAACTTGTGTTAATCGTTCTCAGATGTTCGTTGGCAATTTCCTCTACACTCATCAAATGATTGGAACTACCAATGCGTTTATAACATTTACCTTTAAAAGCAACTGGTTTTATTGGGTATTCTTGAATTTTTAAAACAATTGCGCTTTTATTCTGAATCTCGGTTATTTTTACTTCAGGAATAATAGCAGAAGCTGTTTTGTTCTTGATTTCATTTATCCAATTTTGAACTGTTTCTTTATGGATTTCAATTCCTTTAACCACTCCATTATCAGCAACACCCACATAAACCACACCACCTTGAGCATTAGCAAAAGTCACCAAAGAAATTATTACCTCATCATTAAATGAAGTTTTAAATTCAACGCTATCGCTCTCTTGTTTAGGAATAAGCATAATCTGTAAAGATAAAATTTTTAAGTAAAAATCTATCTATAGGATTGACTACTAAAAGAACCTATCCTATATTTCTTGTAATTCAACCATTTTTTGAAATTGCTCAGATTTATCTATTAATTCTAAAAATCTTCCTTTGGCAATTATTTCTCCATTTTCCATTAAACAAATTATATCTGCATTTTTTATCGTTGAAAGACGATGTGCTATAATCAAAATAGTACATGAGCCTTTTAATTTATCAATATTCATTT
>CAYYMF010000111.1:0-5573 GCA_964472755.1 uncultured Chitinophagales bacterium | reverse complement strand
TAGCGTTATCGCTGGATACTGTGCAGCAGGCTTCCAGAATTAAAAAAAAATAGATTATACCATTATTTTTTTAAACATACTGCTAATGGACAACTTATTAGTAAAAATTAAATTGCAAACTGAATGCATCAATTATTTTGATATGATAAAAAGGTAAAGAACTTGTAACAATGAATCTTTGTCTTTGTTGGCGGTGCAGCTTGTTGACCTCTCGAGGTGTAGCGATCAAAACAATTCCTCGCGGACTAATCCAACCGGTATACGGTGGGACCGGAACCTGTTTATTAGTCCTTCTGTTATTGTTTTTATTTTGTTTTTTTTCAGTATTTCATTTGATTAATGTCGGATGTCGGTTGATATGCAAGGAACCATCTGTACTTCTTGGCTTTTTAAGTAAATAGATTTTTGCATTATAGCAGTGATACGATTGTTACGTTGTAATGTTCAAATACTATGAAGATGGTGCCATGTTGACGATGGTGAATAATCCACTCGTGTATATGAATAATAATAATTACGAATAAAAAATAAATAAAATGATCTATAGCTGATAATTATATTGAACTCTTGCGAGTTTTAGCTGCCATAACAGAACCATGATATTAAATTAGTGATTCACTTATCTGTTACGTGTCATTTATGCTCTAACACTCACTCTGCTGCTGCTGCTGCTCTGCATGAATTTTAATTAATTCTACATTTTGTATTTTAGCTCTACTGCGCACATTTGTTAACGTTACTCGAATACATATTCAAAGCAGCAAAGTAGAACAAAATACAGAACTACCAACCAACTGATATTATTTACACAAGATATTATTACTCCTACTACCTAATAGATTGCTACCATACACACTCCTCCTGCTCCTGCTCCTGTTGCTACTGTCACTGTCACTCCCTCCCTCTGTCCAAAATTTTTACACAATACATGATAGACGCTTGTTGCACCATTTACATGAATGCAAGCAAAGTACGGCATTATGACATGCCAATTCAATTTACAATATTTCGGATAATTCAGTCATCACTCAAATATTCAGATTTTAGTCATCACTTAAATATCCCATATTTACAGTCTTTCAGATAATTTCCTCTCGATTGTACTCTCTCTCTCAATCCTATGTACTATACATGCTCTTTATGCTAGTATTATTGTTAGTGCTGTTACTTTTATTATTTGTTATAGTAGTAGTATTGTGATTAATAAGGCTATTATCCGCCACAACATCTGGTGAGTACAGTTCGAACCCATACTCATCCGTGTCAGTTGCAAGGATTTCACGAACCACTGATTCCACATCATCATATGAATTTTGTTCTATTGATGATGATGCCATATTGTTAAGACCACCAAACCAAGACCATCTGTGCTCTGGGATACTCTTCTCCTGTTCTCTCTTCTCAACCTTAAGAATTCCATTAGTGAACCGCAACGTCGCGGATGTGGTCTCTAGTCCTTCTTTCGATTCTTCTACGTTTGCTACTCCCGCTTCTGCTGCTGATAGCCAACGTGCAGGCACATTCTCCACACCTGGCTGGTTCGTTATGGCTGTCCTCACGCGTGTGATGCGGATGTTTATTTCGTTGAACCACACGCTGAAGTCAGAGAAACGAATTCTCTCTCCGTCCTTCTTTCTATCGTTTTCAATACTTTTGATTATGTGCTCAACATTTAAAGAAACGCACTTCGTACCAGCTGCTATTGGTTCATGACTTGCGACACGAGCTGCTGCTACGTTTTGAGTTACCCACTGCATAAACGCTGACCTGATCTCCTCTAGCTCCTCGCCTGTCAGCCGTTCACCTCCAGGGTGGTACACATGGAACATATTGCGCAGCATTTCAACACAGTCTCCCACAGGGATCAGATCATCGCAACTATCCTCTGGCAGTAGCGAAGCAAAATATCTGTCATCCGCCGCCGACGACAGCAGATTGTTGCGCCCATAAGACTGATACACGAAACGAAGTGCAGATTCGCAGTTCGTTATCACTTGATATGCACTGCGATACTTAACAGCTGCGTTGTTAAAGTTTGGTCTGACATGACGCCTTGTTGTCTTTGGGTGCTTTCTCTCTGGTGGAGGCATTTGATCAGAACCCACAGCACCAAACACCCACGTATTCAGCAATGCTGTGATATAATGTGAGCCCTCTTTGGCCTGCCATTCTTTCGCCCACTCTGTCCTGCGCATGTTCAGCACTGTCTGTGGGATGTCTACATTCTCCGAAGCTTTACTCTCTCCTGTGGCAGTAATTGAAGTGGGTGCTGTGAATTGAATGTGATTAATAGAAAAGTTTTGTTCCTTAGACGCAGTTTTAAACCAGAAAGATCGCAAAAACGACAGCTGGCTGTGAGCCCGATTGGTGTCACAGTGCGAATGTCCATGCAACACTAGAGGCTTGTTGAAGTTCAACCAGATACGATCTTTAGGTGTAACTGGACTGGGAAAAACTAATGCCAGCCAGGCACTTAATCTGCAGTGATAGAGTGCCCTGCTGCATTGATTTATCATCGCACTTCCGAGGTGCATAAAGTTCTCACGTATGCTCAACTGTCTGATTTGAGTACGCCTGGATACTCTCCGTCCACTTAATCGATACTGTGTCCCTCTTTTGTCACTTATTTCTGGCGGCATGTGTGCATCAACAGATGCGGCCAGTCGTTTAACACGAGCAATCGCTGGCTCCATAAATCCAAATTTCCACAGAACTAACCCAGCCACAATCACATATGGAATAATCAACACCATCACACTGATTTGATATAAAAAACTGTTGAACAACACAAACGAACTAAATATCGCTGGAAGAATGAGTTCCATCACAACGTCACTGCCTGTATCGGACACAGCCGCTAAATAAAACGGAATTGCTATCAGAATCAGTGCAACAATCCCTAGTGGTGAGTCTCGCCCTTCGCGACATGTATCTAGGTCAACATCGTTCAGATGTCGCAGAATCTTCGCAGACGCCAGGTTCTTCGCGAATGTCAACCTTGCTGCTCGACAGGCCGGTGACATGTGTTGAACTACTCGGACCTCCTTCAAATGATCATATCGCAAATCTACCATATCTACTGAGTCTTGGGCGCACGCAATAGCAACTTTGTTCAATGTCCGGAAAATAGCGCTAAGTTGTGGGCGTATTGAACCAATGGCCACCACGTACACAATAAACACTTTCACTAACTGCACAAAGAAAATGTCCTGCAACGCGCCAATAGCAAAGTTAACGCCCCAATTCTTAAACGTCGCTCCACCACTTTGGACACCCCATGCGAATATCCAGTAAACAAAGAATGACATGACGCCAGTCACAAATGTCCACGCTGCAAAATAAACAAATGGGTCGATTCGCGCGGGTGTTACATTCTCAAAGCAGAACAGCTGCTTCTCCAACGCCCATCGTTTGAATGGTGTGAACTGCTCCACCACAAAGTAATGCATCAATGCAGCGTCCCTGTGTTCCACACTGAGGTCACCCATCCCATCAATCATCTCCTCTATTTCCCTCACTTGCGCTCTAATATTACTTAACCTATGTTCCAACATCTTCCTGGCAGTACCAAACCACAGCCACTGCCGAATGGTCAGTTTCTGAGCACTGCCATCGGGATTGATACCGAGATAACGGCGAATTGCTGTCAATTTTACTTCGAGGTTGTTTGCTGTTATATTCGCAATGCTTTTATTAGAGTATTCTTCGTCCATTAACACCTTCACATCGTGCAGAATGTGGTCAATTTCTTCGCTGACAGAGGTGTAGTTTCTATATATTTTGCTTGCCATAAAGTCGATTTCATGGAGAGAAAAGACCCTTTTTTCGTCGATCGAAGTCAATGATGTAAAGATTGGCGGGTTGTAGTCGTTATTCGGCCGCTGCTCTGTTCTATTCTGCGAGGCGACAAAGACACGATTTCTGTCAATTTCATTCATTGCAGCTGCCAGGGGCGATGTTGCTGTCGAGCCCTTGACGCTCTGTGTAGCACTTCCCAGCCAGAACTCGCTGGACCAACCGATCGAATCCAGATCAGGCCGCTTTGCGCAGTACTCCTCCATTATGAAGGACAACAGGAAGTCCAGTGGTACACCAATCAAAACACAAACCAGTGCAATCATAATGGTAAAAGTCATGCTTTCCGGTGGCTCACGCAGTTCACACTGCCCATAGAACGGCTCCAAACACTCTGGTCCATAGCACGGAGTGTCTGACCCCATCCAAATACATAGTGGGCGCGCAGTGATCTTGTTCTCAATGGAGATACAGTCACTCTTTGTTTGGAAGGCAGTACATGTGCCGTCATCCGGGTAGAAAATACCGAAAAACAACGTGTCGATAAACAGACCGATGAGCACTGCTTTGACCAGATAGAGCCAGCGCATGGTACGCGTCCTGTACAGGGACCCTCCAAACAGCATGCTGCAGTATGCGTGTTGTTTGTGCAGCGTGGTCAGGAATCTCTTCATGACTCCAGTGTCTGACAGCAGTTTCTTTGGTGTAAACGATTGCATAGCGTTTTCGATCAATTGGTTGACACTCTCAGGGTCTTTCTTTGTTGTAGAATCGTTGTCTGATAAATCTCTGACATTCTCATTATCAACCGAGTCCGAGTTCGTACAATGAGGACTTTGTTGTGCATTGGCACCTCCTGTATAACTTCCACTGTCATGATCGCTGTTACTAGTGGAATCCCCTCCGTCGTCAGTCCATCCCACTGTATCGTAAATATCTCCAAAATCAAAACTTCCACGAGAGCATGTCCTTACCCGGTAAAGTTCTGGCGCGGTCTGCAAATTCCTGTCGTTATTATTGAAAGCACTCACGCTCTTATTTGACTCAGCACGTGTCCACAATCGCATTACTCGTTTCTGCTGTTTTGTGGTTTGCTGAGGTTCTCCCGCAATTTGATGACTATTGCTACCAGAAAATTTCCTAATGCTATAGCCATACTTCTTGGTTTTCTTCTTTATATCAACCTCCCCCTTGTATACAATCTCATCGTGCTCCAGTCTGTCCCAACGCATAAACAGAGCGATACCGACAAGAATC
Organism: uncultured Chitinophagales bacterium; assembly: GCA_964472755.1. Lineage (GTDB taxonomy): Bacteria > Bacteroidota > Bacteroidia > Chitinophagales > JADIYW01 > JADJSS01. Next base: position 521 of record CAYYMF010000111.1, on the reverse strand, counting down.
ACGAAAACCAGTGTCGAAACAAACGTAAGAATGCCCACACTCTGCGCAGGATTCAACGCGAATGGGTTCGATGAAAGCACGGAAGCTAACTCTCTGGCTAATGCCGCAAATATCGCACCGAACTGAGCGACATTGGCCGCTTGGTTTGTTCCGCCATCATCGTCACCGCTGCTCTGCAGCAGCCGATTCACATCACTGTACGTGATCACGCCTTCACTAATCATACGGTAATAATCATGCTTAGTCTCGCCCCAAAGAGCAACGTCGTGTAACTTGCGGCCACTACTGCTGCTGAAGCTGGATGGGCACAGCTGAGTGATGTCGTGACAAGCGTAAGTGACGTTGTAGTCCGTGTATGATGACACATTGCACCCCTTGCAATCAGTGTACCGCATACCATCATACATGGTACAAGCAGGGAATGTAAAGTTACTAGGCAGTGTGCCTGCAGCACTGGCCGCGAGGTAGTCAATGCTGAAGTTGAAGTTCTTCTTCTCTGTGAACTGCAACGTCACGAAGTA
>CAYYMF010000110.1:0-5573 GCA_964472755.1 uncultured Chitinophagales bacterium | reverse complement strand
ACACATTTTGAGTTGTTGTTGACGTTTATTCCAGCAAAAACTTCACTGTATTTTCCACGGCCAATCTTCTTCACAACCTCGTAATCCTCTTGATCCCTGCCAAGAGACTTAGATAAATAAAAACACCATCTAACAAAATGAACTATCGTTACCCCCAGTCAATCACCAGGTTCTCATAATCCCAGTAGGAAGCCGGGCGTTCTACGTTGACATTGGTGTAAACCCTGCAAAATTTAAATTAAATTAATTGTGGCAACGAAGAATATCACAATTCTCTTACTTTGCCTTCGACATTACCAAGCAACTTGCCCAATTAACAACTGCTTCAGTTGTAAGTTTACGGAGATATTCGTGACGACAACATCATGCCCACCACCGCCCATCGTCAAAAACGCAACTTAATTAAGAGCGCCTCTAAGTTACAAGTTACGAACTAACAAAGTAAACCAGGTAGACGGAAATTATTATTTTTTTATGTTAACCTGTGAGTTCAAGGAAACTAAGACTGCAAATTTATCTAGATCATAGAAGGATGTCTTGGGAATAAAAATAAAATAGTGAGACATAAAAGACGCTTTAATGCGAAAGAGAGACGGGTCCTGTTAAAATTATTGTTATTAGAATCAATAAACTCTGTGTTTTGTTTAGTTCAACTGTTCAATCATGGTCAATGCAACTCGCTCTCATAATTCATTCATGTAAATATCGTATATCTATATCCAAGTTGGTTCATAGTTGTGAGTTTGTTATTATGAGTTCGGGAAAAGGAACTGCGGGTGCCATTGATGGATTGGTATACGACTTTTGCGTTTTGGCTGTAGAAGGAATATTGCAGGATCGAAAAGGAACAACAAATCCTTTGGTAGTGGATCAAACGTTTGCTGACAATTCAGAATACAACAGGCAGTCGCTGTTACCGTGGCGACGAGATGTCAATAGATTCCTTGTTGTTGATTTGTATATATTTAACCCGAAAAATGCACAGTACACTTTAATGGAGCGGTGGAAAATTAACTATCAAAAAAATAATGAATCGAAAGATGTCAAACCGTTTCCGATAATAAACAGACGCATGTTGACTTTAATACGAACTGTGATATGTTATATACGGCTACTTCCCGGTTTTAATCTGTTGAATCAAAGCAAAATAAGGCCAACCCTTGGCTATCAAATCTATGAGCCGAAACGAGAGGAGGACATGGCACCATTTGCATACGAGTGTTTTAAATATAGGTTCAATCCAGTGTCCACCTCGAAAGGCATAATAAACATGGGAGTCACCTATCTGAGCCAGTCGGTTACTAAGGTAAGCTGACGATGTGTGCAATAATTATTTCCTATGATGATCGCATTTCGAGTTCAGGACATACTCCGTACACTCAATAGCACCGCTCTAAAATCGTCACCCAAAGGTATGTGCGCCACCATCATGAGTACTCTGCTATAGTCACAAGGCGTGTTTGCTTTACAGATGCTCTGAAGTCCGCCGCGATTCCCATCCCTGTTGTGCCACCCGTCAATACTAAAGAGCCGAACGGATTTCGGCCGTCATCACACGAGTACAACAGCTATCCATCCGGAGGCAGCGGCGGTAGGCAGCATAGCGGATCGTATGACCGGCAATCACTGCACACACACATGCAGCAGCAGCGCATCGACGAGTACGAAGACGGCGGTTGCGGGGAGGGTGACGATGCCGGGTCGGACAACAACGTGGACAGCAATCTCTCGTCTGCCGTTTCAGCCGCCCCACATCCCGCGAGCAACACCCAAGGTGGCGAAGAGGATTTGCAGTTTTTTCAACACCAGCGGCGGGTGCAACAGCAACAACCGTCGGATGAGCTGCGGCGGCGAAGCTTCCAGATGCAAAATCCGCGCGAACGCACGCACTCAACCTCGTCGACGCATGCCAATAGCGGCGGACTCCACCAGTACTCGGTGTCCTTGGACCACTACAGCTCCAAGCCGAGTCTGCAGCAACGACTGTTCTCCGAGGCGTCGCCCTCGACCTCCGGTGGAGGTGGCGTTATGGCCAACTACTCGCCATCCATATCGCCATCCTCGGCCACAGCTGCAGCCGCGGTGGCGCACAACAGCCGCATCAGGCAGGCTAGTCCAGCGGTGCCCATTGCGGCTCCATACGGCGGCGGTCGTGGGCAGCAGCACCAGGCGGCCGGCAGCGCCGCCTCGTCGCACTCCACACCTCCCTTTTCTCTGGGGATGCTCGAGAACCACAAGGTGCGGTCACGTTGCCTTGTGTTCTTCCACTGCGTTGTGTAATTACCTCGTTTTGTCCAATCAACAACAGGCCGGATCGTACCCGGATCCGACCAAGGCTAGCCCCCCGTACGCGCAGTTCAGCACCTCGCTGCAATCTACTTCCCCCGCCGCGACGCACTACGCCAGCATGCTGGACACGCTGCGCAGAAGACAATCCTCCAACGAAAAAGGCGGATTGGGCCAGTTGAGTAACCCTAGGGACAACGCTACGGTAAGAACGACAGTTGCGCATATCCATCTTGCGTTTACCCGCTGTATTTCGTAGGCGCCTGTGGCGGACTTCCGCCTCTCAGTCGCTCTACCGGCGAATCCATTCCTGCCCAGCAATCGGCGGACCACAGTTTCGTTCGACAGCAATACTTTAGATACTGTTCTGCTGTACGAGCAGCGGCAGCTGGCCTGGGGTGGGGACGAGGAGTCCGACGAGGTCAGCCGCACGCGCCTAGGCAGCGCCTGCTCGACTCTGGGTGGCGACGAAGCGGACACGGATGCGGACTCGGGGCGGCAGTTCCGCATCAGCGACGCCGATGCGGAGGAACTCGAGAGCGTTAAACTGGCGGCTGATGGGTCTCTTGGGGACCCAGTGCACGATCGGCTGCTTGAAGAAGGAGAGGGGAGGAGCTCTGACGACGAGGGCGAGGAGGACATGTTCGCCTTCACCCTGCACCCACAGGAGCATGACCTGGCCTCGCCGAGACATTTGCAGCCTGTCGTCCGCCGCAACAGCCACAAAGCAACGGGTAGTGTGGCGAACGGGCTTACGGCGACACAGCTACTCGCTGTGTTGGACGAGCAGCTGGCCGAGTTTGAGTCTCTTGGCGCGCAGCTCGCCGCCGTGGCCCGAGCACCTGGGACTGCTGTCGCACGGGGGCCACGAGACAGTACAACCGTTGTTTAGTGAGGCGATTGTAGTGACTGGTACTGACGTTTCTTCTTTGTAAATTACTGCTGTAAAAAAACGTTGATACCGTGTCTTTTTTCTTTACACTGGCTAATAAAATGAGGACTGACACTGCCACCCTATAAGCCGCCTAGCTCGCTTATCTCGCTCAGAAATGAGTTATAGGCGTCCTCGATTGAGGCGGAGTCCGCAGGCGCGACCGGTGCAACGGACGGAGGTAATGCGGGCGGTTGAGGGACAAACTTGGCTGTTTTGCTCTGAGCCGATCCGGATTGTCCCTGCTGGTGCCGCTTCACTCGGAGCACGTTAGGCACGAGACGGGTTACGGCGGCATCAGTCTTCACGATTTTCGGTCCGTTTACAAACCCCGGTCGCGCCACCGACAGCGGGTCAGCTGGTGCAACGGTGGAAAGCACATGGTGCGACGCGGACAGGCCAAGTACCGGCTGCGGAATTGCAGGCACCACTGGAGTTACTTGTGTAGCGGACGGCGCAGGCCCCACTGCCACTATTGGCACTGTATTTGACACAGGCACACTAAACACAGTTCCAGCACCGTCCCTTGCACCACCTCCGCCCTGGTATTCACTGCTGCCCTCGCCATGTTCGTCTTGGTCGCCATCGCTGTCCTCGTCGTCATCCCCATAGCAGCCCAGGAGATCCATCAGACCGCCACCGCTAGCTGCAGACGATGGTGGACCCATAGACAGATTCAGGTGCAATGGCGGCGGAAGTCCACTGGGTGCTGCCGGCGGTCTGGCGCGGCTCTCGATGTGCGGCTCTGGCATCGCTACGTCCTCGACGTCGTCTTCCTCTTCCCATTGCTGCTGCTGCTGCTCGAACTGCCGCAAGAGTTCGTCCGCATACCCCTCGTAGCCTTCCGGTGGACCAGAAGCTCCGCACATCAACGGGGTGAATGAGGGACTCAACTGGCAGTCGCTGTCTCGGTCACTGCTGGGCAGTAGGTGCGGCCCGAGGGCGGTATCCTCCTCTGCGCCATCTGCTGCTGGCACCTGGAAGCGCCGGCGCATGATCTCCTCTGCAGTCAGTATTGCCGGCACCGTCACAGCGGGAGAAAATGGTGGATGCTCCACATCGTTGCCTCCGTGGTCATCCTCTCCAGGCATATTATACATATTATGGGCCCGCGACTCCACCGACTCGCAATTGTCGCCCGGCAATGGCACCGCAAAAGATGGCGTTCCCCCTAAACGGTGGTTGGAGGTGTCTGGCAGCGCCTCTGGAGGCATCTCCGGATAACGAGGCCTACTTCGTGGTGCGCCGCCAATGACAGCATTTGCGGTGGCCTGTGGTCGGGATGAATCTGTTCGCCCACCCTCCTGTCCAAACCGCTCCGTGTATCCGCTGCCCGACGGATCGAGCGGATCGTCCAGTGGCACCCGAACAGGCTTGGGCCGGGAGGCTGCGCTTTTGGCAGACGGCACATACTGCACATGCATATTGTGAGTTTGAGAGGGGGTCTGACCAACAGCCAGAGACACAGGCGCTCCGAAGCTCGGTCTTGGTGGCGGCGGAGGGGGAACCATATAGGGAAAAGCGTGTTGTGTATGTGCAGGTAACGGTGCTGGTAACCGCGGGTAGGAAACAGAAAATTGGCTGTGCATTGGTGGGCGCGGCGTACTGGAAAGCGGTGGAGGCGGTGGTAAGGTGTATGATCCTTGCACAGGACCTCCAACAACCCTGGGCGGCGGCGGGATGCCAATACTGGGCGTAGTAGGGTGAGTCGGTTGGGGTAGCGCTCCGAGAGGTTTGTACATCACTGGTTGACCGGGTGGAGGTGCACCACTCTGGTTATACAGGGGATGGTAGTACACGCTCTCTTCCGGTCGGCGCACGAGGGGGACTGGCGAAGGTAGGGCACTACTTTGGACCCGTGGGGGATTTTGTTCTGTTTCGAAACTGTCTGCGCTTCTCTTCCCACTTGCTATCAGTATTTGTTGTTTCTTCAACGCCACTGTTTTCATGTGCTTCAACTCTAATAATCTATTTTTCAATGATTTGTCCAGTTTAAACTCATCAGACTGCTTCTGTACTTTCTCAATTTCTTCATCTATTTTGCGTGGATCGTTCAGCAAACCTCTAACTTCATTGACAATGGTGCGTTCTTTCTTAGCTTTGATTATTTCCTTCTTTCGCTGTTCTTTCCTAAAGGCATCAGCTGGATTTCGTTCTTTTTTGTCTTTTGCCATTTTACAATATAATAGGGTTAGTCAACACAACTAATCTCTGTTAACTGTAAACTTGCTGGGAGTATGAGTCTTCATGCTTCATGCGCTGATGCGCAGATGCGCTGCGAATGCAAGAGCGCTGGCGGACAAAGTGTATTGCCTCTAGCAGCATGACTTTTCCGTTGTTCTCTGAATCATCATTC
>CAYYMF010000109.1:3636-5615 GCA_964472755.1 uncultured Chitinophagales bacterium | reverse complement strand
CTCAATTGAACTACTGCTTTAGACTTCTGTTACCGTCAGACACATTTTTGCACGGCCTTGCATTCGGCAATGTTACTGCTCGTAACGCTAATGGATGTAATGAGAAGAAGATCTACTTACCGAAACTGTCCTTGTATCCAAGTACCGGTCCATTAGGATACTCTGATAAACTCCAGTATGTTTGCTGGTTGTGCATCCACTGGTACCGCTCGAAGAACATGGTCCTCGACTCGGCGCCAAAGTACTTTTTGGTGTCCTTCTTGTTCATTGCCAATCCGCCAGGCATTCCCTGCAACCGCCAATCAATGTGCGATTTATTGCTGTTTCCATCCTGACCACGCACTGGTGATAGTCCCTTAGGGTAATTCAGTACCCCACATGCATCCTTGACCTTCTCGTCAACTGTGCGGCGGTCCACTGTTAACACTGCTTTCGAAATAGCTACGTCGCCATTAAACGTGCCCACCACCTAAAATAAAGCCAAAGTTTAGTCAGTCACATTCAGTAAAGACCAGTTTTGTGGCCAAATACATGTGCACTGTACCTCAGTGAGGAATGCCCCATCTTCAGATAAGACGGTGTTGGTAGATCGACCGCTCACAGCTCCGCGTCGCTTTGGTGCACGTGATCTCGATGTGAAACTTTCATCATTCAAGCTGTCCGCATGTTTGATTTTTACTGGCTTGAATGATGTTTGCTGCAACAAATCATTGGAAACGAATGCCCGAATTTCATTTGCATTTATAAATGGAGAAGACCCATCAATTCTATTGTTTGAATCATAGTTTAAACCCGCAGTGAAACTCTCGGTAGCTATGTTTTGTGGCGCATTTTCTTGTATTCCAGCCAAAAACGGTTCATTATGATCATCAGTCATTATCAGTCCTGTTGAATATCCACAAACAAAGACTTTGTTCTGTTTGTAAATAATAACAAACCTTGTTCCTTTCTTTACCTATACGGGCAATAACAACCTACATCTGAGTCCCGTAATGGTTCAAGTGGAGATCAAGCGATCAAGACGATGGCAGCTGGCAGTTGGCAGCTGACAGCTGAATATGGAAATGGGAGTTCGTAGCTCGTATTATGGTATGGCTGTATAATATACTACAGTGTGTAGGTTGGTTTCGGCCGTTTCACCTGACTTAAGTTTGCAGATAAATCTTAGTTAAGAATCACACATCACTATTTCGAATCAGTATGATAATTATGCAGTATTTACTTTTTTTTTCTACAATAACGCATAGAAAATCGACAAATTCTACTGACAACTGATTCACACACAGTGAATACCACATACTACACAGATCATGCTCTCATATTCTGATATCACCCTTTAAGACAAACAACAGCACTTCGGGCTACTATTCGTGGGTTTGATTGGCCCGTGGATTTCCTCATAAGTCAGGAACTCAACCACCTCTTCTTGAAATGCAGACTGGCTTGTGAAGTCCCAGCCCTCGTACTGCTTGTGATCATCAGCTGTCAACACTACTTTTTTGCACGCTTTCACGTCACTAAAATAGCCGATTTCGCTTTGCGTGGCAACGTTGATATCTTTGCCTGGTTTCATAGGCGGTTTATCGGTGTTCAGCGTGTCCCAGGAGACATCTGCGAAGAACGGGTGTTCGATGATGTCCTGATAACTCCGAGACCCTACCAAGCGATAGCAACACAGAAATGATGGTTCATAAAACTGTGCGTGCAATTGAAGATGTTCTCGTACCTAGTCGTTCGAACTGTCTCTTCTGCAAGAGTCCTTGCAAAAGACTGACTGCGTGTTCGTCCTGAATACAGCTGTAGTCCGGCTCCATCTCCAGTGTCGCGGCGTCTATCGCCTTGTCCTTGTCAGTTCTGTTTGTGGGGCTTAACCCGCCCCAGGCCTTGGCGCGCTCGGTTCTGAACGGCGACTGTCCCACCAAAAACTCGTACAGCACACAACCGAATGAGAACCAGTCCACTGATAAAAAATATCGCTC
>CAYYMF010000109.1:2428-3536 GCA_964472755.1 uncultured Chitinophagales bacterium | reverse complement strand
TGAAAACCGTGTCTTTTTGCCGAGATGGTAGCCGAGATCCCCGCCAATCATCAGGTCTAGTATGAGGTACAGGTCTGTGGCGTTGTAGAAGCTGTACTTGAGACACACGACGTACGGCGAGTTGATGGTGGTCATGATGTCTCGCTCAGTGAGGCACATCCTCTCTGCTTTCTTCAGTTTGATTCGCTTCTTACTCATCATTTTCATCGCATACAGCTTGCCAGTGGTGGCCTTCTTGCAGGCGTTCACCTGGCCGAACCCACCCCGACCCACGACTCTTAGTAACAGAAAGTCTTCTTCCTCCGACAGGCGCTTCCTCGACATAGCAACGAACTGGAAGTATTTCAGATAGTCCATAGACAGGGTGAATTCGCTGAGGTGACGTCGTTTCAGAATATGGAACACCACACAGTCGAGCTCGTCCAACACATGCGAATCCACTATTGGATTGTTGGGATTGCTATTCCTTGTGTTGTGGCCATAGACTTGCGATAACACCCGTTCAATGATCACTCCACTGATACCGATAGCATTCTTCGAGCTGTTTTCATAAACTTGCTCTATGTCGCCAATATTACTCAACGTACTAGATGGAATCGTACGAGTGAGACTTGGATGACCTCTACAAAAATGTGGATTACCCAGGGATCCATCCACTAAGTAGTTCGTCACGATCTTCCGAACAGAATTCACAATATTAAGAGAGTTTGAGCCCTAATAACGAATGACAAAGGCGGTCAAAACCAATGTATCACGCCAACAGACAGTGCACTTACTCGTAAACTGGCAGTCTCTATGAGAAACTCAGACAATGTTTTCGAACCATGGTCTCTGGCGAATTTCATGAACTGTAAGAGATAAAAAACACAATAAAGATCTCTATCTAAAGCAAGAATACTATTTACTCACGAAATAAAATCCAAGACTCCCCCGACAAATATAATCAATGTCAAATTGCTCTGGTTCGTCCGATTTAAGTTTGCTAATGAAGCATTCTAAATCAACTGGAGTCTTCCATGGCCAGGGTTTTGATGGTCTAGGCGTGTCATCAAACATTGCGTCCATATATTGAGCGTCTTCAATTGCATCTTGAAGTTCTTCCATCTGA
>CAYYMF010000109.1:0-2328 GCA_964472755.1 uncultured Chitinophagales bacterium | reverse complement strand
GAAGCATCTGTTCTGTTGGAGGCTTCGCAATTAAAAGCTGTATGTGCCGCACAAAACGCCAGCTTGCTGGGCTCTGGTCCTTCTGCAGATGCGGAAATCAGCCAGGTATGTGCTGCGAATAAATCCAGTTTGGTGTATGTTTACTTATGTTTTTTCCAGTGGCTTTCTTTTGCGCAATACCCATTCGACAAAGTTCGTTGCGAAAAACTAAACAATTTCCTGTTGACAAGATCTTACTTGGTTTCGAACCAGCTGACAGTAGCCGATGCTTCTGTTTTCGTAACAGTTCAAGATAACTTCGAGGCATCAGGAGCTGCGTCGTTTCCAGCAGTCACTCGTTGGTTCAACCATATCCAGCGCCGCACAGTGAATTCTAGTCAAACTGCTATTCCCGTTTCTGCCACAGTGTTTCCTGTGTCTTTATTCGCCACGTCCTCGTCATCAGTTGCTAGTGTATCTAAGGAGACAGCAACAGCCAATGATGCACCTTCTGTCCCACCTACAGCTGCTGACACTGTCGCAACAGCAGACAAGTCAAATGAGAGCAACAACTCAAAGAAAGACAAGAAGGCCGAAAAGTCAAAGGATGCCGCTGCACCAGTCGCCGAAAAGAAAAGCGACACCCCACCGACAGTGTTGGAGCTGAACCCCTCCAGACTTGCCATCCGCGTGGGTTTGGTCGTCAAGTGCTGGAACCACCCCGAGTCTGACAAGCTGCTGTGTGAGGAGATTGACCTGGGTGAAGGTGCGGTGGCGAGGATGATTCTCACCTCTTTGTTTTCACTTTTGTCTTTCAATGTGTATGCTGTTTCTCAGGTACCAATCGCTCTATTGCGTCTGGACTCCGTGCGCACTACACTGCCGAGGAGGTGCAGGGTCGCAAGGTGGTGGTGATAGCCAATCTGAAGGAGCGTCCCATGGCTGGGTTCAAGTCTCAGGGCATGGTCCTTTGTGCCGTTTCAGGCAACCACGATGTTGTTAAGCTGCTGGAGCCTCCTGCAGATGCTCAGGTCGGAGAGCGCGTGACGTTCCCTGGGTTCAGCGGAGAGCCCTTCCCAGCCAATCAAGTGGCGAAGAAGAAGATCCTGGAGGGACTCGCTCCTCAGGTGATGCTTGTGATGATCTTTGGAAGCATTTGGTGTTTTTATGTGTGTGATGTCCTAACTGTGCTCTTCTGTCTCTGACAGCTGCGCACGGACGAGAGTGGCGTGGCTCACTGGAACACTTCTCCGTTTAGTTTGGCGTCTGGAGTCTGCAAGTCTGAGCTGTCGAACGCCATTGTGTCGTAAAAGGGTCAACGAGCTAGTTGAAAGCGATAGGTTATTGGGTTGTTGTTTCTGATTACATCGGCTCGCTTAATTGACTCGCAGTAACGAATACACTCACTTGTCGTCGTGGCTACAATTATGCAATTAATACAGTTAATGCACACAACAGACAAAAATATGCGTAACACTCAATCAAATTCATGAAGGAAAGGGCCAAATGAATAATACACCGTCATGAACATGCATTGCTTTGCATGTTAAACAGATAGACGCAAGTCAGCCAGTATCCGTTGTCCAGCCGTTGGTACTCCGCCTTGTACTCGAATAGCTCGCGCGTCCGCAGACAAAAGTCCAAAGTCGCAGTGCCATCGCTCTGGGGATACACGCTCACTTCACTGAAATCGATGTACCTCCGCAGATAGGGGTTCATGGCTTTATACGCGCTTTCCTTGAAGCTGAACCGAAGCATCACGTCCTCCTCCTCACTGACAGCCAGCAGCGCATGCGGAATCTCGCCACTTGCATTGTTTCTACCAGATGGACTGCTTACATTGCTGATAACGCTACTGTCACTGTCACTGCTCACAGAAGAATGGCTGGCTGAATGGCTGTCAGCTGTGTGGGTTGACAACAGAGGGAGCCGCTGAATCACATGTGACTGCAGTACCTTTACTCGGCCCAGAGTTGTTCTTTCGTTGTCACTGAGCAGTCGCTGACTGAGCTTCTCCCAGGCTTTGTTCCTGCATAGCTCCAGGTCCACGCCAATGTGACCGTCGGGAAGAGACGGACTGTTCACAATGTGGTCGCACCGCTTCTTGGCAACTGCCACTGCAAAGTTATGTTTATGGGAGATAGATCCACAGATTCTGTAAGGCAGATTAGAGGGTGCCCCCAAATCATTCTGGAGATACGGCAGGACCAGTGGTTGAGAGTGAACAACAACATCGTTGAATGCAATGCCAGACTTTTGTTGACTACAGGCTGAAACAGTAGTACTGTTTGTTCTGAATTGAGTTTTGTGTTCATTACAAACAGTATGATGTGATAATGAGTTGATGGC
>CAYYMF010000108.1:0-5677 GCA_964472755.1 uncultured Chitinophagales bacterium | reverse complement strand
AGGATGTCGGCGTGAACAGCGGATATGGTGCGTACACTGGTGAGATCAGTGCCCAGATGCTCCTGGACTCTGGCGTGCAGTGGACACTGACTGGCCACTCGGAGCGGAGAATCGGCTTCGGTATTCCCGGAGAGACGAACGAGCTTGTGGGCCGCAAGACTGCGGTGGCTGTGCAGGCGGGCATGTCTGTCATTGCATGCATCGGCGAGCAGCTGGCGGACCGTGAGAACGGCACCACCATGGAGGTGTGCTCCGCGCAGCTGGCAGCGATCAGCGCCCACCTGCAACGCGAAAATTGGGCCAAAGTCGTGATTGCGTACGAGCCGGTGTGGGCCATCGGCACGGGCAAGGTGGCCACCCCTGAGCAGGCGGAGGAGACCCACCGCCAGATCCGCGAGTGGGTGGCTGCGCACGTATCTGCGGAGGTGGCGGCGAATGTGCGCATAATCTATGGCGGGTCAGTGAAGGGCAGCAACTGCAGGGCTCTGATCGCGTGCCCCAACATCGACGGGTTCCTGGTCGGAGGAGCGTCACTGCTGCCTGAATTCGCAGACATCATTAAGGTAACGTTATGTATCATGGTTTTGTTGCACATAATGTTTATTTATTTTGTTATCTTTTAGTGCACTGCTTAAGCGGCAATGGAAATGTCGGCGTAATAATAATAACAAATTAAGTTCACCATTCGTAAAAATGATGCCTAATAAAAAAGAAAAGTTCTCCATTGCATTGTGTGGTCAAATGTATAATTAACGTTACTTTATTCATTTTGTGATCTTTTATGGGTGATGAGTACCAAACAAACAAATAATGAAAAGCAGCAGTTACTTCCATCGTATGCCAGTCATTACAAACCAGTGACTGTCGTTGCTAAGTTTGAAGTTGATGATGATGACGATTCGGACACAGATGAAAATGGAAGTTCTCTGGTGATTGCATTTATTCTCATGTTGATCTTTCAGCTTGGAAATCGAGTTTTTGGTCGCTTGACTACCTACCCGATGCATAATTACCCATTTTTTATGAACATCATGTCGATAGTAATCTACGTCCCTCTGAGCTTTATGTATATTTGGCCAGTGATGTATTTTACTAACATTATTACGAAAGAGCAACGACAGATACCGAAGTATGACTTTGCTGTTATGGGCATGTATGACTCATTGGCTGGAATAATGCAAGTTTTTGCTCAAAATTATATTACGAATGCCGGAATGATTGTTCTCGTGCAACAATCTGCGATTCCAATTTCAATGCTTATATCCAAGATCGCTTTAAATTCTTCTTACACGGCATATCAATACCAAGGAGCAGCGATTGTGTTGTTAGGTATCGTGGTTGTGTTGATACCTGACTTCCTGTCCCCGGCAGTCGAAGTGGATGTGTCCTCTACAATGCCTCCTACAGTGTCCGCGACAGCGAATTTGTTCTGGTTGCTGGTGATGGTGGTGAGCTGCGTGCCGATGTGTCTATCGAGTGTGTACAAAGAGAAGGCCCTAGGCGAGACCGAGATCGACGTCATGTACCTCAACGGCTGGGTGGCGGTCTTCCAGCTCCTCGTAGCCATCCCTCTGGCCTTTCCATCGGCCTGGGTGCAAGGCCTACCCATGGCCGGCATAGTTCCCAACCTGTACCAGGGCACGCTGTGCTGGTTCGGCTACAACTCTGTGACGGCGGACTACAATCCGTACAACCAGGCTATCGACAACTGCGCCGCGTCACCTTTTTATGTGAACACCTACATGGTGCTCAACATCGTGTACAACTTCCTGGTGATCCTGATTCTCAAGTACGGCTCGTCGAACATTCTGTTCATGGCGTCCACGGTCATCGTTCCGCTCAGCAACGTGGCCTTCTCGATGAAGTTCATGCCGGGCCACCAGCCCATGCGCTTCTGGGACGTGGTTGGGCTGTTCGTCATCCTCGGTGGACTGGTCATCTACCGCTTCGCCCCAGATCTGGCCGCCCTGTACCATCGGTTGGCGGTAGGCGGCAAGAAGCAGAGCGCGCAAGAGTTGGAGGCGGAGAAGCGCGCGGCTAGGGTGGCGAAGCGGGAGCACCGCAAGCAGGCCAAGTACGTGGGTCTCAACCAAATGGAGTCCCTGCAGTCGCTTATTCAGACCCGCGTGCAGCGCGAGCAAAGCAAGCTGTTGTTTAAGTCTCCGGGGCAGATCCGCGGCAACCTGCTGTCGAAGCTGGGCATTCCCCCGTCGCCCATGATCGCGATCGGCGGACCAGGCAGACACAGTTTTATCGACAACCGCGGCGGCAGTAGAAGCAACTCGCCGCAAGTACCAGGCATGCAGCTAGGCAATGGCAAGCTCGGATACCAGGCATTGAGCAACTTCGACAGCAACAACCCGTCGCCCATCCCCATCGCGAACGGTCGGCCGCCGCAGCATGGCAGGGGGCGACTCGGAGGCTCGGGCGGTGTGAGCGTCAGTTTCAGCGACGACAGTGCTATGCGACGGGCCGCTGCATCGGCTATTGTTAGCACAGTAGATCCGAACAACAGCAGTTCCAAGCTGAAAGACAGTATCCGCATCATCAACAACCACCACAAGCCGCCTCTGTCACCGAAGGATTTCTCGGAAGTGTAGTGCGGTGAAAAGATGAAGTAGAGTGACGCGATCATGGGATTATTGGTTGCGCATTTGCAACATGTTTATTGGTGTCTATTCTTAACAATGATTTGTTAAAAAGCTTTTAGTGGCACTTGGCATTGTTGTTAAGGTCTGTCGTACACTGCAACTAAACAGATTTTGGATCTCAAAAGCCGGTCGCCATTGTTAATAGCGACACGCGACCATTCGAGGGCCTCAGGCAGAAGCCGAGTCTCTGGAACGCCCTGGACAACCACAGCACCGAGAACATATACTCAATTACCTGGTACAAATCGGCGACCTAATGTATCCGGTGTTGTCGTCTATTGAACCGCTGCCAGTGGCGACCAGCTGCAGAACAGCCGCATCCTCGACACCTCGTTCATACAGCCCAACTACCATGGTACGGTGACCCCATGAAACGAATGGCTGCTGGCGCAATTTTTTTCGTGTTCGTAAACCATGGTAAACAATCAGCAAGTTCCATAGTTTTATCACAAATACATAAGGTAAAATGGTCGCGAAGAAGAGAAAATCAAAGAGACAAACACTTCAGCAGAAGTATAAAATTGTGAAAAGAGTCAAGGAACATCACAAACGGATAAAGAAAGGTGTTTTGACTGGGCGGACGATCAAAAAGAAAAACGATGATAGAATACCAAGTTCATGGCCATACAAAGAGGATCTGTTGAAAGAAATTCAAGTAGCGAAAGATAAAATGGAAGATTTTAAACTGAAGCAAAAAGAAAAGAAGAGAGAAGCACAGGCGATGAAACGCAAAGGTGCCTCATCAACTGCTGCCATGGATGTCGATATTGAAGAGGAAGAAGAAACCAAGCCACGCAGCAACTTATTGTTACCACAGACAACAAATGAAAGCAGCTATGAAGTTGCACCTGAGGATTCAATCGACATGAACTATAAGAACCTTGGCCAGAATTCAAGGCGTGCATTCCTTGGAGAGTTGCGCAAAGTCGTGGAGAGAGCCGATGTTATTCTGCAAGTTCTGGACGCGAGAGATCCACAGGGTACCATGAGTACGGCTGTACAGGAGATGGTTCTGTCGAACCACCGGAAGAAGCTGGTGTACGTGCTGAACAAGGCCGATTTGGTTCCAAAGGACGTGCTCGCCGGCTGGTTGAAGTTCCTGCGCAAGTCCTTCCCAACGATTCCTTTCAAGTGCAACACGCAGAACCAGAAGGGTAATTTAGGTCAGAGCAGTGGCAAAGTCGGGAAGACCCAGGAGAGCGCTCTGCAGACGAACCACGCTGTTGGTGCAGAGGAGCTGCTGGGTCTGCTGAAGAACTACTCGCGCGTGGGCGACTCCAAGTCCATCATCTCGGTCGGCATCGTCGGCTTCCCCAACGTGGGTAAGAGTTCGCTCATCAACTCACTGATGCGCACGCGCGCGGTGGCTGTCAGTTCGATGCCTGGCTTTACCAAGGTGGCCCAGGAAGTCATTCTCGACAAAAACATTCGCCTGATCGACTCGCCGGGTATCGTGTTTGCGGACGGCGACTCGTGTGCGACAGCTCTGCGCAATTGCGTGAACGTGGAGGAGATGGAGGACATCCACTCGCCCATCCAGGCGATTCTGGAGCGGGTGCCGCAACCTTACCTCATGCAGGTGTACGGCATCTCCAAGTTCGAGCCCAATAACGTCGTGGCATTTCTGTCATTAGTCGCGCGCGCTACTGGCAAACTCAAGAAGGGTGGTGTGCCAAACACAGACAACGCCGGTCGAACCATTCTGCATGACTGGAACAACGGAAAGATTAAATACTACTGTCGGCCGCCAGTGCTGCCTTCAGGCGGTGGGGCGGGCGAGGCTGACTCGAAGATCGTGTCGTCGTTTTCCGCCGCACTGGACATCGACGGGCTCAAGGAGGAGGACATGCGCGTTCTCGACGACATCCACGCGGGTGGCACGACTGATCGCGCCGAGTATGTGGCCATGGATGCAGTGGGCGGCAGCCTGGAAATCCGCGACTAGATTTGCTGTCGAACTAGTGTCGACTGCTGGTGGTGACATGTATGATAAATTTGTGCTCAGCGACTCGCAACTTGTAAAAAATAACTGTCGCATCTGCGTTTCCTTCAGTGAATAACATTTTTACACAGAACGAACAATCTGTGTCACGTCTGTTGTTCAGCAGTATCGAATCTTACGCTACACTTCACGTAATGCGCACTGCAGTCGGCAGACAAATGGTGGAACGGCATCGGCAGGCGTAGCTGTTGTTTGTCCAGCGCTTCGTCCAGTTCACGGAAGGACCTGCACGGCCACTTGGTCAGCTCTTTGCTCACCCGCATCTCGTCCTCGATAGTCGTCGTCAGCGCTGAGTAGAGGTGCGCTGGAAAACGGGTGTCGCCGCTGGTTGCTGCACTCAACTGGAGCGAATCGAGCAGCGACTGTTGGTGCTCTGCGACCGCTGAGAGCAGGTCCTGTCGGCCAGCCTTAAAACCCGAGAAGGTCAGCATGCGCTCGAGCTCCACCACTGGTCGTCGTAGAAAGTCGTCCATGAAGACTGTGCGCAATGGGAATAAAGATCATGACACTACGAAACACTCTGAATAACGGTGACAGAGAGATCTTACTGGTTAGCATAGCAGTGTGGGCAGCGACGTGACTCAAGCGACAATGCCACCGCATTAGTTGCCGCACCTGGGCATCGAGCAACACCTCCTCATTCTCAGATAATGTTGGGTTCCCGCTGCTCTGAAGCAAAGAGCTTGAATGAGGGCCCAACCGCCGCACTAGTCGTATTATCCGCGACCAACCGTGGTTTTTCCCATAACCATATGCCGGTACATGTGTATCCAGCACCACCTCGACGTCATCATTATCGTGTAAGCCCACATGTCGCAACATCTTTAGGACTGCCTCCGCACCTGATAAGTCCGGCGCCAGCAATCCTATTCGTACCTGCTTTTTTGCACTTCGACTGATAACGGGTTCAGCAAAACAGTTAGCACCAAGGCAACTTCGAAATGTCGATTCATAGTTGGCTTCAACGTTGCGCAAATTTATTGGAACTGTGGAATCTGCTGCAGAGTTGAAGTCCGACATAGAC
>CAYYMF010000107.1:0-5702 GCA_964472755.1 uncultured Chitinophagales bacterium | reverse complement strand
GTGGTGTGAGAGGCGCACTCCGTTCCGATAGGGGCGGAGCCGTCTACTCGATTGTGTGCTGGCGTTCTTGTCCACCGTGTCTGTAAACCATTGTCATTGTTAAAGTTCTGTGTCATTTTCTTTGTCGTGTTGGTTTGTGCGTTTGGGTGTTTTATTTTTTTATGCGTTGGAAAAAATATTTTGAAATTCTTTCTTTGGGTCGGAAAGGTGGAAGCTCTTTTGCAATTTTTGGTCTGTGCGTTGGCTTGTGCGAATTGCAAATGTGCTTACACCTGTGGGTTGGCTATTTGTTTTTATCATTCTACTTCTGTGCATTAATGCCTCTGTTTATCAGTTCCTTTACAACTCCAAACATCATTGCAGAAAAGTCCTCTTTAAATTCTTTGTTGTCTGAGTAAAGTTTGTAAAGGTCAAAATTGGTGGTTATATGTTTGAGCAATTCTTCACCTACAACTTTGTCGCTGGTAATTCTTGCATTTTGGTCGTCTGAATGTTGAATTGAACTTATTAGTTCTTTGTTCTTAGCTACGTCATTGGCAATATTTTCAGCCATTTGCCGAACCTTGTCTGCATCTTCAAATTGAGTTCCGTAACGGTCATTGAATGTTTGCAGAATATTTGAAAGCCTGTCAATTTCAGGTTCTGAATTTCCGCCTCTCATATCTGTTGGAATTGGCTTTAAATCTTCACCTTGTTCCATTACTATATTCGTTGTGGCTTCCAACTGCAAACGGTAGCTGTCCATATCAATGTTGTCTAAAATCCCTTGTGCCAAATCAATAGGCGTATCGCCTCCTAATTTGTTTTGCAAGTGATTTAGGTAAATATAAAGCCGTTCTAAATATGGATTTTCAAACGGTACAATTTGAGAAAGGAAAATATAAAGCCGAACGTAGGTTTTTACTTTAGCTCTGAAATCTGCTTGTTGTTCTTCCGCAAGGTCATTTCTAAAAATTTCAGAAGATGTGTCCAACATTGCGTGTAATTGGTCAACGGGTACATTTGCCAGAATCTTTTCTGAAAATTCAAAAACTTGCTCTTTGGTGTAAACCTGAAAATTGTCCAAAGCATCTTGCAAATCGAACAATTTGTTCGGGTCGGTTGCTTCGCCTAAAATGGTACTTTCAAAATAGGGTTTAAACGCTTTTTCAATGTCTTCTGCTGTGTTGGCAAAATCTAAAACAAAGGTGTCTTTCTTCAATGGATGACTTCTATTAAGCCTTGAAAGTGTTTGTACGGCATTTACTCCGCCAAGCTTTTTATCTACATACATTGTATGAAGTAGGGGCTGGTCAAAACCTGTTTGGTATTTGTTGGCTACCAACAAAAAGCGGTACTCGTTTTTCTCAAATTCACTTGGAATATTAGCACTCGAAAATCCGTTTAAATTGGCTTCTGTTTGTCCGTCAATTTCACCTGAAAATGCTACCACCGATAAAAATGGGCTATTGATTTTCAATAAATAATCGTCAAATGCTTTTTTGTATTTTACTGCATTGGCTCTTGAACTCGTTACCAACATTGCTTTTGCAAAACCTCCCATTCGCTTTTTACGGATTACATTTTCCATAAAATGCTCAATGATTAAAATGGCTTTCTTTTTTATAGCGTGTTCGTGGCTCTCAACATAATGTTTGAGTTTCTTTTGTGCTTTTAGTTTATCATATTCAGGGTCGTCCTCAATCTTTTTCAGTAAAGCATAGTAACTCTGGTATGTTGTATAATTCTGCAACACATCCATTATAAAACCTTCTTCAATCGCTTGTTTCATTGAATACAAATGAAAGGCTCTGAATTTGGTTTTATCGCCTTCTGAAAACGGTACGCCAAAAAGTTCTAGGGTTTTGTTCTTTGGTGTAGCGGTAAAAGCAAAGTAACTGGCATTAGGAAGTAATTTTCTTGACTTTACCAATACTCGGATTAAATCTTCGCCTGTTATAGTTTCTTCAGCATCTTCCACATCAACCATACTTGAAATGTCTTCCAAGTCTTCTTCCAGTTCGGCTTGTGTAGCTTGGTCAAGGTTAAGTTTTGAAAGTGTTTCGTTAAGTTTTCTTGCCATTTGGCCGCTAAGGCTGCTATGTGCTTCATCTATGATAATGGCAAAATTATTCCCTGGCAAATCGCCAATATCTTCAACAATGTGTGGAAACTTCTGAATGGTGGTAATGATGATTTTTTTGCCTTCTTCCAGTGCTTGTTTCAGTTGTTTACTGCCTTCGGTAATGGCTTCAACTACACCTTTTACTTGCTGATACTGTTTGATATTGTCTCGAATTTGAGCATCTAAAACCCTTCGGTCTGTTACTACAATTACCGTATCAAAAATGTTGTCTTGTCCTGATTTGTCGTGTAAACCAACCAACTGGTGAGCCAACCAAGAAATGGAGTTGGACTTGCCCGAACCTGCGGAATGTTGAATCAAATATTTTTGACCAGAACCCTTTTCTTGTGCATCTGCCAATAAATTCCGAACAGCGACCAATTGGTGATAGCGTGGGAAAATCAGTTTCTTTTCCTTTCGGGTTCTGACTTTACCCTTTTCATCTAAGTACTCCTTTTCTTCGGTAATGAGTTGGCAAAAACTCTGAATGATATTAGTTAGACTACTTTTAGTCAAAACCTCTTTCCACAAATAGTCGGTTTTTATACCTCCATTTGGTGGATTTCCTGCTCCATTGTTATAGCCTTTATTGAAAGGTAAAAAGTATGATTTCTCTTTTTTGAGTTGTGTACACATCCAAACTTCTTCTGTGTCCACTGCAAAATTTACAATTAACCTACCTAAGCGAAACAGTTCTTCATTTGGGTCTCGGTCTGTTTTGTATTGCTTGATGGCGTGTTCTACATTTTGCTTGGTCAACTCATTTTTCAACTCAAAGGAAATAATCGGAATGCCATTGATAAAAACGACCAAGTCCAATGACTTTTTATTCTGTGGCGAAAAATAGACCTGACGCATCACCGAAAATCGGTTGGCTTGATACGAAGCATTGGCAGAAGCGTTGTAATTTGAAACAGGTTTATCGTAAAACAAATCTAGTTTGGTATCGGTAAATCCGTCTGTTATTCCTTTTCGCAATACTTCAATTACGCCTTTTGCTTGTATTTGGTCATTGATGCGTTTGATTATTTTTTGCTTGTAAAGGTCTTTGTGGTAGGTTTTGAGTTTAGCAACTGATTTAGGTTGCGTAGCTTCTAAAAATTCAAACAATAAGGTATTATCCAAACAAGCCACATTATCGTAAGCTGTGTTTTCACGAAGTAAATAGCCATTCTCATTGACCAAATATTGGGAAATGTGGGTTTCTAATCCTTTTTCTGTGGTGTCTGTATGTTTTGTCATTCTTCTATCGTTTGATATTCTTCTGCATCCTCCGCAGCAACCCCTAGTTCTGAACCACTTTGTTCTAAGTAGCTGAACTCTTCCAACTCTTTGCTTTCTAAATCGATTTCAGGTATCTCAAAATTTCTAACATCAATTTTACCAATTACTAAATTATAAATTAGTGTATTGATGTACTCTTGAAGCAAACCAGTTTTAGGATTAGTCTTGCCAAAAATTACGTTTGTGTATCGAATAAGATTTTGTATTTGTTTTATTTTAAATGCAATGACTTCCACAATCTTATTCTGTTCTTCAATTGGTGGTACGATACAATGAATATTATAAAATTGGTCTGAATAAAGCCTTAAACGACTTTCAATAATTCCTGTAGATTTCCTCTTAAATTCAGCCTTGTATATTTCTGTTTTAAAAAGATATTCAAAATATTTAGGATTATAATCATTTCTGAATTGATAAATACAATATGCTGGGCTTATTATGCCGTCATATTCTGATACTGCAAGCGAGCCATTCCAAGCGAGCATAATATTGCTAACCAATTGGTTTTGCTCTACTACTTTATATCCAACTAACGACATTGCATTTGTTAGATTATCATTTTCATTTTTCTTCTTATCCCTTTTTAGTTCAACTCCTGTATACTGTGAAAGTGACAATAATTCTTCTAATCCAGTTTCTGATTTATTTGACACTTCAAATAGAACGTGTTTTACCTTTTTTATTTCCCACTCTTTCGGAATATCTCCTATCCAAAAGATGTTTGAGTTTTTCAATTTCTCTCTTTTTATCATTGTAATAGCGTGTTTAATAGTCCATTGCTTTTTTCTTCTAACCTTTGAATGTCATTTATGACCTTTTCTAAATCTCTATATGAATTTGCTTTGTGAAAATGTTCTAAGAAATTTATTGAATAACCAATTTTTATAGATTTTAAATCAGCTTTAGCATTTGGGGTGTAGCTGAGAATCTCATTGGAAATGTATTCATCTATATTATGCTTTAACGGAATAAACTCCATATCCTTAAAATCGTGATTTTCATTAAAATCTAAATTTGAGTGCTTTAGTTTTAAAGTGTAATAACCGAAATCTTTGTTATTGTAAATCTGGCAAAACTCGTTTTCTTCATTTTTAAGATAAATTTCCACAATCAAATTGATTTGTTCAGATGTGAGTTCATTCTTTTTATTACCTAGTGCCTTTGTCATTTTTTTGAAAAAGGTGTCTGCCTTAATCAATTGAACTTTATCTTTTCTTGAAGATTGCTTATTGTTGGTTAGAATTAGGATGTATGTTGGTTGACCTGTATTGTAGAAAATATCATTTGGCAATTGAATAACACACTCCAACAAATCATTTTCAAGTATGTATTGGCGAATACCGCTTTCGCTGCTGCCTGCATCTCCTGTAAACAAAGCCGAACCATTGTGTACGGAAGCAATACGGCTACCACCGTCTTTCGGGTCTTTCATTTTAGAAAGCATATGGAGCATAAACATCAACTGACCGTCATTGCTTCGGGAAGTCAAGCACGTTTCTTCCAATTCGCCTTTGAAGTTTTTAATCTTTAGGTTAAATCGTCTGTCTTTTATCTCCACTTTCTTGCCTGTGCCTACATTTAGGTTGTCAATATCCTGCTTCCAAGTTGTTCCATAAGGCGGATTGGTCAGCATAAAGTTGAATTTCAAATCAGGGTCAAAACCGTATTCGCTCAAAGTAGAACCAAACTTAATTTTATCAGGGTCTTCATTTTTCAGCAACATATCCGATTTACAAGTGGCGTACATTTCGCCTGTATTTTCTTGTCCGTACAAGTGGAAAGTAGCCGTTGATTTGATTTCTCCTTCTGGGTCGGTCGCAAAAAGTTTGGATTGAGTAAGCATTGCACCCGAACCTGCACAAGGGTCATACACCAAAAAAGTGCCTTTTTGGATTTTGTCTTTTACAGGCAAATACACCAAATGCGTCATCAACTCAATGATTTCCCTTGGCGTAAAATGTCGCCCTGCGGCTGCATTGGTTTTTTCATTGAATCTGCGAATCAAGTCCTCAAACATATAGCCCATTGCCATAGGCGAAATTTTTTCAGGGCTGAGTTCTACTTTAGGGTTGCAGAATTTTTCAATCAATGAAAATGTGATGCCTGTTTCCTCAAAAGTTTTTAGCTGATTTCGGAACTTGAATTTCGTAATGATGTCCTGCACATTTTCCGAAAAACCGTTGAGATAATCCAAAAAGTTAGCATCAATATTCTTAGGGTCAGCCAAGAGTTTTTTCATTGTAAAAGGCGAAGTATTGTAAAACGCCAAACCACTACCGTGCAATTCGCTGGTTAATAGTCCCGATACATTGTC
>CAYYMF010000106.1:0-5830 GCA_964472755.1 uncultured Chitinophagales bacterium | reverse complement strand
AATGTCCAAGGCGTGGTTGTCCAAGCTAAACAATAAATATCTTGATGGCTTGAAAATAAATGTTGCAATTTTTCATCTTCTGCTTGAAGCTTAAAACAAGCAACTGCCGTTGTATCTTTTACATCACGATAACAACCCGGTTGATTGAGTTCGTGTGAGCTTAAACCTGTTCCAGCTGCTGGTGAGTATGGTTGGATTTTTAGTCCTTTGTATAAATAACCTTTTTTATATAATTCTGAAATTAGCCACCAAACACTTTCTATATATTCATTTTCATAAGTGATGTATGGATTATCTAAATCTACCCAATAGCCTATTTTGTCTGTCAATTCATCCCATTTGTCTTTAAATTTCATGACTTCCTTGCGGCACTCTTTATTGTAATCCTCGACAGAGATTTTTGTTCCAATATCTTTTTTGGTAATTCCTAATGATTTTTCTACTTGTAACTCAATAGGTAAGCCGTGTGTGTCCCAACCTGCTTTTCTATTTACTTTATATCCTTGAATCGTTTTAAATCGACAAAAAATATCTTTTATGGCTCTTGCCATCACATGGTGAATCCCAGGCATTCCATTTGCACTCGGCGGACCTTCATAAAAAACGAAGTTTGGACTGTCATTTCTTTGAGTGATGCTTTTTTTAAAAATATCATTGGATTTCCAAAATGCATTGATGGATTGTTCAATTTCTGTAGGATTGAATTGTTTATATTCTTTATAAAATTTTTTGTCAGTATTAGACATAATTTGCTTAGTATTAGATTAAAAATCGGTGCAAAAATACGAAAAATATAGGAAAAATAATAAAAAACCTATGGATACTATGGCTGAAATTCAGTGATTTCGGGAAATATTTAAGTTTTTTGCATTTCTAAACACACCATAATTATTAGTGAATATTAGCAAACTGCATTTCATATAAGTTTTTATAGTACCCATTTGATGTGTTCATCAGAGTTTGATGTGTTCCTTCTTCAATGATATTGCCTTTTTGTAAAACAATAATTTTATCTGCATTTTGTATCGTCGATAAACGATGTGCTACTACTATAGCTGTTCTATTTTCAATTAATTTAGCAATTGCTTGTTGAATGAGTAATTCAGATTCAGTATCTACAGATGATGTTGCTTCATCTAAAACTAAAATTGCTGGGTCATAAACCAATGCTCTAATAAAAGATAACAATTGTCTTTGTCCTACGGATAAAGTAGCACCTCTTTCTTGTACATTATAATCATAACCATTAGGCAAATCCATAATAAAATCGTGTGCACCAACGAGCTTTGCCGCTTCAATGACTTTTGCCTTATCTATCGTTGGATTTTTAAGTGTAATATTATCCAATATACTTCCTGAAAACAAGAAAACATCTTGCAAAACATACGCAAATGCACTTCTCAAATTCTCTAAAGAATAATCGTAAATATTAATATCATCAATCAGAATTTCACCTTTATTGATTTCATAAAAACGATTGAATAGATTGGTAATACTTGATTTTCCTGAGCCAGTGGCACCTACCAAAGCTAAAGTTTTCCCAGCTTCAATTTTGAAAGAAATATTATTTAAAACATATTCATCTTCTTTATAAGCAAATGAAACATTTTTAAACTCTATTGAGCCATCAAAACTTTCTTTTTCAATACGTCCTTGATCTTCATTTTTTTCTTGATTGTCCAATAATTTGAATACCCTTTCGGCCGCAATAATTCCCATTTGTAACGTATTGAACTTGTCTGCTAACATTCGCAATGGTCTAAATGCCATATTCAAATACATAATAAATGCTGCAAAAATTCCGATATTAGCAGTTTCCTCTAAAACTATTTTACTTCCAAACCAAAGCATTAACGCCATAGATACTGCTAAAACAATCTCAACAAATGGGAAGAAAATCGAAAAATACAAAACCGATTTATCGTTTGCTTTATAATGTTCGTAATTTATCTTTTCAAATTTTTTAAATTCTCTATCTTGAGCATTAAAAATTTGAATAATTCTCATGCCTGAAATACGTTCCTGAACAAATGCATTTAATTGAGCTACTTTTTCTCTTACTGTATGGAATGAAACCTTAACTTTTTCTTTGAAAATATAAGTTGCCCAAATCATAAAAGGAAAAGTTGTTAGGCAAACCAAAGTCAATTTCCAATCAATTGCAAACATACAACCAATGACAAAAATCAATGTCAATACATCTGTAATGATGGCAATTATCCCTTCAGAAAAAATGTTATTAATTGCTTCAATATCATTTATCGTTCTAGTAATGGTAATGCCAACAGGTGTTTTGTCAAAATAGCTTACTTTTAAACTACTAACGTGATTAAATAATTTTGTGCGTAGGTATTTCATTATCGATTGTCCCAAAACAGCCGACTGCAAGGAAAATATATAACGAATAACAAACTCCAATAAAATATTGATAAAAATGAGCAAACAAATATTCTCCAAACCTATTCCTGTTTGTTGAACAATGTTATTATCAATGGCATCTTCGATTAAAATAGGGCGAACTGGAGCAATAATCGCTAATACTATTCCCAAGCCCAAAGTAATATAGAAACGCTTTTTAAATGGGTCTGTTAATTTAAAAATCCGTTTTAGAGTCTGCCAATCTGTAGTTTCTTTGCCCAAAATATTTTACTTTAATATTTAATTTCCCACAAAAATAAACCTTTTGCAGGAACAACTAATTTAAGATGCATTTTTTCTTTATTTTTAAATGTCGCTTCAAATTCTTGTAAAGATATTTGTCCATAGCCCACCATCAATAAACTTGCAGTAATTGCACGAACCATATTTCTCAAAAAACGATTAGCTGTAATTCTAAAAATTAGTTTTTCTTGCTGTTCAATGAATTGTACATCAAAAACAGTACATATAGAATTCGTATTATCGCTTCCTTTTTTCTCAAAAGTAGAAAAATCATGTGACCCAACTAAAAGTTGTAGTGCAATATTCATCGCTTCCAAATTTGGATAAGTAGGCAAGTAAAAGCTATAATCTTCCAAAAATGGGTTTTTGCTAAAATGTAGAAAGTATTGATAAGTGCGTTTGGTTGCAGAGAAACGAGCATGTTTTTCAGGTTCTACCTTTGAAATGTTTTTAATCGCTATAGATTTCCCAAGTAAAGAATTAATACGGTATAAGAAATTATCTGGGATTGGGTTATCAAAATCAAAATGAGCAAAATATTGATGAGCATGCACACCAGCATCTGTTCTTCCACAGCCAACTAGATCTATTTTTTCTCTTAATATTTTAGATAATGCTTCTTCAATAACTTGCTGTACACTGATTGAATTTTCTTGAATTTGCCAACCTGAAAAAGCAGAGCCATCGTAGGCTAATTCGATAAAATAACGCATATTCACACAAGATAATACAGATTTTCTAATCTTAAATGTTATAATTGTTTATTTTTGTAACGAAAAAGGTAAAGTATGATACAAAGAATCCAAACTGTTTATTTATTATTAGTCGTTTTAGCCGTATTGGCTTTTATTTTTGTACCATTTGGTGGCATTACTATTGATGGCGTTAGAGGCATTTTGATTATTAAGGAAATAATGTTGTTTTTGTTGTTGAGTGCTGCAATTGGATTAGTGGCTTTAGGTGCAATTTTTATATTTGGAAATAGAAAATTACAAATGCGAATTGTTTTGTTAAATATATTAGTCAGTATCGTATTGATTGGTATTTTTGTTTTTAGATTAATCACTTTTTATGGATTAGATAAATATACTTTTGGTGCAGGAGCCGTTTTCCCATTGTTTATTTTGTTCTTTAATTTATTGGCTTATAATGGCATCAAAAGTGATGACAAATTGGTCAAAAGTATGGATAGATTGAGGTAATCCACTTTTCAACTTTAAAGCATAAACGATAAGAATATTAAGCTATTATTTCAAATCTTGTATAAGGAATTAAAGCTTTAGGAATTTTTATACCGTTTTCTGTTTGATGATTTTCTAATAAACAAGCAACGATTCTTGCCAGTGCCAATGCACTTCCATTGAGTGTGTGTGCTAGTGCCTTATTATTGTCTTTGTCCTTAGTTCTCAATTTTAATCTATTGGCTTGAAAGCTTTCAAAATTAGAAACTGAACTTACTTCTAACCAACGTTTTTGAGCAGCACTATAAACTTCAAAATCATAAGTTAAGGCAGAAGAAAAAGTCATATCACCTCCACATAAACGTAAAATTCTGTAAGGTAATTCTAAAGCTTGTAACAAAGCTTCGACATGTTTTAACATTTCTTCCAAAGCTTGATAAGAATTTTCAGGTTTTTCAATTCGTACAATTTCAACCTTATCAAATTGGTGTAAACGATTTAATCCACGTACATCTTTGCCATAACTTCCGGCTTCTCTTCTAAAACAAGGCGTATAGCCTACATTTTTTATTGGCAATAATTTTTCATCAATAATTTCGTCTCTGTAAATATTTGTAATTGGCACTTCTGCAGTCGGAATTAAATAAAACTCATCTTCGTTTACAAAATACATTTGACCTTCTTTGTCTGGCAATTGACCTGTTGCGAAAGCAGAATCTTTATTCACCATGTGTGGCACTTGCACCTCATTGTATCCAGCTTCAGCGGCTTTATCCAAAAAGAAAGCTATCAATGAGCGTTGCAAAACAGCACCTTTCCCTTTATAAACAGGAAATCCAGCTCCAGTAATTTTTACACCCAATTCAAAATCTATGATATTATATTTTTTTGCCAGTTCCCAATGTGGCAATGCTTTATCGTCTAATTCAGGAATTTCATCAACACAATAAGTTATTTCATTGTCTTCTGCACGTGAACCCTTTGGAACAATTTGATTTGGAAAATTTGGCATTTGTACCAATAATTCAAACTGTTTATCTTCAATGGCTTTCAATTGTTCCTCAAATTGGTCAGCTTCTGATTTGATATTTGCAATCGTATTTTTTATGGCTTCAGCCTTTTCTTTATCTCCAGATTTCATTAAAGCTCCAATCTCTTTAGAAAGTGAATTTCTTTGAGCTAAAGATTCGTCTAGTTTTGTCTTTATAATTTTTCTATCAACATCTAAATTTATAAGCTCATCTACAAACTGTGTATCTTTGAAATTCTTATGTGCCAAACGTTCTTTAGCAAATTCAGGGTCTCTTTTTAATTGTTCTATCGTAAGCATAATGAAAATTGTTCTACAAAGATAAGTAAAACAATATTTTCAAAGCATTTTCTTTATTTTAATATAAGATAGCACAAAATAACACCTGAGTAATATCCATACAGAATAGTATAGCGAAAAATATTAAAATAAAACGCCAAATAGAAGGTTTTATCTAGCGTTTTCAATTTTACTAGGCTGAAGTAAGTTTGTAACTAAGCTATAGCGTAGGTATCTTGTAAACATAAACAAAGCAAATTTAAATCTTACATATAAAAAGATGTATATTTGTAATAGCAATCACACTATGTATCAAAACTACAACCGTTATAGCTATGTACTAAACAACCCACTTAAATACACCGACCCAAGTGGGTGGAAGTATGAAATTTATAAAGACAATAAAGTAGATGACCCTCCTATTAATTTTGACAACTTTCATTCAAATTATGGTGGCGGCGGTGGTGGCAGTAGCGATTTCTTTTCTTTTGGGAATAGTAGTAGTTCTGGCAATTTAGGATTATCTACTAGTATTTGGAACATGATATATGCGGCTTGGAATGCAGTAAGTAATTCAGGGTATAATTATGGTACATTTAGTTATGAAAACGGCAATGTTACCTATTCCTCTTATGGAAATGTATATTATTCCCACAATAAAGGTAGTTGGGGTTATTGG
>CAYYMF010000105.1:0-5831 GCA_964472755.1 uncultured Chitinophagales bacterium | reverse complement strand
GACAGTACTTCTTGTCCAGCTGTACAGGCCCGAGACAGAAGATCCGTCGCAGCTGTCAGTGCCCTCATCTCCTCCGCCACATGATTCAGTGCAGCTTCCAGTGCGGCGACTTCCGCATCTGCGTGCTCCGCTGCAGTCATAAAAAGACGCGTCTTTTCCTTCGAGTACCCGGGGCCTTTCAGGAGACCATCCGCCTGAGACACAATCTCCCTGACTCTCATTCCTTCGCGCATGGCATCGGTCTCCGCTGAAACTCGCTCGTTGCGCGCAGACAGGGCCAGCACTCCCTCGCTTTCACTGACTGCTCCCAGCTCCGCCATAAGAGCATCCGACTGTTGTCTCTCAGTGTCTGACACGACTCCGCTTCGCGGGGCGCTATCTAAACCCGACTGAACAGCGACATACTCTGTCTTCGCAGCTTCCAGCGCGGTGCGAGCAGATTCAGCTTTCGCCTTCTCCGCCGTGAGAAGTGCGTGGAGTGCCTCAGCTCTGTCGCGGGAGGGCGCATAGACACGCCCTGCAAACTCATGCGACCAGGCTGTATCACCAGCCAATTGCTCCGGCTCCACTACGAACTCGTCCGCCGCAGCTGATCTGTTGTCGCCGCCAATGTCAATCACTTCAGAGTATGCTGGCTTCAATATATCCACCGGAACTTGTTTGGGGACACGACGAACCAAAATCTCGCGAGCGGACTGGGCGGATTCATCTGCTTCGGATTCTTCCCGATCCTGGTCGCGCATATGGGACAGCTCCGCGTCGTGCAGCCCTCCAAACACCAACAGCGAACCCAGTCCAGTGCGCGGCTCCACTGGCGCTTCGCTTTCTCTCGACAGTACTTCTTGTCCAGCTGTACAGGCCCGAGACAGAAGATCCGTCGCAGCTGTCAGTGCCCTCATCTCCTCCGCCACATGATTCAGTGCAGCTTCCAGTGCGGCGACTTCCGCATCTGCGTGCTCCGCTGCAGTCATAAAAAGACGCGTCTTTTCCTTCGAGTACCCGGGGCCTTTCAGGAGACCATCCGCCTGAGACACAATCTCCCTGACTCTCATTCCTTCGCGCATGGCATCGGTCTCCGCTGAAACTCGCTCGTTGCGCGCAGACAGGGCCAGCACTCCCTCGCTTTCACTGACTGCTCCCAGCTCCGCCATAAGAGCATCCGACTGTTGTCTCTCAGTGTCTGACACGACTCCGCTTCGCGGGGCGCTATCTAAACCCGACTGAACAGCGACATACTCTGTCTTCGCAGCTTCCAGCGCGGTGCGAGCAGATTCAGCTTTCGCCTTCTCCGCCGTGAGAAGTGCGTGGAGTGCCTCAGCTCTGTCGCGGGAGGGCGCATGGACACGCCCTGCAAACTCATGCGACCAGGCTGCATCACCAGCCAATTGCTCCGGCTCCACTACGAACTCATCCGCCACAGCTGATCTGTTGTCGCCGCCAATGTCAATAACTTCAGAGTGTGCTGGCTTCAATATATCCACAGGAACTTGTTTGGGGACACGACGAACCAAGGTTTGACGAGCGGACTGGGCGGATTCATCTGCTTCGGATTCTTCCCTATCCTGATCGCGCATATGGTACAGCTCCGCGTCGTGCAGCCCTCCAAACACCAACAGTGAACCCAGTCCAGTGCGCGGCTCCACTGGCGCTTCTCTTTCTCTTGACAGTACTTCTTGTCCAGCTGTACAGGCCCGAGACAGAAGATCCGTCGCAGCTGTCAGTGCCCTCATCTCCTCCGCCACATGATTCAGTGCAGCTTCCAGTGCGGCGACTTCCGCATCTGCGTGCTCCGCTGCAGTCATAAAAAGACGCGTCTTTTCCTTCGAGTACCCGGGGCCTTTCAGGAGACCATCCGCCTGAGACACAATCTCCCTGACTCTCATTCCTTCGCGCATGGCATCGGTCTCCGCTGAAACTCGCTCGTTGCGCGCAGACAGGGCCAGCACTCCCTCGCTTTCACTGACTGCTCCCAGCTCCGCCATAAGAGCATCCGACTGTTGTCTCTCAGTGTCTGACACGACTCCGCTTCGCGGGGCGCTATCTAAACCCGACTGAACAGCGACATACTCTGTCTTCGCAGCTTCCAGCGCGGTGCGAGCAGATTCAGCTTTCGCCTTCTCCGCCGTGAGAAGTGCGTGGAGTGCCTCAGCTCTGTCGCGGGAGGGCGCATAGACACGCCCTGCAAACTCATGCGACCAGGCTGTATCACCAGCCAATTGCTCCGGCTCCACTACGAACTCGTCCGCCGCAGCTGATCTGTTGTCGCCGCCAATGTCAATCACTTCAGAGTATGCTGGTTTCAATTTGGACAGATCGCGCACAACGCCACTGTGCGTCTTCTTGCCGTTCGGATCGTACAAGCGCTTGACCTCGCCCGCCAGCACGACGCCTTTAGGAACAAGTGATGAGACGGGGTTCACGCCCTCCACCGCGGGGCAGCGCATGTCGACCAGGTCCTCATCTGCATCGTAGACTCCACTAACCAGCAGTTGCCCCAGACCAGTGCGTGCCAAGGGAACCTCCTCTTCGCCATCATCCTCGTCCACCAGTGTCTCTGGAATACTGGGCAGCGGTGTCTCAGCACCCGATGCAGTGGCCAGAGGTGACAGACTTCCAGGATACAGGTTGTCGAAGTCAAAATCGCTGCTGCCGAGCACCTCCGAGTCAACGTCTTCGTCATCATCATCATTGACATTCGCTGTTCCATTCCTGACGTTGCCGTGATCTGCGTCGTCAGGATAAACGGCGCCGTAATCGATGATCATGCTCTGAGGACGGTGCAAACCACGTGCAGCCATCGCTTCAGAACACTGCTGGGAGCCTGTGCGGTGCAGCTCCGCCTCCGCCACCTCGCGGGCAAACCGATCAGCCTTCTCATGCCAAGCCCTCAGAGCTTCCTCCTGAGCTGCCTTCACCACTGCCTCCTTGGTAATCAAGTCAAACATCATCTGCTCCTCAACCGCCATGGCTCGACCTTCGTCTTCCTCGCGCAGTTTCAATGCCGTTATTTCAGCCAGCACTCGTGCTTCCTCTAAAAGTAGTGCGCGCTTCTCTGCCTCAGCAGCTGCCATGGCCTCGACCTCTGCATGTTCACGCGCAATGCGAGCCTCCAATTCTGCCTGCAACCTGGCGCGGGCAATAGACTCCTCCCGCGCCTTCTGAGCCCGCTCCAGAGCCGCGATCGCATTCTCTGCCTTGAGCCTCGCGGCGGCCAGCGCTCTAGCCTCCTCCTCGGCCTTGCCCACCGCAGCAGAGAGCGCCCTCAGCTCCTCCATCGCCTTGTCCGTGGCGACCACCAGAGCACGGGCCTGGTCCTCCGACCGCTCCTTCGCAGCGACTAAAGTCAACAGTTCTTTGTCAATAGAACCGTGATGCAATTCACGAGCCTTCTCTTCTTCGGACTCACAAGCAGCGTTCAACGCAGTTGCTTTGCTCTCTTCCCCTTCGCGGGCCTTGGACGCAGCCAGCGCCTTCGACTCTTCTTTTGCTCTTGCCATTGAAGCGTTCAACGCGACACTTTCTTCAGTCTTCAAAGCCTTGTCCACCACAGCCTCGTCGCTGCAACAGTCTACCGTGCAAGTGATAGTATTACCATGCACTTCCCGTTGTTGAGTGACGATTCTGGCCTCCTCCAACTTCTGTTTCAGCGCTAGCAACGTCTCGGACTCACTCTCAGCGGTGCGTTTCGCCGCCTCCAGCAGTCTGTGCTCAGCCTCGATTCTGGCCTTGGCAGCAGCGAGAGCAGCAGCCTCCTCTTCGGCCGCCTGTTTCGCTGCCGTGAGTGCTTCTGTTTCTTCCATTATTTCCCTGTTGCGGCTTTGCAGGCGCACGCGATCACCCACTTTAAATACTGGTCGCAGGGCGGGCAAGGACGAGCAGCGCACACCAATCGGTCGAATGTAGTCGATGCGCACCTCCCTCTCAGTCTCGCCGTCATCGTAGCGCACATCGTACTGAGGCATACTGCTGTTGCCACTACCAATCACACGCTTGACTGTCCCCGCAAACCACCGACCCATGGCGTGGTAGTTCACTTCCACACGGGACCCCACCGTCAGAGAGTCCCGCAGTTCGTCGCGTCGCCTGCTGGCAGAAATGCTCTCCATCAGTCGGATCAAGTGCTCGGAGACCTTCGTCTCGATCTTTCCATCGTCAAAGTCTATGTCGTAAACGAAGTTACCGCGATCCCGTTTGATAACACCAGGCAACCACCGACCCAACTCTCTGTAGTTGGCTTGCACTTTGTCGCCCACCTCAAACACATACTTACTGCGCGTGGCGCTAGATGGAGGCGCGAACCGCCGTAGGTAGTCCTCTCTGACACCCTCATCGAAGGCACCCGTTGTGTACTCGATGTCGTATGTGCTGCCCTCCACCAACAGCGGATCAGCGCCCCTGTTGCTGTCGGCAGATTCACCACTGGGGACTGTACCCATGTGGACCGTCTTAACTGTACCTAGCCGCCACACGCCGATGTCGTAAAACACTTCGACCTTGTCGTGTACATGGTACAGTGAATCTAGGCGCTGACAAGCGGATACCAGGCGGATCCACAGGTCTCCGACCTTGCTCTCCAGCTTACCGTTCACAAAGTCAATGTCGTACTCGTTGTTCCCGCGGTCCCGGCGAATCGTACCGGGGATCCACTTCCCGATACCGCGATAGTTGGCCTCAACCCTGTCTCCGACGTAGTACTTGACGTGCTCAACAGGCCGCATGTTGTCCTCCAATACAGCCGTCTCGTAATCGCCGTTTCCGTAGTCCACGTCGTATAACTGATCGCCACGCACCTTCCACACATTTGCCTTCAGCCAGGTTCCGGTTTTCCGGTAATTGGCCTCCACGCGATCGCCCGCGGTATATTTGTTGTGTGGGTACGGCTCGGTGCGCTTGTTCTTTGCTGAGTCTGAAGCAGACCCAAAGGTGAACGAGGCAGTCTTCTGCAGTCCGCGTGGACTGGGGTCTTTCTTGCCACTGTCTCTCAGTGTGAACGACCAGGTCTTTTGTAAGGAGGCAGCAGTGGGCTCGTCATGCTTGGGTGAGGGCGTCGACAACAAGCCAAACAAATTGCGCGGAGTAACGTTCTTTTTGTCCGAGTTTAAAGGTGTGAGCAAGTCCTTCCCGGTGCTATTTGTCGGTGTTTTGTCAAAGCTACGGACTCGGTTGTGGCCACTGGAGGACGTGATTCCTTTATCTTCTTTGTCAAACGTACTATTCTCTACATCACTGACAACTGATGGTGTGATCAGAGACTTGACTGTGGAACCCACGCGCCTGAGTTTCTGCGGCGAGACGACCTCTGCTGAGCGTATGCGGCCCTCATCCACATCGCGCTCTACCTCGCCACTGTCATGGCACACACTGTACGTGCCACTGACTCTTGAGTGCTTGCGGATGCGGCCACCCAGCCACTTTCCTGTGCTGCTCTGAAGTGTGTCCACCTTGTCCCCGACGCTGTACTTAGCCACATGCACAGCCTGGTACGCTCGTGCTGTGGGGGCATCACGGGACTTAACTCTGCTCTCTGGGACTCGGTCCAGCAGCTCACCGTTCTCACACTCGATGTCGTACACACCGTCCTCACCATCGGTGGTCCTTTCTGCTCTGCATGCAACAACTTGCCCCGTCTGCCACTTTCCTCCCGCATTCACAGACACAGTGTCGCCGGGCATATACGTACCAATGGCCACAGAGAGTGCTTTTTGAGGACTACTCAAAGGGGTTCGGGTCGTGTCTGCTGTCGAGTCAGAGTCAGCGAGGCGTATAAAGTCTTTATATACGCCTGGTTCAATCTCGCCGTCACGGTACTCTACATCGTAGGTGCCGTCTAC
>CAYYMF010000104.1:0-5968 GCA_964472755.1 uncultured Chitinophagales bacterium | reverse complement strand
CGAAATGCGTTTGCTCGTAAACCACTACAGCACTTTTCCGTATCAGCAGAAGAGAAGAACAAGAACAAAGCGATTTCTAAATCCAAAAACGATTTACAAATACTTAATGAACTCAGTGGTTATCTTTGGCCTGATTCAAAAACACCGAATGCTTTTTCAGTCAAAAGCAAAGTGGTTGTTTCTCTAAGTTTACTGGTGTCATCAAAGCTGATTAACATTTATGTGCCATTTCTGTTCAAAGATATCGTTGACGGCTTTGCTAATGTTGACCCAACTCAAGTTTGGACTGTTGCACCTGTTGCAATGGTGCTCGGCTACGGAATAGCTCGGAGCACTGCTGCTGGCTTTGGCGAGCTGCGCAATGCTATTTTCTCCGAGGTGTCCCACGGTGCCATCAGACAGGTGTCGCGCAACGTATTCGAGCACCTGCATAAGTTGGACCTGCAGTTCCACCTCGATCGCAACACAGGAGCACTATCCCGCACCATCGACAGGGGCACCCGGTCTATCAACTTTGCACTGAGCTCGATGCTGTTCAACGTATTCCCCACCGCGCTGGAGGTGACCCTCGTCGGCGCAATGCTCACCTACAACCTCGGTACGCCGTATGCTGCGGTCACCACTGCAACAGTGGCGGCCTACACTGTGTTTACGGTGCGAGTGTCGGACTGGCGGACGGAGATCCGAAAGGCCATGAATCGAGAAGAGAGCGCGGCGAGCGGCAAGTGCATCGACTCGCTCATTAACTACGAGACAGTGAAGCTATTCGGCAACGAGAAACACGAGGCGAATAGGTATGACCACTCCCTGCACGGCTTCCAGCAAGCGAGCATCACCACACAGAAGTCGCTGTCGGCGCTGAACTTCGGCCAGAACGCCATCTTCAGCTGCGGGCTGACGGCCATCATGCTCATGACTACGCAGGACATAGTGGCTGGCACGGCCACCATTGGGGACTTGGTTTTGGTGAACGGCCTGCTGTTCCAGCTGAGCATCCCGCTGAACTTCATCGGGTCGGTGTACCGCGAACTCCGCCAGGCCGCCATCGACATGCGGGCCATGTTCGAACTGCGCCGCGTGAGCCCTCTGATCGCGGACAAGCCTAACGCCCCAGCGCTAGTGGTAACCAAGGGGGAGGTTGCCTTTGAGGGCGTACGGTTTAGCTACCCGAGCAACCCCACCCGGCCGATCCTGCAGGGTCTGGACATGCGCTGCCCAGGCGGTAGAAAGATCGCAATTGTGGGCAGCTCGGGCAGCGGCAAATCCACGGTTTACCGCCTGCTGTATCGGTTCTTTGACTGTAATGGCGGTGCGGGCGACGGCGCTAACAGTGGCAGTGGCCGCATTTTCATCGACGGACAGGACATCCGCGACGTGACCCTGGAGTCGTTGCGGGCGGCCATCGCGGTGGTGCCACAGGACACGGTACTCTTCAACGAGACCATCGGATACAACATCCGCTACGGGAACCTGGCGGCTAGCCCTGAGCGCATGCAGGAGGCTGTGCGCTTGGCGCGACTGGACAGCCTCATCGCGCGGCTGCCCCACGGATACGACACGCAGGTCGGTGAGAGGGGGCTAAAACTGAGCGGAGGCGAGAAGCAGCGCGTGGCCATCGCTCGCTGCCTGCTCAAGGACGCGCCCATTGTCGTGCTGGACGAGGTGAGCGCCTGCTGACCACCTGTGGTACCGGCGACAATACCGATGAGATACACTCACCCATTTTTTGACAGGCCACGTCCTCGCTGGACACGGAGACGGAGCGGTCTATCCAAGACTCTCTGCGGACGCTTGGCGCACAGCGTACCGTGGTGGTGATCGCGCACCGATTGTCTACCGTGCAGGACGCGGACGTCATCTTCGTGCTAGAGGCCGGCCGCGCAGTGGAGAGTGGGACTCACGAGGAGCTGCTCGCGCGACCCAATGGCCGGTATGCGGAGCTGGTGCTTAAAATGACTGCCGCTGAGTTTGACGATGCCACTATTGTTCCAGGTGCAGATGTTGATGCTGCGCCATAACTTTGTGATTTTGTGTAAATATCTGCTCATCTTTATTTACTTTGCTACGAAGTTATTTTATTATGTCCGTTTAACGCTACTAGCCGTTGGAAAACTGCTTTGATTCGCTGATTCGCAACCCCATCACCACTATGTTCTGCCTCCCGTCATAAGAGATTTTGGTGCGTCACAATTAAACTTTTTCAAACAAAAGTATTGAAATGAACTTTGAAACTCTTAACGAGCTTTCATATAGAGAGATTCAGGCTCAGGCAAAAAGTCTGCAAATTGCGGCGAATCAGAAAAAAGAAGTTCTTATCCGATTGATTCTCGAGATTCAGAGTGCGGATTCAGCCATCGAACAAAACGACGAGGAATCTACTATTCAGGAGCAGATTGAAACTGTGGAAGCATGTGCAGAGTCAGCTGTGGAAATGGCCGAAGAAACGGTGGTCGTGGTTGCTAACCCAGATATGGAGTCGGCTGTGGAAGATGCAGCCCAAGTCGAGGTTAGCACATTGGCAATCGAACTGAATGTGGTCAATACTGCTGAGGAAGATATTGTTGCGGATGTGGTCGACGAGAGCACAGAGCCTGTAGCAACGGAGATGTCCATGCTAGAGGCGTCATTTATCGGCGAGGTACTGCTCGAAGACGAGGAGTGTGATGTGGACTTTGAGGTGGGTGCACACGTCGGAGAGGAAGAAGCGACCGAGGAAGATGAGGGCTATTGGGTAGAGGAGGAGGTGGAAGAAGAAGAGGAGGCCGATGATGAGGAGCTGACGGAGATGCTGTCCGACATGCAGCTGCGGGGCCTGCCTACTCCGCAGGGCAAAAAGACGGTGTTCGACTGCGGGCAGACCGAGGGCATTGCCAACAAGATTGACTGGGGGTATGCAACTTCCGCATCACAGTATTTCTTCTCTTATCACTAACAACGTCTGCACCGCCCATGCTCTATACTCTCCCGCAGAATCGACTTCAGCGAGGCAGCCGACGAGGAGCAAGAGGAGGACTACGAGAACCAATCTCCTCAGAAACGCAACACACCCTTTAAAGTGGGCGGTGCAGGGGCTACGCCCAAGGGCAAGCACATGGTGTTCTCCAGCCCGGAACTGCAGATCGGGTCCGCCGTGCACTGGGAGTATGACGCATACGACAAGTCCTGCGGTCGCACGCCTAGCAAAGTGGTGGAGGCCGCTGTTTCCGCCGTGAGTCCGGTGCAGCATCAGTGCGCACCTCTAGCCAGCGAACTGCTGCTGCATGCGATGACTCCTGGTAAGGCCCTGCGCACCAAGGAGGACCAGATGGCCTTCTGGCTAGCCAAGGGACCCAAGACGCCCATGGCACCCAAAACCCCCATGCGGTAGGCACTGACACATGTCAGTTCAGTTAGCGGTTGCCACGACACCCACCACCCATAGCCTGTAGATGTACATGTTTATAAACCACCCACCCCCCGTAACAAACGACTTGACCACAATGCTTTGTAGAGTAAGAGTTCAGCACCGTATTATGATCAATAAGCTGTACAATGAGAGTCAACGGTGAAGGTTTGCAGAGGTATGACAAATACAGAGCCACCTGGTGTGCATAGCAGTGTGGTACACCACATGATAGCAATACTATGGTATACCATAACTTACAGTTGTATACATACCATGTTGGTATAAATTTAAATGTACCATGGTATTAAGTTCATCTTGCCTTTTTAATTAAAGAGAAATCCACTGTTGTCCAACTTTAAACAAAAAGTTCCGATTTGCAGTCTAGGTCTCACTAAAATGGGGCTCATTGAGTTGCTTGAATCCAGTCTATCAATTATTGTTTCACTAGTTGTCCTGCTTTCATTTTCTCGTCATGTTTTCACGGATGTGAAGATGATTCAGTTATCACGTCAGATACAACCGATAAACGACAGTTATATTTCCACCGGTGCCAAGTTTTGGAGTGGAATTTTTGTCATTGTGATGGCCATAGCTTTATTGTACACAAAACAAACCTTAGAAGTCAGGTCACTGAACGCCTTCTTAATAGTGTCTCTCAGTGGTATATTTTTGGACCAGTTTTCACTCAGCGGTTATGTATATGCATCTATCTCCTGTGTTAGCTGGTACGAGATATATTCTTTGTTCATGGCCACTCCGGCCGGGATCGATCCACGACTTATTGCCGACCCGAAGTGGATTCTGGCGTTCTATTTGATGACATCAGTGGTGATAACAGGCCACTTACAAGAGAGAACTAGAGTAACTCACCCGACAGTATCTGGTATCCACTTTGCGCTTGTGGTTTTACTGTGGTCACTACCGGTACCGCTGGCGGCGATTGCGCCTCATGTGTGGCCGGAGATATCCCCGGTGCTCAACAGATGGATCGCAGTACCAGTGCGGCTGCAGGAGCTCGAATTAGGGCACTACCACCGGCTCGTGTCCCTGGTGGTCATGGCGGGTCTGCATTTTGGTACGCGGTATCTTATTCTGGCAGTGGACGGCGATCTGCCTGCTGGTACTAGCTCCTCCGCGAGAGGCAAGAAGGAGGACGGCGAGGACGTGGAGGGGGCTCAGGAGGGCGAGAGTGAGGACAGCGCGGACCCGCAATTGCCACCCGATGCGGTGGAGGTCAGCGAGGAGGAGGCGGTGCGAATCTGCGACGGCGGAGACGCGATGGCTTTCAAACAAACCACTGGTGGTCCGCTCCGCAGGCGATAATTTGCAGTGGTTGATCGGATTGGATCGATCTCGTCGACAATCGTGTCGTAAATGTGCTGGTGGTATGCTCACATGATGTACAAATTGCACAGAATATATACAATATACATGAACTGCTGATTGATGCGCTTCAGTTCGCCGTGTTTCCCCCATTGCTGATCCTGTCTAAGGTGTCGGCGGAGAGCTCCCAGTGAGCCAAGCTGTGCTGTGGGTTGTTGAAGGGCCGGCTGAACCCCGTGGAGCAGCGGCCGTTGATGCCCTCCACACTCTTGCAGTCCAGCTTGTTCTTGTCCTTGAAGTCCCCCGTCTTGATGCCCCACTTGGACTCGATATACGACACGCTTCGCCGCACACCCAGCTCGTGCGACCGCCGCCACGCATCGGTCGCTGCGGACTTGTCCGGCCGCAGATACAGCTGCGTGAAGAGCCCGCTGAGGTAGTCCTTGCTGCCATCCAGATCGCCATGTAGCAGTGGCGTGTTGTTGAACCTGGCGGCGGCGAAGGCCCCCGAGTGGTGCACGCGGATGGCGTAGTCGTCGTCTTCGTAGTAAGCCGGGTAGAAGTTCTCGTCAAACAGGCCCACCACCGCCACTAGACGACGAGTGAACGCTACTGTAGACCACTCGCTGCCGCAGCATAGTGACGTAAATCCTATGCCGAATCGCTCGTCATGGCGAATCGCACGCTCAACTGAACGAGACAAGTGGCGTAATACACCAGGGTAAAACGCAATGTCATTGTTCACCACCAGCACCCAGGATGCGGCTGCACCACCGCTGGATATGTTCAACTGCTTAAGTCCGAAGTTAAATCCTTTGGCTGACCCTGGATTGTAATCTAAACAGGACACTCGCACTTCACCGATAAGTTTATTGTCGAACATGTGAGCATGGAGGGACGCATTAATCTTGTTGACAATATCTACATCAAAGTTCCCAATCTGTATTGCGAGAACCTTTACTGGGTAGTCAATACTACGCATCAGTCTAAGGGTGTAATTTTTGGGATCTGAATTGAAAGAAACGGATATAATTGGAACCGGAAGGGTGTGTTTGGTGCGATGATTTTCATCAATTGAAGAGTTAGCAGGATTCCCCGCAAACGATAACGTTATTGCCATGATTACCAATAAGCATTGTAAAGATAAATACGCGCTTGTCATGCTGTGTAACTTTATTGTAAATTGTGATGTTTGTTGGGTGACTTATTACAGTATGAACAAACCTAGTGGCAGTGCTTTTGCTTCAAACGCTGCTGTCA